>JAFLDH010000030.1 GCA_017302505.1 Burkholderiales bacterium
GGCGCAGGCTCGATGCGCGGCTGCGATGGCGCGGCCCTGGGCACCGGGCGCGGCGCAGCGCCGGCCGGTGCGAAGGCCAGCATGCGCAGCAGCACCATGGTCAGTGCCGCATAGTCGTCGGACATCAGGTGCAGCTCGCCTCGTCCCTGCAGCACGATGCTGTAGAGCAGCTGCGTCTCGTCGGCCGGCAACGATGGCGCCAGGCGTGCGGCGTCGGCCAGATCGGGGTCGGCGGCGTCCAGCGTGCCGGGTACGGCCTGCTCCACCGCCATGCGCTGCAGCAGCACGGCCATGCCTTCCAGCGTGCCGTCGGCCGAAAGGCCGTGCTCGCGCAGCTGGTCCAGCCGGGCCAGCAACCCGGCACCATCGCGCTGTGCCAGCGCCTCGACCAGCGCCGCGGCATGGCCCTGGTCCACCGCACCCAGCATCGCGCGCACACCGGCCTCCTCGAGCCGGCCGCCACCATAGGCGATGGCCTGGTCGGTGAGCGAGAGCGCATCACGCATCGAGCCGCGCGCCGCACGTGCCAGCAGGCGCAGCGCAGGCGTATCGAAAGCGACGCTTTCCGCCTGCAGGACGTTCTGCAGGTGCTGGTGAACCACCTCGGGTGCCATCGGCCGCAGGTTGAACTGCAGGCAGCGGCTCAGCACCGTGGGCAGCATCTTCTCCGGGTCGGTGGTGGCCAGCACGAACTTCAGGTACTCGGGCGGCTCTTCCAGCGTCTTCAGCAGCGCGCTGAAGGCGTCCTTGGTGAGCTGGTGCGCCTCGTCGATCATGAAGACCTTGAAGCGGCCGATGCTCGGCTTGTAGGCGGCCCGCTCCAGCAGGTCGCGCGCCTCGTCGATGCCGCGGTTGCTGGCGGCGTCGAGCTCAACGTAGTCCATGTAGCGGTCTTCGTCGATCTCGACGCAGGCGCTGCACACGCCACAGGGCGTGGCCGTGATGCCGCCGCGGCCGTCGGGCCCGGTGCAGTTCAGGCTCTTGGCCAGGATGCGCGAGACCGTGGTCTTGCCGATGCCGCGCGTGCCGGTGAACAGGTAGGCATGGTGCAACCGCTGCTGCTGCAGCGCGTTGGACAGCGCACGCACCACATGCTCCTGGCCCACCATCTGCTCGAAGCTGCGGGGCCGGTACTTGCGGGCCAGCACGACATAGGACATGCGCTTCATTCTACGGGCCGGCCCCGGGCCGCCATGGACCCGTGCCGGATAATGCCGGCGCATGAACAGCCCTGCCCAGGCGCCCGCGGACGCCACGCTCAGCTACCGCCAGGCCGGCGTCGACTACGACCTCATCGATCCACTGAAGGTGGCCGCGCAGCGCGCCGCCGCCGCCACCGCGCAGCACCTGGGCGGCCACGGCTTTGCAGAGCTGCAGGCCTCGCGCGGCGAATCCGCCTACGTGGTGGACGTGGGGCCCTTCTACTTGGCCAGCATCGTCGAATGCCTGGGCTCGAAGGCGCTGGTCGCCGACGAGATGGCGCGCCTGACCGGCCGCAGCTACTACGACGCGATCGCGCAGGACACCATCGCGATGGCGGTCAACGACCTGATCACCGTTGGCGCCACGCCGCTGGTGGTGCAGGCCTACTGGGCGGCCGGTGGCTCCGACTGGTTCGGCGATGCGCAGCGCGCCCAGGCGCTGGTGGACGGCTGGAAGCGCGCCTGCGACCGTTGCGGCGTGGCCTGGGGCGGCGGCGAGACACCGGCACTGGCCGGCATCGTCGAAGCCGGGCGCATCGACCTGGCCGCATCCTGCACCGGCCTGGTCAACCCGAAGACGCGGCTGACGCTGGGCGATCGGTTGGGCCCCGGTGATGCCATCGTGCTGCTGGCCTCCAGCGGCATCCACGCCAATGGCCTGAGCCTGGCGCGCAAGCTGGTGGAGCGCCTGCCGCAGGGCTACCTGACGCCGGTGCAGGACGGCCTGGGCTATGGCGAGGCGCTGCTGGCGCCGACGGTGCTGTATTCGCCGGTGACCGAAGCGCTGCATCGCGCCGGCATCACGCCGCACTACGCCTCCAACATCACCGGCCACGGCTGGCGCAAGCTGCTGCGCCACCCGAAGCCGCTGCGCTATCGCGTGCACACCGTGCCCGAGGTGCCGCCGGTGCTGCGCTTCATCCAGCAGCAGGCGCGACAGGACGACCACGAGGCCTATGGCACGTTGAACATGGGCACCGGTTTCGCGCTCTTCGTCGCTGCCGACCAGGCGGCCGAGACGCTGCGCGTGGCTGCCGAACAAGGCGTGGCGGCCACCTTGGCCGGTGTGGTCGAGGACGGCCCCAAGGAACTGCTGATCGAGCCGCTGGGGCTGCGCTTCGCCGGCGACGAACTGCAGCTGCGCTGAAGGGCAGCGCAGGCCCCTCGCCTACAATGGCCAGCGACGGGCCTCCCCGCATGGAAGCGCGGCCAACCGGGTCAGGTCGGGAACGAAGCAGCCCCAACCGTTGTGACCAGTGCCGGGGGTAAGGCTCGTCACCCGTCTTCAGGCGCGGTTCTCGGATTGCTCCTGCGATGCCGCCGCCACTTTCGCAGCCGCCGCGCCCGGGCGCACACCCGCCAGCGCATCGCGAAAATCGCGCAAGCTCATTTTCAGCGGCCGACCATAGCGCTGAGCCACCTGGCGCAATGCAGCCTCACGCCGTGCCTCGTCCGCAGACTGGCCGTCGATCAACTCGATTGCACAACTGGCCACCGCACGCAGCATGTCGTCGTCGTTGTCGATGCTGCGTGGCAGGGTCGCCAGCGGCATCCTGCGGATCAGGTGCAGCACGCTGTCGTCCAGCCCCCAGTAGCGTGCAACGGCCGCACCAAGACCTTCGATATCCGCGCCTAGCACCGCGAACGAAGCGGCCTGCTCCGACATGCCGGGCTGCTCGGCCTCGCCGGGCAGCTCGGGCGGCGCGGGTTGCATCAGCCGCTGGATCTGCTGCCATTCATCGGGAAAGTGGTAGGCCGCCACCAGCCGGCCCAGCAGTTGCAGCAGCGTGACCATCAGCACCACTTCGCCGTCGTAGCCGGCCGGCCGCAGGGCCTGGGCCAGTTGGCCGGTACGCCGCGCCGTGCCGAGCAGCCGCCCCAAGGTCTTGGCGCTGTCTTCCGGCAGCGGTCCGGGCCATGCCCGCAGGCCTAGCGCAGCGCGGCGCACGCCGTCCAGACCGATCATCGCGATGGCTCTGCGCACAGTCAGGATGGCAGCGCCACCCGCCGGCTGGCTGCCGCGCACTTGGGCACTGTTGACACCGCGCAGCAGCTCGAAGGACAGCGCCACATCCTGCAGCACCACCTCGGCCAGCTCGTTGGTGCGCTCCTTGTCCATCAATGCGAGGCGGGCCGCACGCGCGGCGCTGCCGGGCGAGCCCGGCAAGGTGCCGGCGCTGTGCAGACGGTCGCGCAGCAGGGCCAGCGGACCGCCGCCCGCCCGCCCTTCTGCCTGCAGCCAGCCTTCCAGCGCCCGGGCCATCGCTCTCGCGCTGCCATAGCGCTGCCGAGGCTGACGATCGGTGGCGCGGTTGGCGATGGCCCTCAGCACCTCAGGCACGGGGCGTGGTGTTTCCCAAGGCAACCTGACCAGTTCGCGTCCGGCCGGCGGCATGCGCTCGACCACCACGCCGAAGTCGGCTTCATCCAGCGGGGCCTGGCCGCACAACAACTGGTGCATCAGCAAGCCAACGCCCAGCAGGTCCGCTCGCGCAGCATCACGCAAACGGTACAACTGCAGCGCGTCGATGTGGTGGGCCGCCGGCAGTTTCGTCGGCGCGCCAGCGGCTTCGGCCACTTCCAGCCCCACCCAGCGCACCTGACCCTGTTCGTCGCGCAGAAGCATGTAGGGCTGAACATCGCCATGCACCACGCCGCCGTCGTGCGCATAGGCCAATCCTGTCAGCGCGTCCGCCATCCACTGCGCCACCTCGGCAGCGCCCGGGGGCGGCAGAGTGATGGGTTCGTCCAGCAGTTCCATGCCTGCCGCGTCGTAGAGCACATAGGGCCAGCGTTCGACGACACCCACATCCACCACTTCGGCCAGGTGGGGGTGGCGCAGACGCGCCGCACGACGCACTCTCTGTTCCCAGGCCTGCACTGCCGCCGCGTCGGGAGGCTGGGTGCGCGGCATCACCAGCAAGCGCGGTGAATGGGATGCCCCCTGTCGCTGATCATGAATGCGCCATGCCATCGTCAGCCGGCTCTTGCCGGCCAGGGCCACCAACTGAAAAGGCCCCATGCGGCGCAGCGCCTGGCCTTCGGTCGAAGGTTGGGGAGGCGTCGATGCGATCGCGGGCGAGTTCATGGCAGACGTGGCAGCACGCCTTCGATTGGACCGCGGCATGCCCCCCGCCGGTGGCATGAACTGCAGCGCAAAGCGCCGGCAGTTCGTCGGCTGGGGTGCGACAGCTCGCAGGTGCCGCATCGCGCCGGGCCGGGGCCTTTGTGACAGAATTCAGCCATTCACCCCATGCCAAGCGCAGGGTTTGCGGAGGTCCCAACATGAGCAGCGAACTGATCAAGCACGTTTCCGACTCTTCTTTCGACAGCGACGTGCTGCATTCCGACAAGCCCGTGCTGGTGGACTTCTGGGCCGAGTGGTGCGGCCCCTGCAAGGGCATTGCGCCCATCCTGGACGAAGCCTCGAAGGACTACGACGGGCGCCTGCAGATTGCCAAGCTGAACGTGGACGAGAACCGCGACGTGCCCGCGAAGTTCGGCATCCGCGGCATTCCGACGCTGATGCTTTTCAAGGGTGGTGAACTGGCCGCCACGCGCGTGGGCGCGCTGTCCAAGGCGCAGTTGACTGCCTTTCTCGACGGTCATCTATAATCATCGCTGGTGAGCAGCTAGGCAGCCGAGCAGGCTGGCGCTAGAGCCACCCGATTCACCTCCACGTCCCGACCCTCCTGCCTTCTGGCAATTGGCCGGTAGCCCAGTGGATTCGATCTGACCCCTCAGCCCTTGGCACCCTAGGCGCTTCCCGATCTGGGCGGGTGCCGACCGGAGGCCACTTGGCGGCGGGTTGCATCGAATGTGTGTCGCATGGCCCCTGCCGGGGTCTGTCCTGTTGTCGGGAACTCCTCGCATGCACCTTTCCGAACTGAAGGCACAGCACGTCTCCAAGCTCATCGCCATGGGCGAGGCACTGGAGATCGAGAACGTCAGCCGCATGCGCAAGCAGGAGCTGATGTTCGCGATCATGAAGAAGCGCGCCAAGGCCGGCGAGCAGGTCTTCGGCGACGGCGTGTTGGAGGTGCTGCCCGACGGCTTCGGCTTCCTGCGCTCGCCCGACACGAGCTACATGGCGAGCACCGACGACATCTACCTATCGCCCAGCCAGATCCGCCGCTTCAACCTGCACACCGGCGACATGATCGAAGGCGAGGTGCGTGTGCCCAAGGACGGCGAACGCTATTTCGCGCTGGTCAAGGTGGACCGCGTCAACGGCGTCACGCCCGAGGAGAACAAGCACAAGATCATGTTCGAGAACCTGACGCCCTTGTTCCCCAAGGAGCAGTTCAAGCTCGAACGCGACATCAAGAGCGAAGAGAACATCACCAGCCGCATCATCGATCTGATTGCGCCGCTGGGCAAAGGCCAGCGGGCGCTGCTGGTGTCACAGCCGAAAAGCGGCAAGACAGTGATGATGCAGCACTTCGCGCATGCCATCGTCGCTAACTATCCCGACGTGCACCTGATGGTGCTGCTGGTCGACGAGCGGCCCGAGGAAGTGACCGAGATGCAGCGCACGGTGCGCGGCGAGGTCATCAGTTCCACCTTCGACGAACCGGCGGCGCGCCACGTGCAGGTGGCCGAGATGGTGATCGAGCGCGCCAAGCGCCTGGTCGAAATGAAGAAGGACGTGGTGATCCTTCTCGATTCGATCACCCGCTTGGCCCGCGCCTACAACAATGTGCTGCCAAGCTCCGGCAAGGTGCTGACAGGGGGCGTGGACGCCAATGCGCTGCAGCGGCCGAAGCGCTTCTTCGGCGCGGCGCGCAACATCGAGGAAGGCGGCAGCCTGACGATCATCGGCACCGCGCTGATCGACACCGGCAGCCGCATGGACGAAGTCATCTACGAAGAATTCAAGGGCACCGGCAACTGCGAGATCTACCTCGACCGCCGCATGTCCGAGAAGCGCGTCTACCCATCGATCCTGCTCAACAAGAGCGGCACGCGGCGCGAAGAACTGCTGCTCAAGCCGGAGATCCTGCAGAAGACATGGATCCTGCGCAAGCTGCTGTATCCGATGGACGAGATCGAGGCAATGGAGTTCATCCTCGAGAAGATGAAGGCCACCAAGACCAACCTCGACTTCTTCGACATGATGCGTCGGGGCGGGTAGGTTAGAATCGCGGGTTGTCCGCAAGTGGCAAGTGCGCCGAAAGGGTCGGCGTGGCTACCGCAGCTCAAAAGCGCAAAGGTTTCCCATGAAAGAAGGCATCCACCCCAACTACCGCGAAGTGTGCTTCGTGGATCTGTCCAACGGCTTCAAGTTCGTCACCCGCTCCTGCGTGCAGAGCAAGGAGACGGTGAAGATGGACGATGGCCGCGAGCTGCCGCTGATCAAGCTGGAGACCACCAGCGAAACGCATCCGTTCTATACCGGAACGCAGAAGAGCGTGGACAACCTGGGCGGCCGCGTCGAGAAATTCCGTACCAAGTTCGCCCGCGTCGGCATCAAGAAGTGACGCACCCGCGTCCCGAACAAGGCAGCTGCGGCTGCCTTTTTTGTTGCCCGGCGCATCGTGGCGGTGCTCGGGCATGATGCCATCGTGAACACGCCCTCCCCGGCCCTGGTGACCAAGCGCGGCGCACGGCGCATGCCACGCCTGGCGCTGCTGCTGCTGTGCGCGGCCTACGTGCTGCCGGGCGTGTTCGGCCGCGACCCCTGGCGCAATGCCGACATCACCGCCTTCGGCTACATGCTCAGTCTGGCCGAAGGCCGCAGCGCCTGGCTGCAGCCCGCGCTGGGCGGCGTGCCGGCCGATGCGGCGCTGCTGCCCTACTGGCTGGGCGCGCTGTTCATCCAGCTGCTGCAGCCTTGGGTGGACCCGGCGCTGGCGGCGCGCCTGCCCTTTGCCGCGCTGCTGGCGCTGGTGCTGTCGCTGACCTGGTACAGCTGCTATCAGCTGGCCCGCACCGAAGCCGCGCAGCCGGTGGCCTTTGCCTTCGGCGGCGAGGCCGAGCCGGTGGACTATGCCCGCGCGGTGGCCGATGCCGCCGTGTTGGCGCTGATCGCCAGCCTCGGCCTGCTGCAGCTGGGGCACGAGACCACGCCCGAGCTGGCGCAACTGTTCGGCGTGAACCTGTTCCTGTGGTCGATGGCCGCCGCGCCCTACCGGCTGTGGCGTGCCCGGGCCGGTCTGCTCACTTCACTGATGGTGGTGGCCGGCAGCGGCGCGCCCACCGTAGCCGTGGCGCTGGGCCTGGGCGGCACGTTGGTGCTGGCCCGTTCCACCTACGCGCAGAGCCGCCGGCTGGCGGCGTGGAGCGCCGCCGCGGCGGGCGCCGCTGCCGTGGTGGCTTGGCTGCTCGGCACCTGGGCATGGCGCATCGCCGGCAGCTTCAGCGGGGCCGACCTGCTGTCGATCGGCCGCGAGTGGCTGTGGTTCATGTGGCCGGCCTGGCTGCTGGCGCTGTGGACCTTGTGGCGCTGGCGACGCCACCTGCTGCACCGCCATGTGTCGGTGCCGCTGGTCAGCGTGCTGGTGGCGCTGGTCGCCAGCCTGGTGATGGGCGGCGCGGAACGCACGCTGCTGCTGGCGCTGCCGGGTCTGGCCGTGCTGGCGGCCTTCGCGCTGCCCACGCTGAACCGCAGCACCACCGCCGCGATCGACTGGTTCTCGATGATCCTGTTCACGCTGTGCGCCGGCGCGCTGTGGGTCATCTATGCATCGGTGCAGGTGGGCATTCCGGCCAAGCCGGCGGCCAACGTGGCCAAGCTGGCCCCCGGCTTCGTGCCCGAGTTCTCGTGGCTGGCGCTGGCCTTGGCCCTGCTGGGCACAGGCGCCTGGATCTGGCTGTTGCGCTGGCGCACCGGCCGCCATCGCGAGGCGCTGTGGAAGAGCCTGGTGCTGCCAGCCGGCGGCGTGGCGCTGTGCCTGGTGCTGCTTATGACGCTGGGCCTGCCGATCCTCGACTACGCGCGCAGCAACCGGCCGCTGGTGGAACGCCTGGCGCGGCACCTGCCGCCGGGCGCCTGCGTGGTCACGCCCGAGGCTTCGCTGACGCTGGTGGCCTCGCTGGAGGTGTTTGGCGGCTACCGCGTCGACGCGCGTCACGGCCCGGCCGACACCCGCTGCGACTACCTGGTGCGGGTCGAGCCGCTGAACCGCGCTGCCGTGCCGCCGCCCGGCTGGACGCGCGTCGCGCGCGAGCGCCGGCCTACCGACCGCAACAACCTCACGGCCGTCTACCGGCGCCAGCCGGCCGGCTGATCAACGCGCGGTTTCGACGCTGGCCGGCGCCGGGGCCGCAGCCGCCTCCACCCGCACGCGGCTGGGCGGCAGCAGCAGCCGGAAGCTGGAGCCCTTGCCGGGCTCGCTCTGGATGTCGATCTCGCCGCCGTGGCGCTGCACCACGTGCTTGACGATCGACAGGCCCAGGCCGGTACCGCCGGTGTCGCGCGAGCGGCTTCCATCCACGCGATAGAAGCGCTCGGTCAACCGCGGCAGATGCTCGCGCGCGATGCCGATGCCGCTGTCAGCCACGCGCAGCACGCCCCAGCCGTCGTCGCGCACCGACCAGTGCACCTCGATGCGGCCGCCCGGCGGCGTGTAGCGCACCGCGTTCACCACCAGGTTGTTCAGCGCGCTCTGCAGCTCGGTCTCGCTGCCGGCCAGTTCGGCCTCGCCGTCGCTGTCGAACTGCAGCACATGCTGGCCGGCCGACAGCGCCACGGCGTCGGCTTCCGCCGCCTTCAGCAGCTTGCGCACGGCGACCCAGCGGTCGGTGGGCGGCCGCGGGCTGCCTTCCAGCTGCGCCAGGGTCAGCAGGTCGGCCACCAGGTCCTGCATGCGCTGCGCCTGGGTCGTCATCAGGCCGAGCACGCGCTTGCGCTCGGGTTCGGTCAGCGGCAGCTGGCTCATCGTCTCGATGAAGCCGGCCAGCACCGTCAGCGGCGTGCGGATCTCGTGGGACACGTTGGCCACGAAGTTGCGCCGCATGGTCTCGGCCCGGTCGCGCTCGGTGATGTCCTGCGTCAGCACCAGCTTCAGGCCCTCGTCGTAGGGCTGCACCAGCACCGACAGGCGGCTGGCCTTGTCGCCGCCGAACACCACCGGCTGGTCCAGCGGGCCATGCGCCAGGTATTCGACGAAGGCCGGCACGCGCACCAGGTTCGTCACCGGCTGGGCGATGTCGCGCTGCGGGTCCAGGCCCAGGTGGTCGGCGGCAACGCGGCTGCACCAGGTGATCTGGTGCCGCGCATCCAGCAGCAGCACGCCGATCGGCGAAGCCTCCACTGCGCTGAGCAGCTGCGCCAGGCGCTGCCGTTCCTGCTCGATGCGCTGCTCGCGGCGGCGCAGCAGCTTCTCCATCTGGTAGCCGAGCTCGCCCCAGCGGCCGGTCACCGGCGGCGAGGCACCCTCGCCGTCCTGGCGCAGCCAGGCCAGCAGGCGGTTGCTGCGCATCGCGTCGTGCACCAGCAGGCCGGCCAGGCCCATGGCCAGCGCAGCCAGCAGACCGGACAGCGGCTGGCCTGACCACCAGCCCACCAGCACGCCGCCCGCGACGCTGAGCAGCAGCCCGGCCGCCGCACCCAGCAGCTGCAGCAGACGTGCGCTCATCGGGACATGCGGCGCGTCAGGCCGAGGCGGCCGAGGCCTGCTCGCTGATGCGGTAGCCGGCGCCGCGCACCGTCTCCACCAGGTGGGCGCACTGCACCGCCGACAGCGCATCGCGCAGCCGCTTCACGTGCACGTCGACCGTGCGCTCCTCGATGAACACATGGTCGCCCCAGACCCGGTCGAGCAGCTGCGCGCGGGTGTGCACGCGCTCGGGGTGGGTCATCAGGAAGTGCAGCAGGCGGAACTCGGTGGGGCCCAGGCGTACCTCCTGCACGCGGTCTTCCATGCGCCGGCTGACGCGGCGCGTGGCCGGGTCCAGGCGCAGGCCGGCCAGTTCGATGGCGGCGTCCAGCGCCTGCGGCGCCTTGCGCCGCAGCAGCGCCCGCACGCGGGCCATCAGCGCGTTGGTGGAAAAGGGCTTGGCCACGTAATCGTCGGCACCGGCATCCAGGCCGGCCACCACGTCGGGCTCGTCCGCGCGGGCGGTGAGCATGATGATCGGCAGCGCGCGGGTGCGCGCCGCGCCGCGCCATTCGCGGGCCAGCGACAGGCCGCTCTGGCCGGGCAGCATCCAGTCCAGCACCACCAGATCGGGCAGCACCGCATCCACCTCCAGCTGCGCCTGCCGGGCGTCGCCGGCCAGCGTCACCTCGTGGCCGGCATGCCGAAGGTTGATGGCCACCAGCTCGGCGATGGCCGGCTCGTCTTCGACAACCAGGATGCGGGCCATGTCAGTGCCGCCCGGCCGTTCCGCAGGTACTGACCGCCCCCGCGGGGGGCAGCGAGCGTAGAGAGCGTGGGGGTTTCATCTCAGCGAACGATGGACTCCACCGTGTCGATGGTGTTGTGGCGCACGTCGGTGCCCTTGACCACGTAGATCACCGCCTCGGCCAGGTTCTTGCCGTGGTCGCCCACGCGTTCGATCGCCTTGGCCACGAACACCAGCTCGATGCTGGCCGAGATGGTGCGCGGGTCTTCCATCATGTAGGTGATCAGCTTGCGGATCAGGCCTTCGAACTCGCGGTCGATCTGGTCGTCGGACTTCAGCACCTCCAGTGCCTTGCCCACGTCCAGCCGGGCAAAGGCATCCAGCGCCTTGCGCAGCTGCGCCACGGCCAGAGAGGCCGCATAGTCCAGGTCGGACAGCGGCGTGCGCAGCCGGCTGGACACGCCTTCGTTGACCAGCCGCTGCACGGTGCGCGCAATACGCGCCGCCTCGTCGCCGGCGCGCTCCAGGTTGGCGATGGCCTTGCTGATGGCCACCAGCAGCCGCAGGTCGCGCGCGGTGGGCTGTCGGCGGGCGATGATGGTCCACAGGTCGTTGTCGATCTCGACCTCCATCGCATTGACGCGCTCTTCCAGCGTCAGCACCTGGGCGGCGGTCTCGTCGCTCAGGTGGGACAGCGCGTACACCGCCTGGCCCACCTGGGCCTCGACGATGCCGCCCATTTCGAGCACGCGGGTCGAGATGGAACCGAGCTCGGCGTCGAACTGCGAGGACAAATGTTTGTCGTTCATCGACTCCTCCTTCAGCCGAAGCGGCCGGTGATGTAGTCCTCGGTGTCCTTCTTCTTCGGGCTCATGAACAGATCCTTCGTGGGCCCGAACTCGATCAGGTCGCCCAGGTACATGTAGGCGGTGTAGTCCGAGCAGCGCGCCGCCTGCTGCATGTTGTGCGTGACGATGGCCACCGTGTAGTCGGACTTCAGCTCGTGGATCAGCTCCTCGATCTTGCCGGTGGAGATCGGGTCCAGCGCCGAGCAGGGCTCGTCCAGCAACAGCACCTCGGGCTTGATGGCGATGCCGCGGGCGATGCACAGCCGCTGCTGCTGGCCGCCGGACAGGCCCGAGCCGCTCTGCTGCAGCTTGTCCTTGGCCTCGTTCCACAGCGCGGCCTTGCGCAGCGCCCATTCGACGCGCTCGTCCATCTCGTCGCGCGACAGTGATTCGAACAGCCGCACACCGAAGGCGATGTTGTCGTAGATCGACATCGGGAACGGCGTCGGCTTCTGGAACACCATGCCCACCTTGGCACGGATCAGCGTGACGTCTTCCTTGCTGGCCAGGATGTTCTGGCCGTCGAGATTGATCTCGCCTTCGGCCCGCTGCTCGGGGTACAGCTCGTACATGCGGTTGAAGGTGCGCAGCAGCGTGCTCTTGCCGCAACCCGACGGCCCGATGAAGGCGGTGACCTTGCGCTCGGGAATGTCGAGGTTGATGTTCTTCAGCGCCTTGAAGTTGCCGTAATAGAAGTTCAGGTTGCGCACCGACAGCTTGGGCCGCTCGGTCACCGGGAGTTCGTACATCGCGCCCATCGACACTCCAGTCAATGCTTGTTCTTGAAGAGCACGCGCGCCAGGATGTTCAGCAGCAGCACGCCCAGGGTGATCAGGAAGACGCCGGCCCAGGCCAGCTTCTGCCAGTTCTCGTAAGGGCTCATCGCGAACTTGAAGATGGTCACCGGCAGGCTGGCCATCGGCTCGCGCAGGTCGCTGGTCCAGAACTGGTTGGACAGCGCGGTGAAGAGCAGCGGCGCCGTCTCGCCGGCGATGCGCGCCAGCGCCAGCAGGATGCCGGTGATGACGCCGGCACGCGCCGCCTTCAACGTCACCGACGAGATCACCTTCCACTTCGGCGTGCCCAGCGCATAGGCGGCCTCGCGCAGCGCGTTCGGGATCAGGCTCAGCATGTTCTCGGTGGTGCGGATGACCACCGGGATGACGATCAGCGCCAGCGCCAGGATGCCGGCAATGCCGGAGAAGCCCCGCATCGGCGCCACCACCACCGCATAGATGAACAGGCCGATCACGATCGACGGCGCCGACAGCAGGATGTCGTTGATGAAGCGCACCGTGTGGCCCAGCCAGCTGCGCTGGCCATATTCGGCCAGGTAGACCCCGGCCAGCACGCCGATCGGCGTGCCCAGCAGCGTGGCCAGCAGCACCATCGACAGCGAGCCGAAGATGGCATTGGCCAGGCCGCCCGTTGCCGCCATCGGCGGCGGTGTCATCTCGGTGAAGACCGACAGCGCCAGGCCGCCCAGGCCCAGGCGCACCGTCTCGAACAGGATCCAGGCCAGCCAGAACAGGCCAAAGCCCATCGCCAGCAGCGACAGCGTCAGCGCGATGACGTTGATGCGCTTGCGCGCATGGTGCTTGGCCAGGCTGGCCGAGGACAGGCGCGAAGATACCGCGCCGGCGGGGGCGATGCTGCTCATGACGCCTTGCCCTCCCCTTGCTTCAGCCGCGCCAGCAGCAGCTTCGACAGCGCCAGCACCACGAAGGTGATGAAGAACAGCACCAGGCCCAGGTAGATCAGCGAGGCCTGGTGTAGCCCGGCGCCAGCCTCGGCAAACTCGTTGGCCAGCGCCGAGGTGATGCTGTTGGCCGCCTGGAACAGCGACAGCGAATCCAGCTGGTTGAAGTTGCCGATGACGAAGGTGACGGCCATGGTCTCGCCCAGTGCCCGGCCCAGGCCCAGCATGATGCCGCCGACGACGCCGGTCTTCGTGTAGGGCAGCACGACCTTGGAAACCACCTCCCAGGTGGTGGAGCCCAGACCGTAGGCCGACTCCTTCAGCATCGGCGGCGTCACCTCGAACACGTCGCGCATCACCGCAGCGATGAACGGGATGACCATGATGGCCAGGATGATGCCGGCCGACAGGATGCCGATGCCCACCGGCGGCCCGGAGAACAGCGTGCCGAGCACCGGCACATCGCCGAAAGCGGACTGCAGCGGCGCCTGCACGTAGGTGGCCAGGATCGGCCCGAAGACCAGCAGGCCCCACATGCCGTAGACGATGGACGGCACGGCGGCCAGCAGCTCGATGGCAATGCCCAGCGGCCGCTTCAGCCAGCCGGGCGAGAGTTCGGTCAGGAACAGCGCGATGCCGAAGCTCACCGGCACGGCGATCAGCAGCGCGATGAACGAGGTCATCAGCGTGCCGTAGATCATCACCAGGCCGCCGAACTTCTCCTGCACCGGGTCCCACTCGGCCGACCACAGGAAGCCCAGGCCGAATTCCTTGATGGCCGGTGCCGCGCCAATGAACAGCGAGACGATGATGCCCACCAGCAGCAGCAGCGTCACCCACGCGGCGCCATGCGCCAGAAACGCGAAAAGCCGGTCGGCCCAGGGGGCGACGCGCCGGCGCTCGGGGGGGCGCCCTTCCGGTATCGAGCGCTCCATGGCGGATTCGGGGTCGTACGAGGGTGCCGGAAGTGTAGCGGCCACGATCGGTCCTGATTTCAGAGGTGAGGTCGCCCTGGCGCGAGCGGGCAGCCGGGGCTGCCCGCACGGTTCAGGTCACTTGAAGGCGATCGGCTTGCCGCTCGCGTCTTTCAGGTTGTCGGTCCACTGCTTGCGCACGAGGTTCTTCACCGAATCGGGCAGCGGCACATAGTCCAGCTCGTCGGCCATCTTGTCGCCGTTGTTGTAGGCCCAGTCGAAGAACTTGAGCGCGTTGCTCGCAGCCGCAGGCTTCTCCTGCGTCTTGTGCATCAGGATGTAGGTCGGGTTGGTCAGGGGCCAGGAATCCTTGCCCGGCTGATCCGTCGTCACCTGGTTGAAGGTGCGGTTCCAGTCGGCACCGGCCGCGGCGGCCTTGAACGCGGAATCGTTCGGCTCGACGAACACGCCATCGCGATTCTTCATCAGCGTGTAGGTCATCTTGTTCTGCTTGACGTAGGCGTACTCGACGTAGCCGATCGAGTTGGGCAAGCGCTGCACGAAGGCCGCGACACCTTCGTTGCCCTTGCCGCCTGCGCCTGTGGGCCAATTCACCGCCGTACCTTCACCGACCTTCGCCTTCCACTCAGGGTTCACCTTCGAAAGGTAGTTGGTGAAGATGAAGGTCGTGCCCGAACCGTCCGCGCGACGCACCGGCGCGATGGCGGCATCAGGCAACGGCACACCCGGGTTCAGGGCGGTCAGCGCCGGATCGTTCCACTTGGTGATCTTGCCGAGATAGATGTCGCCCAGCACCTGCCCCGTCAGCTTGATCTGGCCTGGCTTGATGCCGGCGATGTTGACCACCGGCACCACCCCGCCAATCACGGTCGGGAACTGGATCATGCCGTCCTTGGCCAGCTGCTCGTCCGACAGCGGCATGTCCGAGGCACCGAAATCCACCGTCTTGGCAGTGATCTGCTTGATGCCGGCACCGGAACCCACCGACTGGTAGTTGATGCGCGCGCCGGTCGCCTTGTTGTAGGCATCGGCCCACTTGGCGTAAATCGGCGCCGGGAACGTGGCGCCCGCGCCGGTCACGTCCTGCGCCTGCACCGTGGCGGCCAGGAGCAACGCGGCCGAGGCGGCCAGCGAGCCGCGGACAAACTGTTTCAGCATGGATCCCACCTGCAGTGAAGTGTCGATGCACCGCACTGTAGGCAGACCGCATGACGGCTTTGTGACACCGTGGCGGCATGGCCGCAGGGGCTCGCCGGCGTCGCCAGCCCGTCACCGGGCTGTCAAAAAAGCGTCACATGACGCTCAGGCAGTGGCGGCCGCGGCCAGCCGCTCGGCCGCCCGCCGGCCCTGCTCCGAATCCCGGGCTTCGACCATGATGCGCAGCACCGGTTCGGTGCCCGAGGCCCGGATCAGCACCCGGCCGCTGTCGCCCAGCTCGGCATCCACCGCCTGCTGGGCGCTGGCCAGCGCCGGGTTGGACCGCCAGTCGCGGCCTTCCTGCAGCCGCACGTTCAGCAGCGTCTGCGGGAACAGCACCACGTCCTGCAGGATGCCGGCCAGGCTGCCGCCCTGCCGCTGCACCGCCTGCAGCACCTGCAGCGCGCTGACGATGCCGTCGCCGGTGGTGTGGCAGTCCAGCGCCAGCAGGTGGCCGGAACCCTCGCCGCCCAGCTGCCAGCCGCGCTCGACCAGCTCTTCCAGCACGTAGCGGTCGCCGACCTTGGCGCGCACCAGCGGGATGTCGCGGCGGCGCAGCGCCAGCTCCACCGCCATGTTGGTCATCAGCGTGCCCACCACCCCGGGCACCGGCCGGCGCTGGGCCAGCCGGTCGGCCACCATCACGTAGAGCAGTTCGTCGCCATTGAACAGCCGGCCCTGGTGGTCGACCATCAGCAGTCGGTCGGCATCGCCGTCCAGCGCGATGCCGTAGTCGGCCCGCTCGGCCTGCACCCGCTGCACCAGCGCGGCCGGCGCGGTGGCGCCGACCTCCTTGTTGATGTTGATGCCGTCGGGGCTGCAGCCGATGGACACCACGTCAGCGCCCAGTTCGTGGAACACGTTGGGCGCCACCTGGTAGGCCGCGCCGTGGGCACCGTCGACCACCAGCTTCAGGCCGCGCAGCGACAGCTCGCTGCCAACGGTGCTCTTGCAGAACTCGATGTAGCGGCCCTGCGCATCCTCCAAGCGGCGGGCGCGGCCCAGGCCGGCGGCGTCCACCCAGCGCGGAGTTTCTTCCAGCGCCGCCTCGACGGCCACTTCCCACTCGTCGGGCAGCTTCTCGCCGCGAGCCGAGAAGAACTTGATGCCGTTGTCGGCAAAGGGATTGTGCGAGGCGCTGATCACCACGCCCAGGTCCAGCCGCAGCGCCCGCGTCAGATAGGCCACGCCGGGCGTGGGCAGCGGGCCGCTGAGCAGCACGTTCACCCCGGCCGAAGCAAAGCCGGCCTCCAGCGCCGATTCGATCATGTAGCCGGAGATGCGCGTGTCCTTGCCGATGATCACCGTCGGGCGGTCGACCGTGCGGCGCAACACGATGCCCACGGCGTGGCCCAGGCGCAGCATGAAATCGGGCGTGATGGGCGGCATGCCGACCGTGCCACGGATGCCGTCGGTGCCAAAGTAACGTCTGCTCATGCGGGGCTCTGCCTTGCGAAAGAAGATGGGGGGCCGGCGGGGTCGCCCTGCAGCGCCTGCCAGACCTTCAGCGCGTCGACCGTCGCGGCCACGTCGTGCACGCGCAGCAGCCTGGCGCCCTGCTGCACGGCCGCCAGCGCGGCGGCCAGGCTGGCGGGCAGGCGCTCGTGCACCGGCCTGCCGGTGATTCTGCCGAGGGTGGACTTGCGCGACCAGCCTACAAGTACCGGAAAGCCCAGCGCCTGCAGCCGCGGCAGCGCACGGTGCAGCGCCACTTGGTGTGCGTCGGTCTTGCCGAACCCGAAGCCGGGATCGAGCACGATGCGTTCGGCGGCCATGCCACAGGCCTGCAGGGATGCGGCGCGCCCGGCCAGGAACTGCGCCACTTCCTCGACCACATCGTCGTAGTGCGGCGCCTGCTGCATCGTGGCGGGCTCGCCGCGCATGTGCATCAGGCACACGCCGGCCGTCGGGTGCACGGCCAGCAGCGCCTCGGCGCCGTCGTCGCGCAGGGCGTTGACGTCGTTGATGATGTCGGCACCGGCGTGTAGCGCCTGTTGCATCAGCGCGCGGCGGCGCGTGTCCACCGACACCGGTACGCCCAGGCGCAGCGCATGCTGCAGCACCGGCAGGACCCGCGCGCGTTCTTCGTCCAGGCCGACGGCCGCCGCGCCGGGCCGCGTCGATTCGCCACCCAGGTCCAGCAGGTCGGCCCCTTCGGCCACCAGCCGCTCGCATTGCGCGATGGCCAGCGCGGTCGTCGCGTGGGCGCCGCCGTCGGAAAAGGAGTCCGGCGTGATGTTGACGATGCCCATCACCCGCGGCCGGCTCAGGTCGATGCGGAAGCGCCCAGCCTGCCAGGCGGTCATCGGTCAACCCTCATGGCACGATGACCCAAATGCAAGCGGGGCCGAAGCCCCGCGTGCGATCGTGGAAGCAAGCTGCCTCAGGCCGGCGCATGCGCCCCATCGGGGTTGACCGGCGGCGGATTGCCGGGCGGCCGGCTGGACGCCGGCGTCCAGTCCTTGGGTGGCCGGGGCGCCTTGCCGGACATGATGTCGTCGATCTGCTCGCTGTCGATGGTTTCCCACTCCAGCAGCGCCGTCGCCATGGCGTGCATCTTGTCCTGGTTCTCTTCGATCAGCCGGCGCGCCAGCGCGTACTGCTCGTCGATGATGCGGCGGATGACCGAGTCGACCTTCTGCATCGTCTGCTCGGACACGTTCACATGCTTGGTCACCGAGCGGCCGAGGAAGACCTCGCCTTCGTTCTCGGCATAGACCATCGGGCCCAGCTCATCGGTCATGCCATAGCGGGTGACCATGTCGCGGGCGATCTGCGTGGCGCGCTCGAAGTCGTTGCTGGCGCCGGTGGTCATCTGGTTCATGAACACCTCTTCGGCGATGCGCCCGCCGAACAGCACGCTGATCGTGCTGAGCATGCGTTCCTTGTCCAGGCTGTAGCGGTCGCCTTCGGGCAGCTGCATCGTCACGCCCAGCGCACGGCCGCGCGGGATGATCGTCACCTTGTGCACCGGGTCGGTCTTGGGCAGCAGGCGTGCCACCAGCGCGTGGCCAGCCTCGTGGTAGGCGGTGTTCTTCCGCTCCTCCTCGGGCATGACCATGCTCTTGCGCTCGGGGCCCATCATGATCTTGTCCTTGGCCTTCTCGAAGTCGGCCATCTCCACCACGCGGGCATTGCGCCGCGCAGCGAACAGCGCCGCCTCGTTGACCAGGTTCGCCAGATCGGCGCCCGAGAAGCCCGGCGTGCCGCGCGCCAGCACATCGGCGCGGATGTCCTGCCCCACCGGCACCTTGCGCATGTGCACGTTGAGGATGGCCTCGCGGCCGCGCACGTCGGGCAGCGACACATAGACCTGCCGGTCGAAGCGGCCCGGGCGCAGCAGCGCCGGGTCGAGGATGTCCGGCCGGTTGGTGGCCGCCATGACGATGACGCCGAGGTTGGTCTCGAAGCCGTCCATCTCGACCAGCATCTGGTTCAGCGTCTGTTCGCGCTCGTCGTTGCCGCCGCCCAGGCCGGCGCCACGGTGGCGGCCCACCGCGTCGATTTCATCGATGAAGATGATGCAGGGCGCGCTCTTCTTGGCCTGCTCGAACATGTCGCGCACGCGGGCTGCGCCCACGCCGACGAACATCTCGACGAAGTCCGAGCCCGAGATGGTGAAGAACGGCACCTTGGCCTCGCCGGCGATGGCCTTGGCCAGCAGCGTCTTGCCGGTGCCCGGCGGGCCGACCAGCAACACGCCGCGCGGGATGCGACCGCCCAGCTTCTGGAACTTCTGCGGGTCCTTCAGGAAGTCGACCAGTTCCTTGACCTCTTCCTTGGCCTCTTCGCAGCCGGCCACGTCGGCAAAGGTGGTGGAGTTGTTGGCCTCGTCGAGCATGCGGGCCTTGCTTTTGCCGAAGCTGAAGGCGCCGCCCTTGCCGCCGCCCTGCATCTGCCGCATGAAGTAGATCCACACGCCGATCAGCAACAGCATCGGCCCCCAGCTGACCAGGATGCTCATCAGCAGCGAGGGTTCCTCGCGCGGCTTGACGTCGAACTTGACGCCGCTGGCGATCAGGTCGCCGACGAGGCCACGGTCCAGGTAGGTGGCGGTGCTGCGCAGCCGTTTGTCGTCGTTGGTGATGGCCAGGATCTCGGTGCCGCCATTGCCTTCCTGCAGGGTGACGGACTTGATGCGCTTGTTGCGCACCTCTTCCAGGAAATCGGAGTACCCGATCTGGTTGCCCTGCATCGCCCCCCGGTCGAACTGCTTGAACACGGTGAACAGCACGAGGGCGATCACCAACCAGACAGCGACTTTAGAGAACCATTGATTGTTCACCGCGGCTCCTACTCCACTTCGACCCAAGCCGGCCAGGGCTCACAAGCCTGCGCCGAATTCCACGGCATATGGGGCCGATTCTAGTCCACACAAGGTTGACCCTACCTGGGGATGGCGGGGCCCCGTCAAGCCCGCCGGCGTGCAACTGTGCGCATCCGGCCGGCCCGCATGCAGCCCGGCCGCCCGCCTCAGGCGGCCTCCTTCAGACCCAGGCCCACCAGAAAGGTTTCGGCCGACTTGTCGCGCGAGGCCTTCGGCTTGATCGGCTTGACGACCCTGAAGCGCTCCTTGAACAGCTTGACCAGCTGGCTGTAGCCGCTGCCGTGGAACACCTTGCAGACCAGCGCGCCTTCGGGCTTCAGGTGCTGCATCGCGAATTCGACCGCCAGCTCCACCAGATGGGCCATGCGCGCGGCGTCGGCCGAGGCGATGCCCGACAGGTTGGGTGCCATGTCCGAGACCACCAGGTCGGCCCGCTGTCCGCCCATCAGCGCCACCAGCTGGGCCAGCACCGCCTCGTCGCGGAAATCGCCCTGCAGGTACTGCACGCCGTCCACCGGCTCGAAATCCAGCAGGTCCACCGCGACGATGCGGCCCTGCAGCTCGCCGCTGGCCGCGCCGCCGGTGCCGGCCGTCTTCGGCGCGAAGCGCCGGCGCAGGTACTGGCTCCAGGCGCCGGGCGCACAGCCCAGGTCCACCACCAGCTGGCCCGGCTTGACCAGGCCCAGCTGCTCGTCGATCTCCTTCAGCTTGTAGGCAGCGCGGGCGCGGTAGCCCTCTTTCTGCGCCAGCTTGACGTAGGGGTCGTTGATGTGGTCGTTGAGCCACGCCTTGTTGACCTTGCGGCTCTTGGTCTGGATCTTCATCGCGCGGGGATAATACGGCGATGCCCGCACTCCAACTCTCGCCCGCCGAACGCAAGCACCTGCGCGGCCAGGCCCATCATCTGGAGCCGGTCGTGCTGATCGGCGCCGACGGCCTGACCCCCGCCGTGCTGAAGGAAGCCGACACGGCCCTGAAGGCGCATGGCCTGATCAAGGTGCGCATGTTCTCCGACCAGCGCGACGAGCGCATGCGCGCGCTGGAGCATCTGGCCGACGCCTTGGGCGCGGCCGCCGTGCAGCACATCGGCAAGCTGCTGGTGCTGTGGCGGCCGATCCCGGCGCCGGTGCGCGCGGCGGCCGAATCGGCCATGCCGGGGCCGCGGGTGGTCAAGATCCTGAAGTTCTCGAAGAGCGGCAATCACCGGCCGCAGATCAAGAAGGTCAAGGTCTACGGCAACCAGCGCGTCACCGCCGGCGGCGAGATCAAGCGCGCCAAGCCGCGCGTGACCAGCGTCAAGAAGAAGGCCGTCGACTGAAGCGTCGGCTTCAGCCGCGCCGCGCAGCGCGCCAGGCCAGGGCCAGCAGGCACAGCAGCTTCAGGCCGAAGCACAGCAGGCTCAGCCCATGCAGCTGGCCGAAGCTGAGCGGCCCCTGGCCGCTGCGCGCCGCGGCCATCAGCGGCTGCAGCGCGAAATAGCCCAGGCCGGTGCAGGCCGCCACGGCCAGCAGCAGCACCAGGTCGAGCGACCGGCCCTCGCGGCCGGCGCCCAACCGCAGCAGCAGCATCAGGGCCGCCAGCCCCAGGCTGATCCAGGCTTCACGCCAGAAGATCCAGCCGACCACGCGGCCGGCCTCGGCCGTGGGCAGCGTGGCGAAGGCCGCGGGCGCGGCCAGCGTGGCAATGGCCAGCAGCACGCCGGCCCACAGCGCCGGCAGCAGCCGCAGCAACACGCCGCGCATCAGACGTAGCGCACCTCGATGATCTCGTAGGTCTTCACGCCGCCGGGGGCGCGCACCTCGGCCACGTCGCCGGCCGAGCGGCCGATCAGCGCGCGCGCGATCGGGCTGCTGATCGAGATCAGGCCCAGCTTCAGGTCGGCCTCGTCGTCGCCGACGATCTGGTAGGTGACGCGGCTGCCGCTGGCTTCGTCTTCCAGATCGACGGTGGAGCCGAAGACCACGCGGCCATCGGCATCCAGCGTGGCCGGGTCGATGATCTGCGCGGCCGCTAGCTTACCCTCGATCTCAAGGATGCGGCCTTCGATGAAGCCCTGCTTGTCCTTGGCCGCCTCGTATTCGGCGTTCTCCGACAGGTCGCCCTGCGCACGGGCTTCGGCGATGGCCTGGATGACGGCGTGACGCTCGACGGTCTTCAACCGGTGGAGCTCCTCCTTCAGCTTCTCGCTGCCGCGTCGTGTCAGGGGTATGGTGCTCATGGTCGGTCCCGCTCGGAAAAATGGAAACCGCCGCTTGGGCGCCGTTTGCCCGGGCAAACGGCTGCTGCAGCGGCGGTGATGGATTCGGATTTTAGGTCAGTTCGGCGTGCAGTTCCTGCAGCGAACGCACGCTCAGCTCGTGCTGGTGGCTCATCGCCTCGGTGGCCGCCTCGCAGCCGGCCATCGTGGTGTAGTAGGTCACCCGATGGGCCAGCGCCGCGGTGCGGATGTGGCGCGAATCGGCGATCGCGGTGCGCGTCTCGTCCACCGTGCTGAACACCAGCTGGATCTCGCCGGCCTTCACCATGTCGACGATGTGCGGCCGGCCGTCCTTGACCTTGTTCACCGTGCGCACCGGCAGGCCCGCTTCGGCAATGGCCGCCGCCGTGCCCTTGGTGGCCACCACCTGGAAGCCCAGGCCCACCAGGTCGCCGGCGACCTTGACCGCCCGCGCCTTGTCGGCGTTCTTCACGGTAATCACCGCGGTGCCCTTGTCGGGCAGGCGCGAGCCGGCGCCCAGCTGGCTCTTCAGCATGGCCTCGCCGAAGGTGCTGCCCACGCCCATCACCTCGCCGGTGGAGCGCATCTCCGGCCCCAGGATCGGATCGACGCCCGGGAACTTGTTGAACGGGAACACCGCTTCCTTGACGCTGAAGTAAGGCGGCTGCACCTGGCGCGGCTCACGGCCGTCGGGGCTGCGCTGGTCGCTCAGTGCCGTGCCGGCCATGCAGCGCGCAGCGATCTTCGCCAGCGGCTGGCCGGTGGCCTTGCTGACGAAGGGAACGGTGCGCGAGGCCCGCGGGTTGACCTCCAGCACGTAGACCACGGCCTCGTCACCCTCGCCCTGGATGGCGAACTGCACGTTCATCAGGCCCACGACCTTCAGCGCCTGGGCCATCAGCGTGGTCTGGCGGGCCAGCTCGGCCTGCAGCGCGGCCGACAGCGAATAGGGCGGCAGCGAACAGGCCGAGTCGCCGGAGTGCACCCCCGCCTGCTCGATGTGTTCCATGATGCCGCCGATCAGCACGTTGCGGCCGTCGCTGATGCAGTCAACGTCGACCTCGATCGCATCGTCCAGGAAGCGGTCCAGCAGCACCGGCGACTTGTCGGACACCTGCACCGCCTCGCGCATGTAGCGCTGCAGGTCGCGGTCGCCGTGCACGATCTCCATCGCCCGGCCGCCCAGCACGTAGCTGGGCCGCACCACCAGCGGGTAGCCGATCTCCTGCGCCAGCTGCAGCGCGGCCTCTTCGGTGCGCGCGGTGCGGTTGGGCGGCTGCTTCAGCCCCAGCGTGTGCAGCAGCTGCTGGAAGCGCTCGCGGTCTTCGGCGATGTCGATCGAATCGGGCGTGGTGCCGATGATCGGCACGCCGTTGGCTTCGAGCTCCAGCGCCAGCTTCAGCGGCGTCTGGCCGCCGTACTGCACGATCACGCCCCAGGGCTTCTCGACGGCGACGATCTCCAGCACGTCTTCCAGCGTCACCGGCTCGAAGTACAGCCGGTCGCTGGTGTCGTAGTCGGTGGACACCGTCTCCGGGTTGCAGTTGACCATGATGGTCTCGAACCCGTCCTCGCGCATCGCCAGCGCGGCATGCACGCAGCAGTAATCGAACTCGATGCCCTGGCCGATGCGGTTGGGCCCGCCGCCCAGCACCATGATCTTGCGCTGGGTAGTCGGCTCGGCCTCGCATTCCTCGTCGTAGCAGGAATACATGTAGGCCGTGGGCGTGGCGAACTCGGCCGCGCAGGTGTCCACCCGCTTGTAGACCGGGCGCACTCCCAGCGCCTGGCGACGGCGGCGCACGTCGTGCTGATTGCTGCCCAGCAGCCGGGCCAGCCGCTTGTCGGAAAAGCCCTTGCGCTTCAGATAGCGCAGCTCGGCGGCGCCCAGCGATTCCAGTGTGCGGCCGGCCACCTCGCGCTCGGTGGCGACGATGTCCTCGATCTGCGCCAGGAACCACGGGTCGATGGCGGTCTCTTCGAACACCTCGTCCAGGCTCATGCCGATGCGGAAGGCGTCGGCCACGTACAGGATGCGCTCGGGCCCGGCTTCGCCGATTTCCTCGATGATTTCGTCGCGGTCGGTGGAGCGCTCGTTCAAGCCGTCGATGCCGGTCTCCAGACCGCGCAGCGCCTTCTGGAAGCTTTCCTGGAAGGTGCGGCCGATGGCCATCACCTCGCCCACCGACTTCATCTGCGTGCCCAGGTGCGGGTCGGCCTCGCGGAACTTCTCGAAGGCGAAGCGCGGCACCTTGGTGACCACGTAGTCGATGCTCGGCTCGAAGCTGGCCGGCGTGGCGCCGCCCGTAATGTCGTTGCGCAATTCGTCCAGCGTGTAGCCCACCGCCAGCTTGGCCGCCACCTTGGCGATCGGGAAGCCGGTGGCTTTGGAGGCCAGCGCCGAGCTGCGGCTGACGCGCGGGTTCATCTCGATGACCACCATGCGCCCGTCGCGCGGGTTGATCGCGAACTGCACGTTGCTGCCGCCGGTGTCCACGCCGATCTCGCGCAGGATCGCGATCGACGCGTTGCGCATCAACTGGTATTCCTTGTCGGTCAGCGTCTGCGCCGGCGCGACGGTGATCGAGTCGCCGGTGTGGATGCCCATCGGGTCCAGGTTCTCGATCGCGCAGACGATGATGCAGTTGTCGGCGCGGTCGCGCACGACTTCCATCTCGAACTCTTTCCAGCCGATCAGCGATTCCTCGATCAGCAGTTCGCTGGTGGGCGAAAGGTCCAGCCCGCGCTTGCAGATGGTCTCGAACTCTTCCGGGTTGTAGGCGATGCCGCCGCCGGTGCCGCCCAGCGTGAAGCTGGGGCGGATCACCATCGGGAAACCGGTGCCGCCGATCTCGGCCATGATGCGTCGCTGCACGGCCAGCGCCTCGTCCAGCGAATGGGCGATGCCGCTGCGCGCTGAGCCCAGGCCGATGGAGGTCATCGCGTCCTTGAACTTCAGGCGGTCCTCGGCCTTCTCGATCGCATGCTCGTTGGCACCGATCATCTCCACGCCGTACTTGGCCAGCACGCCGTGGCGGTGCAGGTCGAGCGCGCAGTTCAGCGCGGTCTGGCCGCCCATCGTCGGCAGCAGCGCATCGGGCCGCTCCTTGGCGATGATCTTCTCCACCACCGGCCAGGTGATCGGCTCGATGTAGGTGGCATCGGCCATCTCCGGGTCGGTCATGATCGTCGCCGGATTGCTGTTGACGAGGATGACGCGGTAGCCCTCCTCGCGCAGCGCCTTGCAGGCCTGGGCACCCGAGTAGTCGAACTCGCAGGCCTGGCCGATGACGATCGGGCCGGCACCGATGATCAGGATGGATTTCAGGTCGCTGCGCTTAGGCATGGGCCTTCTCCATCAACGCGGTGAAACGGTCGAACAGGTAGCCGATGTCGTGCGGCCCGGGGCTGGCCTCCGGATGGCCCTGGAAGCAGAAGGCCGGGCGATCGGTGCGCTCCAGGCCCTGCAGCGTGCCGTCGAACAGCGACACGTGGGTCGCCCGCAGCGTGGACGGCAGCGTGGCCTCGTCCACCGCAAACCCGTGGTTCTGGCTGGTGATCGACACCCGGCCGCTGTCCAGGTCCTTCACCGGATGGTTGGCGCCGTGGTGGCCGAACTTCATCTTGAAGGTCTTGGCGCCCGAGGCCAGCGCCAGGATCTGGTGCCCCAGGCAGATGCCGAAGGTGGGAAGGCCCGCGTCGATCAGCTGCCGGGTGGCCTGGATGGCGTAGTCGCAGGGTTCCGGGTCCCCGGGCCCGTTGGACAGGAAGATGCCATCCGGCTTCAGCGCCCGCACCGCATCGGCCGGCGTGCGCGCCGGCACCACCGTGATCCGGCAGCCGCGGCTGGCCAGCATGCGCAGGATGTTGCGCTTGACGCCGAAGTCATAGGCCACCACATGCCAGCGCGGCGTGTCCTGCTGGCCGTAGCCCTGGCCGAGCTGCCACTCGGTCTGCGTCCACTCGTAGGGCCGGTCGACCGACACCACCTGGGCCAGGTCCTGGCCGCTCATCGACGGCGCGGCGGCGGCGCGGGCCACCGCCTCGGCCACCTGGGCTTCGCCCACCACCGTGCCGGCCGGGAAGGCAGTGATGCACCCGTTTTGTGCGCCACGGGTGCGCAGCACCCGGGTCAGGCGACGGGTGTCGATGCCGGCGATGGCCACCAGGCCCTCGGCGCGCAGGTAGTCCGACAGGCCGCGGGTGGCGCGGAAGTTCGAGGCGCGCAGCGGCAGATCCTTGATCACCAACCCGGCGGCGTGCGCGCGAGTGGCCTCCACGTCCTCCTCGTTAACGCCATAACTGCCGATATGCGGATAGGTCAGCGTCACGATCTGTCGGCAATAGCTCGGATCTGTCAGGATCTCCTGGTATCCGGTCAGGGCGGTGTTGAACACCACCTCGCCGACGGCATGGCCGGCCGCACCGACGGCATGACCGAGGAAATGCGTTCCGTCGGCAAGTGCGAGCAGCGCGGGGGGCAGGACGGGAAGCAAGAGATCGGCTCCGGTTGGCGCAGGCTCGGGCCAACCCGCTGCGCGGCCGCATGGGCGCTGCAGGGAGCGACAGGATCCGGGGGGTTCGGCCGAGCTGCTGGGGTCAGCAGGATTGCGGCGTGAATTGTAGCCGCTCCCCCCTGGCCGCCGGCGGCGCCCGGCGGCCGTGCAACCCCTGTCACGGAGTCGGGATATTCGATTCCCGACCGAAAAAGTTGGGAACTAGAATCCGCGCCGCGGGTCTATCCCGCCGTTCACAACCACTCCCATGGAGATTGACTGCATGAACCCTGGCCTTCAAACCGCTCCCGGTTACGTCGGCTCCGGCGCGCTGACCGAGCAGCGGCATCGCGTATTGCGCAATACCTATTGGCTGCTCGCCCTGTCGATGGTGCCCACCGTGCTGGGCGCCTGGATCGGCGTGTCCACCGGACTGGCCGCGGCCATGTCCCCGGGCGTGAGCATGGTGGTGTTCCTCGTCGGCGCCTTCGGCCTGATGTTCGCCATCGAGAAGACCAAGAACTCGGCGGCCGGCGTGCCGGTGCTGCTGGGCTTCACCTTCTTCATGGGCCTGATGCTGTCGCGCATCGTGGGCACCGTGCTCGGTCTGGCCAACGGCGCCAGCCTGATCATGATGGCCTTCGCCGGCACCGGCGCCATCTTCCTGGGCATGGCCACGCTGTCGACGGTGATCAAGCGCGACCTGTCGGCGATGGGCAAGTGGCTGTTCATCGGCGCGATCATGCTGCTGGTGGCGGGCATCGCCAACTTCTTCATCCAGTCCAGCGCGCTGATGATCACGCTGATGGTGATGGCGATCGGCATCTTCTCGGCCTTCATCCTGTACGACCTGAAGCGCGTGCAGGACGGTGAGGAGACCAACTACATTACCGCCACGCTGGGCGTGTACCTGAGCCTGTACAACGTGTTCCAGAGCCTGCTTGCGCTGCTGGGCATCTTCGGCGGCGACCGCGAGTGAGCTAGCGTCAGCCACCTGACACGAACGGGGCCTACGGGCCCCGTTTGCTTTTGCGGCGCCGCCCTCAGGGAAAGCCTGCGTCCGGCGAAAACGTCACGTTCGTTACCATCGGGCGCCACTGCCGACGGAGGCCCCGCTGAACGACGCCGCCCTGCAACGACTGCATGCCCTGCTGGGCACCATGCTGCGCATCCGCGCCTTCGAGGATGCGGCCGAACACCTCAGCCAGGGCGGCGTGTCCGCCTTCGGGGCCGCCACGGGCCAAGCCGCCCGCGTGCGCGGCCCGCTGCACCTGTCCACTGGGCAGGAGGCAGTGGCCGCCGGCGTGTGCCACCACCTGCAGCGCGGCGACCTGCTCACCTCCACCCACCGCGGCCACGGCCACACGCTGGCCAAGGGCGCCGACACCACCCGCATGATGTGCGAGCTGTTCGGCCGCGCCACTGGCAGCAACGGCGGCAAGGGCGGCTCGATGCACATCGCCGACTTCTCGGTGGGCATGCTGGGCGCCAACGGCGTGGTGGCCGCCGGCCTGCCGATCGCCGTAGGTGCCGCGCATGCGCTGAAGCTGCGCGGCGCGCCCAAGGTGGTGGCCTGCTTCTTCGGCGACGGTGCGATCAACCGCGGCCCCTTCCTTGAGGCGCTGAACTGGGCCGCCGCCTATGCGCTGCCGGTGCTCTTCGTCTGCGAGGACAACCGCTGGTCGGCCACCACCGCCACCGCCGCCACCACCGCCGGTGAAGGCGCCGCCGCCCGCGCCGCGGCACTGGGCGTGCCGGCCGAATCGGTGGACGGCAACGACG
>JAFLDH010000300.1 GCA_017302505.1 Burkholderiales bacterium
GGCGCCAGCACCAGCACGCGCGGGCCTTGCGGCGCGCCCTTCTCGCGACGCACCGGCGCCTGGCCGCGCGCGGCCAGCACGCGCTGCAGCGCCGGCAGGATGAAGGAGGCGGTCTTGCCGCTGCCGGTGCGGGCCGAGACCATCAGGTCGGCACCGCCCAGCGCCGCCGGGATGGCGCGCTGCTGCACTTCGGTGGCTTGGTCGTAGCCGGCTTCCTGCACGGCACGGGTCAGGGCCGGGTTCAGGCCCAGGGATTCGAAACTCATCGTCGTCTTTCTTCAGGACGGCGCGCTCGCGCACGCCGGCGACGCCGCAAGGCGCCGTCGAGGGTCAGGTCGCAACAGGAAGCACGCGTCCGTCCGGAGGTGGACGGGGGGACGGATCAGGGCGACGGCATCGCCGCCAACCACGGCTCCTTCGGGGGAGCCATCACGTCCGGGCCTCGCAGCCAGAAACGCTGCGGGAAAGACACGATGAGGGTCAACAGGGATGAACGAAGGGCCTGGATCCCAGGCCCAGCGCGTATTGTACCCGACTGCGGGTTTTCACTGAAGCTGCAGGAAGTGCTGCCGGTAGTGCAGCAGCTCGTCGATGCTTTCGTGGATGTCGGCCAGCGCGGTGTGCGCCTGCGCCTTCTTGAAGCCGTCCAGCACGGCCGGCTTCCAGCGCCGGGCCAGCTCCTTCAGCGTGCTGACGTCCAGGTTGCGGTAGTGGAAGAAGGCCTCCAGCGCCGGCATGTCCTTGGCCAGGAAGCGGCGGTCCTGGCAGATGCTGTTGCCGCACATCGGGCTCTTGCCGGCCGGCACGTACTGCTTCAGGAAGGCGATCACCTGTGCCTCGGCCGCGGCCTCGTCGACGGTGGAGGCCTTGACCCGGTCGATCAGCCCGCTCTTGCCGTGGGTGCCCTTGTTCCAGGCGTCCATGCCGTCGAGCACGGCGTCGCTCTGGTGCACCGCGAGCACCGGGCCTTCGACCCGGCGGGTGATCTGCGCGTCGGTGACGACGACGGCGATCTCGATGATGCGGTCGGTGGTCGGCGACAGGCCGGTCATCTCCAGGTCGATCCAGATCAGGTTGTGTTCGTTCAGCGGCAGCGTGGCATCGCTCATGTCGTTGTCTTCCAGGGCCTGCGGGCGCGCCGATTCTCGCCGAAGCCTACACTTGCGCCCCGATGCAGAGTTCCACCGTCACCCTGGTCTTCGCCGCCGCCGTGCTGCTGTCGCTGGCGGCCAAGTTCTGGCTCGCAACGCGGCAGATGCGCCACGTGGCGGCCCACAGTCACCAGGTGCCGTCGGCCTTTGCCGGCACCGTGACGCTGCAGGCGCACCGCCGCGCCGCGCAGTACACGCTGGCCAAGGGCCGCTTCGGCCTGCTGGCCACCGCCTTCGGCACCCTGGTGCTGCTGGGCTGGACGCTGCTCGGCGGGCTGGACCTGCTGAACCAGGCGCTGCTGGACAGCGTGCAGGCGCGCTTCGGCAACATGGCCTACCAGCTGGCGCTGCTGGTGGCCTTTGCGCTGATCGGCTCGCTGCTGGAGCTGCCGCTGGAGCTGTACAGCACCTTCCGCATCGAGCAGCGTTTCGGCTTCAACCGCATCACGCCGAAGCTCTTTGCCATCGACCTGCTGAAGAACACCGTCGTCGGCGCGCTGATCGGCCTGCCGCTGGCCGCGCTGGTGCTGTGGCTGATGGGCGCCGCCGGCAGCCTCTGGTGGCTGTGGGCCTGGGGCGCTTGGATGGCCTTCAACCTGGTGCTGCTGGTGCTGTACCCCACCGTCATCGCGCCCTGGTTCAACAAGTTCGAGCCGCTGGCCGATGCCGCGCTGGCCGAACGCGTGCAGTCGTTGATGCGGCGCTGCGGCTTTGCCGCCAAGGGCCTGTTCGTGATGGACGGCAGCCGGCGCTCGGCCCATGCCAATGCCTACTTCACCGGGCTGGGCGCGTCCAAGCGGGTGGTGTTCTTCGACACGCTGCTGCAGCGCCTGTCGCCGTCGGAGGTGGAAGCCGTGCTGGCGCACGAACTGGGCCACTTCAGCCACCGCCACGTGCTCAAGCGCATGGTCGGCATCTTCGGCTTCAGCTTGCTGGCGCTGGCGCTGCTGGGCTGGCTGTCCACGCAGGCCCCCTTCTACGCCGGCCTGGGCGTGGCGCCGAACCTGGAGGCGCCGAACGACGCGCTGGCGCTGCTGCTGTTCATGCTGGCGCTGCCGCCCTTCGCCTTCTTCGTGTCGCCGCTGATGGCGCATTTCTCGCGCCGCCACGAGTTCGAGGCCGATGCCTATGCCTGCGCGCAGGCCAGCGGACAAGACCTCGCGAACGCACTGCTGAAGCTGCATGAGGACAATGCCAGCACGCTGACGCCGGACCCGGTGTACGTGCGCTTCTACTACTCGCACCCCCCGGCCTCGGAGCGGCTGGCCGCCCTGGCCCTGCAAACCCGCTGAACCGCCATGCAAGACCTGATCACCCAGCATTGCCAGCCGCTCGAGGGCCAGCCGCCGATGGCAGCCGAGCAGATCCAGGCCCATCTGCAGCGCGTGCCTGGCTGGGCGCTGCGCGACGGCGCCATTGAAAAGGAATACCGCTTCGGCAACTTCCACGAGACCATGGCCTTCGTCAACGCGCTGGCCTGGATCGCGCATGCCGAGGACCATCACCCCGACCTGGCGGTGGGCTACAACCGCTGCGCGGTGCGCTTCAACACGCATTCGGTGGGCGGCATCTCGATCAACGATTTCATCTGCGCGGCCAAGGTGGACGCCCTGCGCTCTTGAGCGATCCGCCGGCCCTGCCGCTGGCCCGTGTGGTGGCCGCGCACGGCCGCCATGCCTACATCGAAACCCCCGAGGGCCTGCGCCTGCAATGCCACCTGCGCGGCCGCAAGGCCGACCTGGTGGTGGGTGACTGGGTGCACTGGCAGCCGGCGGGCGATGGCGGCGTGATCGAGACGGTGGCCGAACGCCGCAACCTGCTGTTCCGGCAGGACGCCTTCCGCAGCAAGAGCTTTGCCGCCAACCTGGACCAGATCCTGGTGCTGGTGGCCGGCGAGCCGATGTTCAGCGAAGCGCAGCTGACGCGCGCGCTGATCGCTGCTGAAAGCGCCGGCATTGCCGCGCTGATCGGCCTGAACAAGATCGACCGGCCGGCCGCCGCGCTGGCCCGCGAGCGGCTGCAGCCCTACCGCGCGATGGGCGTGCCGGTGCTGGAGTTCGCGCTGAAGGCCGCGCCGCTGGAGGCCCGCGCGCTGCTGCAGCCAGTGCTGCAGGGCCGCACCACGCTGCTGCTGGGCCCCAGCGGCACCGGCAAGAGCACCGCCATCAACCTGCTGGTGCCGCAGGCGCAGGCGCAGGTGGGCGAGATCTCGCAGGCGCTGAACTCGGGCCGCCACACCACCACCAGCACGCTGTGGTACTGGCTGGACGCGGCACGCAGCGGCGCGCTGATCGATTCGCCGGGCTTCCAGGAGTTCGGCCTGCACCACATCGACCCGACCCAGCTGGCCACGCTGATGCCCGACCTGCGCGCCCACCTGGGCGCGTGCCGCTTCTACAACTGCATGCACCGGCACGAGCCCGGCTGCGGCGTGCGCGCGGCGGTGGAGCGCGGCGACATCGCGGCGCAGCGCTACCGGCTGTACACCGGCATCCTGGACGAACTGCAGGCTGCCTAGCCGACGATGTTGGCCAGCGTCAGCAGCGCCAGCAGCAGCATCCACAGCACGACCGAGCGCCACACCAGGCCGACCACGCTTTGCAGGTGGCCGCTTTGCAGCGGCGTGCCGGCGGTGGAGCCTTCGGCGCGGCCGGCGCCGGCCTGCACGCCACCGCTGAAGGTCTTGGACCGGTCGGGCGTGACGCCCGGCGCGGCGTCGCCGCCCAACTGCACGCCCACCGCGCCGGCCGCGGCCGACAGGATGATGCCCTCGTTGGGCTGCTGCCAGAGCCGCGCGTCGCGGCGCCAGCCGTTGACGGCCTCTTCGAAGTTACCGACGACTGCAAAGCCGAAGGCCGTCAGCCGGGCCGGCACCGCGTCGACACGGCCGAACAGGTCGCGCGACAGCTGCATCAGCCGGTCGTTGTCGGGCGCTTCCAGCGCACGCTGCCGGTAGGCCCAGTAGCGGCTGACGAACTCGACCATGCGGTACAGCACCGCACCCGCCGGGCCAAGTCCCAGCGCCGAGCAGACCACGAACCAGAAGAACACGCCGAACACATGGCGGTGCGCGGCCAGCAGCGAATGCTCGACCACATGGCGCAGCACCTCGGTGTGCGGCAGTTCGCTGGCGTCCAGGTGCAGCCATTCGGCCAGCAGGCGGCGCACCTCGTCGTCGTCGCCGGCATCCAGCGCGTCGCGCAGGTCGGTGAAGTAGTGGCTGAACTGGCGGAAACCCAGCGTGAAGTACAGCACCAGCACGTCGAAGGCCAGCGCCAGCAGCAGGCTGTAGCCGGCCAGCAGCCGGTAGACCAGCACCGCCAGCAGCGTGGGCACGCCCACCGCCACGCCCCACACCACCCAGGCATGGCGCGGCTTGCCCGCGTCGAAGTTGCGCCCGGCCCAGCCCACCCAGGCCACCAGCCGGTGGTGCACCCAGTTGTCGCGCCGCAGGGGCTTCAATTGCTCGATCAGCAATGCGACCAGGACCGCGAAGAAACTCATCGAGCGCGATGATAACGACGGGCCCTGCGCCGGCCCTCGCGTTCAGCGGCTGAGGAAGCCGTACAGGTTGCGCAGCATCGCCGCGGTGGCGCCCCAGATGAAGTAGCGGCGCGGCTGGCCGTCGGGGCCCGGCGCCTCCCAGGGCATCGACAGGAACTGGCGGCGCCCGCCTTCCCAGTGGAACTCGTGCCGCTGGTGATAGGCCGGCGTCATCAGGAAGCTGAGCGGCACCTCGAAGGCCTCGGCCACCTCGAAGGCATCGAGCCGCAGGCTGAAGTGCGGCTGCACCAGCGCCACCACCGGCGTGACCACGTACTGGGTGACCGTGGTGTATTGCGGCAGCCGGCCGATCACGTCGACCACCTGCGGCGGCAGGCCGACTTCCTCTTCGGCCTCGCGCAGCGCGGTGGCCACCGCATCGGCATCGTTTTCCTCGACCCGGCCGCCGGGAAAGCTGATCTGCCCGGCATGGTCATGCAGGTGGGCGGTGCGCTGCGTCAGCAGCACCTTCAGGCCTTCGGGCCGCTGCACCAGCGGCACCAGCACGGAGGCGGGGCGCAGCTCGCGGCTGGCATGGCCGGCATCGCCGGGGATCTCGGGCTGCCAGTCCTCCGGCAGGCCGAAGCGCTGGCGCAGGGCCTCTGGCGTCAGCCGGGCAGCATCGACCGCCGGCAGATGGGCATCGGTGCCGACGACCGGGACGGCGTGCGGGTCGAGGATGCGTGGGCGAGGCGATGACATGCTGGGAGGCCAGCTTTTGTCGGCATGCGGCTGCGCCGCGTTGCCGACGAAGCCCGCTTCGCGCTGCGCGCGACCTGTGGCTGCGCCACAGGCTGACCGATGGTCAGGCGAGCTTCTCCTTGATGCGGGCCGACTTGCCGCTGCGCTCGCGCAGGAAGTACAGCTTCGCGCGACGCACGTCGCCGCGGCGCTTGACTTCGATGCCGGCGATGATCGGGCTGTACAGCTGGAAGGTGCGCTCCACGCCTTCGCCGTTGGAGATCTTGCGCACGATGAAGCTGCTGTTCAGGCTGCGGTTGCGCTTGGCGATCACCACGCCTTCGAAGGCCTGCACGCGCTTGCGGGTGCCTTCGACAACGTTCACGCTGACGATCACCGTGTCGCCGGGGGCGAAATCGGGGATCTTCTTGTTCAGGCGGGCGATTTCCTCGTGTTCGAGGGTTTGGATCAGGTCCATGGGGTTCTCCAGGCGATCATGCCGGCGTGCTGTTGGAGGAGTGGCCGCGCACCCGTGGGGCGTGGCGTGGCACGGCAGAGGATCGAAAAGCCTTTGATTATAGCCCGAGGCCGCGCAGAAAGCGCTCGTCGGCCGCATCCAGCCGGCCGGCGGCGCGCGCCGCCTCGATCAGCTCGGGCCGGCGGCGGGCCGTCAGCTCCAGCGAGCGCT
>JAFLDH010000301.1 GCA_017302505.1 Burkholderiales bacterium
GCCGCCGCCGCCTCGCGCGCCGCTGCCCTGGCACCAGCGCCTGCGCGAGTTGGTGGCCACCTACCTGCCGCTGCTGTTGATGGGCGTGCTGGCGCTGGGCACCTGGTGGCTGGTGAAGAACACGCCGCCGGCCGAGCCGCCGCCCGCCGATGCGCTGCCGCGCAAGGAGCCCGACTACACGATGCACAACTTCGTGGTCGAACGCTTCGACAAGGATGGCAAGCTGAAGCTGCGCATGCAGGGCGAGCTTCTGCGCCACTTTGCCGACAGCGACATCATCGAGATCGATCAGGCCCGCGTGCGCGCGGTCTCACCCGACGGCCGGGTGACGCTGGCGCAGGCCAAGCGCGCGGTGGCCAATGGCGATGGCACCGAGTTGCAGCTGATTGGCGACGCGCAGGTGGACAGCCAGGGCCCGCAAGGTGAAACCGTCGAGTTCCGCGGCGAGTTCCTGCATGCCTTCCTGGCACAGGAGCGTTTGCGCTCGCACCTGCCGGTGCGGGTGCGGCGTGGCGGCAGCGAGTTCCAGGCGGCGGGCATGGACTACGACCACCTGGCCGGCTTGCTGAAGCTGGAGGGCCGCATGCGCGCGGTGCTGCTGCCGCAGGCCCGGGCCGCCTCGGCGGCGGGGCGCTGAGCATGGCCCCGCTGGTGTTCATCACCGGTGCGTCCAGCGGCCTCGGCCAGGCACTGGCGCTGCGCTTTGCACGGGCCGGCTGGCGGCTCGCACTGGTGGCCCGGCGTGCGGCCGAGATCCAGGCCTGGGTCGACGCCCAGGGCTTCGCGGCCGGCCAGGCCCAGGTGTACGCGGCCGACGTGCGCGACGTGCCGGGCATCGTCCAGGTGGGCCAGGACTGCATCGCCCGCCAGGGCCTGCCCGACGTGGTGGTGGCCAACGCCGGCATCAGCGTGGGCATGGACACCACCGAGTTTGCCGACCTGGAGGTGATGCGCCGCACGCTGGAGACCAACGTGCTGGGCATGGCCGCCACTTTCCACCCCTTCGCCGCCGCGATGTGCCAGCGCGGCAGCGGCCGGCTGGTGGGCATCGCCAGCGTCGCCGGCATCCGCGGCCTGCCGGGGCATGGCGCCTACTGCGCCAGCAAGTCGGCGGCCATCGCCTACTGCGAAAGCCTGCGCGGCGAATGCAAGCCCTCGGGCGTGCGCGTGGTCACCATCCTGCCGGGCTACATCGATACGCCGCTGACGCGCGGCAACCGCTATTCGATGCCCTTCCTGATGTCGGCCGAGGCCTTTGCCGACCGCGCTTTCGCCGCCATCCAGGCCGGTGACAGCTACCGCGTCATCCCGTGGCAGATGGGCGTGCTGGCCAAGCTGCTGCGGCTGCTGCCGAACGGGCTGTACGACCGCGCGCTGGCGGGTCGCGGCCGCAAACGCCGGCAGTCGGAATGAGGCCCTGAAACGACAAGGGCGCTGATGCGATGCATCGGCGCCCCAAGGGTGGCGCACCGTGAGGCGCGCCGATCGTATGGCTGGCTCAGTAGCCGCCGCGGCCACCGCCGCCGCCACCACCACCGTAGCCGCCGCGACCACCGCCGCCGCCGCCACCTCCATACGGGCTGCGGCCGCCGCCGCCACCGCTGCCATAGGGGCTGCGGCCGCCGCCGCCACCGCCGCCACCACCACCGTAACCGCCGCGGCCACCGCCGCTGAAGCCGCCCGGACGCTCTTCACGCGGACGCGCTTCGTTGACCACCACGGCACGGCCTTCCAGCGGCTGGCCGTTCATGCCGTTGATGGCGGACTGGGCTTCGGCGTCCGAACCCATCTCCACGAAGCCGAAGCCCTTGGAGCGGCCGGTGTCGCGGTCCATCATGACCTTGGCCGACGTGACGGTGCCAAATTGAGAGAAAGCCTGGTGCAGCGACTCGTCACGCACCGAGTAGGCCAGATTGCCGACGTAAAGTTTGTTTCCCACGGGGGAGCCCTCGATCAATAACTAGAAACCATGTGGAGCTTCAACCCAGCGAGAACCATTCAGGCGAAGGCGCTGCATCCGACACACGCCTAAAGATTATCTGGTCATCCCGCAAGAGGGTGCAAAGCGGCAGCGGGGTTTCTGTTGTTTTGTCGTCTACAGGCTAACCCGCATGCCCGCCGGACAGGCGGCCTTAGCATCCGGCATGGACCTGATGAAGCCCCTGATCGCGCTGCTGGCGATCGTCAACCCGATCGGCGCGGTGCCCTTCTTCATCCACTTCACGCAGGGGCTCGATGGCATGCAGCGCCGGCGCACCATGCGGGTGAGCGCGTTCAGTGCCTTCATGGTGATTGCCGTCAGCGCGCTGGCCGGCCAGAAGATCATCGCCTTCTTCGGCATCTCGATCGCGTCCTTCCAGGTCGGCGGCGGCATGCTGCTGCTGCTGAGCTCGCTGCAGATGCTGCACGCCCAACCGGCGGAATCCAAACCTGGCGACGTGCGCGGTGGCGTGGCCAAGCGGGATGCCGGCGCCAGCTTTGCCGTGGTGCCGCTGACCATCCCGCTGCTCACCGGCCCGGCCACGATCTCGACGATGGTGATCTACGCGCAGCGCACGCGCCACTGGTGGGAGCTGGGCATGCTGGTGGGCTACGGCGTCGCGGTGGGCGTGGCGGTGTACCTCGCCTTTGCCGCGGCCGGCCGCATCACCCGGCTGCTGGGCAGCACCGGCATCGACATCATGACCCGGCTGATGGGGCTGATCCTGGCCGCGGTGGCGGTGGAGATCATGGCCGACGGCCTGGTGGCGCTGTTTCCGGTGCTGGCCAGCGTGAAGCCCCTGGCGGGGTGAGGGCTTCGCGCCGGGAAAACACCGATGACGCTGCTGGCGGGGCTGCCTACATTGCGCCCACTCGGCACGGCGCACCTGTTTGGGGAACGCGCCGCACCTCGGGTGCGAGGAGACAACACCGTCGAGACAACCCGGACCAGCCGGCCGCATGGGGCCGACGCGGGGGCGGTGCCAGCGTAGAACCAAAAAGGGCGTGCGTCGTCGCAACGCCCTTTTTTCATTAGTGCGGCAATCTACCGGTGCCGGCCGCCGGCCGCGTGCGCCGGCGCGGCCAGTCCGTACCATGCACGCGTTGCCCGCCGCACGCACACTCCATGGCCGTCGACCCCGAACTGCGCACCCTGCAAATCGACATTCCGGCTCGGCCGGAATCGCTGGTGAAGCTGTCGCTGCTGATGGCCGACGAGGACATGAACCTGCAGGCGGCCTCGCAGCTGATCGAAGCCGACATGGCGCTGGCCGCGGCGGTGATGAAGGCGGTGAATTCGTCGCTGTACGGCCTGAAGGGCCGGGTGCAGAGCGTGCAGCAGGCCATCACCTACCTGGGCATGCGCGAGGTGGCGGCCATCACCTTCGAGATGGGCCTGCGCGCGGCCTTCCCGCCGGCGGCCGAGCTGGACCCGATCTGGCGCCGCGCAGCGCAGCGCGGGCTGATCATGGGCCGGCTGGCTGCGGCCATGGGCCAGGACGCCTGGGCGGCGCATTCAGCCGGGCTGTTCGAGGAATGCGGCAAGGCGGTGCTGTTCCGCCATGCGCCGGACCACTATCCGTCGATGCTGCGCGCCGCGCGCGACGACACCGAGCTGCTGTCGCTGGAAACGGCCGGCTTCGGCGTCAGCCACGACGCACTGGGCGCCGCGCTGTGCGAAAGCTGGGGCCTGGGCCCGGCAGCGGTGGCCAGCGTGCGGCATCACGTGCACGCCCAGGCCGGCGGTCCGTTGCCCGAGCAGCCCGCCCGCCGGCCGATCGTCGCGCTGTCGGTCATCGCCCATGTGCTGATGAACGACCCCGAGCATCTGGACGAACGCGTCGGCCCGCTGGCCGAGGCCGCCGGCCTGGAGGCGACGCTGGTGCTGCGTTCGGCGCGCAAGGTGCAGGAGCAGCTGGAAGCGGCTGCCGCCCGCGCGCGCTGAGCACGGCGCGCCCGGTGTGCGGGCGCTTACGGGTAGTCCTGCTGTACGCCGGCGGTGAGTTTGGCTAGGCTCCGCCATTCCGTTTGCCCTCCAACTATCCGCACGACAGGAAGCACGCACATGGCCTCGTCCGCACTACCGGAAACCCTCGCGCTGCAGCGCATGTACCAGTGGGAGAAGACCACCCCGGACAGGGTCGTGTTCACCCAGCCGATGGGCGGCGGCGTCGTCAAGGACTGGACCTGGAAGCAGGCCGTCGACGAAGTGCGGCGCATGGCGGCTTACCTGAAGAGCCTGGACCTTGAACCGGGCACGCGCATCGCGCTGCTGGCCAAGAACACCGCCCACTGGATGATGGCCGACTGGGCCATCTGGATGGCCGGCCATGTGTCGGTGCCGCTGTACCCCACGCTGGCCGCCAACACCGTGCGGCAGATCCTCGAGCACAGCGAATCGAAGCTGCTGTTCGTGGGCAAGCTCGATGTCTGGGCCGAGATGCAGCCCGGCGTGCCCGCCGGCATGCCGATGATCACGCTGCCGCTGGCGCCCAAGGTCGAGGGTGCCAAGACCTGGGACGAGATCATCGCCAAGACCGCGCCGATGACCGACAGCCCGGTGCGCGGCGTCGACGAACTGGCCACGCTGATCTACACCTCGGGCACCACCGGCATGCCCAAGGGCGTGATGCACAGCTTCGGCACCTTCGCCTGGTCCATCACCTCGGGCCTGAAGCGCGTCAAGCTCGATTCCAACGGCCGCATGCTCAGCTACCTGCCGCTGGCCCACGTGGCCGAGCGCATGCTGGTCGAGCACGGCCTGCTGGCCACCGGCATGCATGTGTTCTTCGCCGACAGCCTGGAGACCTTCGTCTCCGACATCCAGCGCGCCCGGCCCACCGTGTTCTTCTCGGTGCCGCGGCTGTGGGTCAAGTTCCAGCAGGGCGTGCAGGCCAAGATGCCGCCCGAGAAGATGGAGAAGCTGCTGAAGATCCCCATCCTGAAGGGCATCGTCAAGAAGAAGATCCTCACCGGCCTGGGCCTGGACCAGGTGCAGTTCGCCGCCGGCGGCGCCGCGCCGATGCCGACCTCGCTGCTGAACTGGTACCGCAGCCTGGGCCTGGACATCGTCGAGGTCTACGGCATGACCGAGAACTGCGGCCTGTCGCATTCCACCGTGCGCGGCAAGCCGCGGCCGGGCACCGTGGGCACCACCTATGACGGCGTGCAGTGCCGCATCGACAAGGACACTGGCGAGATCCAGGTCAAGGGCGAATGCCTGATGCTCGGCTACTACAAGCAGCCCGAGGTGACCCAGGCCACCATGACCGCCGACGGCTGGCTGAAGACCGGCGACAAGGGCACCATCGACGCCGAAGGCAACCTGAAGATCACCGGCCGGGTGAAGGATCTGTTCAAGACCGGCAAGGGCAAGTACGTGGCGCCGGCGCCCATCGAGGACAAGCTGGCCACCCATTCGGCGATCGAGGCGATCTGCGTCACCGGGGCCAACCTGGGCCAGCCACTGGCGCTGCTGATGCTGAACCCCGAGGCTGCTGCCAAGGCCAAGGACAGTGGTGGACGCTCGGCGCTGGAGGCCTCGCTGGCCGAGCACCTGCAGAAGGTGAACGCCCAACTGGACCCGCACGAGCAGCTGGACTGCCTGGTCATCACGGCCGAGGCCTGGAGCGTCGAGAACGACATCCTCACGCCGACCATGAAGGTCAAGCGCAACAAGATCGAGGACGTGTTCGCCGCGAACTACGAGACCTGGGTCGGCATGCGCAAGAAGGTCATCTGGACCGGCGGCTGAAGCGGCCGCGCTGCACCGTCAGCGCGAGCGGGGCTGCAGATCCAGGCTGAGCTGTTGCGGCACCCTTCGCGGTGCCTGCAGCACCGGCCGGGCCGGCGGCAGCGCGGTGCGCGTCATGCGCGGCGTGCTGGGCTGCAAGGCCGGCTTCTGCAGCGGTGTGGGCGTCAGGATCATGCGCGCTGCTCCGCTGCGGTTTCGGGTGCCATGTGCGGCCGGGTCAGCGGGCCCACCATCATCGGCGTCAGGTCGAGCATCGCCGCGGCGCGCTCGGCCCAGCCGCTGAGCGCGGCGCCCGAAGGCAGCCGGGCATCGCTGCCGCGCGCA
>JAFLDH010000302.1 GCA_017302505.1 Burkholderiales bacterium
GGGCAGCACCGGGTCGGCGCCGTGCAGCCGCACGCGGCTCAGCGCGGCGGGGTCCAGCGCCGCCGCCTGCCACAGCGCCTGCAGCGCGGCCTGCGGATCGGGCATCGTGCCTACCTGGCGAAGGCCTTGGCCAGGAAGGCCAGGGTCACCTGCGCGGCACGGTCACGCGCCTTGGGGCTGCCTTCCATGCTGGCGCCGACGGCGCTGCAGCTCTTCAGCACCGTCTGGTAGGCCTCGCCCTGCAGGCGCTGGCCGGTGCTGCGGTCGAAGGAGGCGAAGGTGTCGATGTCCATCTCCACCGGGCAGGCGTCCAGCGTGCGCTGCGCGTTGCGCAGGAAGATCTTGCGCGGGTCGTCGGCGTCGAACTTGTGACCCGCGCCTTCCAGCACCACGAATTCCACCGGCGTGCCGGCCTCGGCGATCTGCTTGGCATAGGCCTCGCAGGGTGCCAGGCCGGTGTAGTCGTCGGCATTGCCATGGATCCACAGCTGCGGCGCCTTCGAGAACACGCCGGGCTTGACGCGCAGCCTGAACACGCCGACACAGCCGCCCGAATACACCGGAATGTGCGCCGCAAAGCGCAGCCCGTCGGGCAGCTTCTGCGAGGCGATGATGCGTTCCACCGCCGTACGCTGCACGGTGATGCCGCCGCGCGAGAAGCCCATGATCGCGATGCGCTGCGGGTCGATGCGCGGGTGCGTGGCCAGCAGCTTCAGCGCCGCGAAGGCATCGGCGGTGTCCGCCGCAAAGGGCACCTGCGACTGGTCGTCGGCCGTGCTCTTGACGCCGCGCGGGCCGAAGCTGTCCATCGAGAACACCGCGATGCCCGCGGCGTTGAAGGCCTTGGGCCAGAAGTCGAGCATCGCGTCGTAGATGCCGCCCGAGCCGTGCACCAGCAGCACCGCCGGCACCTTGGCGTCGCCCGGCGGCAGGAACAGGTGGCCGGTGGTGTTCTGCGCCTCGGCGCTGCCCTGGCCGCGCATCAGCTCGGGCAGGGTCTTCGGCGTCCAGCTGGGAAAGCTGTAGACGCCGTTGCCGGGGCCGGCCTTGAAGTCGCTGACGGCTGTCTGTGCGGCCGCAGCCGCTGTGCACAGCAGCGCAGCCAGGGCCAGCACGGCATGGCGCAGGCCGAGTAGGTTGGGCATCGTCATTCTTCGCTCCCCGCGTGGCGCGCCAGCCGAATGCGGCGCCGCCCAATTCTGCCTAGAACTTCCGCCCGTGGTTCGGGAGGATGCGGTAGTCCAGCGTCAGGCGTACGCGGTCCAGTCCGACCACGCGCTGCGCCTTGCCTGCGCCCCGATTTGAGCCCAACGCGGGCACCGATTTCGGCCGCGCCACGCTCCTAAGGATCGGGCGGCTTCGGCGGGGGCACCAGGCCGCCGACGCCGCGCGCCAGATCATCCAGGTACAGCGCTTCCAGTTCGGGCGCTGCGGCGACTTGCGCGCGCTCCACCGGGCGGGTGTGCAGCGCCGAACGCAGCGCGAACACCCAGCGCACCCAGCCGGGCACGAAGATGCGGCGCCGGCGCTGCAGCAGGCCTTCTGCGATCAGCGGCGCGGCCACCGCCAGTGGCGTCTCCCGCGAAAGCGGGCCGTCCGTCGCCTGGCGCAACCGGGCGAATGCACGGCTGTCACGCCCGCGCTCGACCAGCGGCGTGGTCACCCACAGCGGGTGGATGCAGGTCACGTCCACACCATGGTGCGCCAGCTCGATACGCCAGCTGTTGCACATCGCCTCCGCCGCGGCCTTGGACGCCGCATAGGCGCTCATGCCCGGCGCGTGGGCGAGGCTGGCCGCCGATGCGCTGACCGCCAGCTGCCCGCGCCTTGCGATCAGCTGCGGCAGCGCCGCCTGCGCGGTGTGCAGAACGCCGAAGACGTTGACCTGCAGCACCTGCATCCAGCCTGCCGGATCGGCATGGCGCAGCGGCGCCAGCGTGCCGATACCGGCATTGGCCCAGCACAGGTCGATGCCACCGAAACGCTGCACCGCGGCCTGCACAGCCGAATGGCAGTCTTCGGGCCGGGTCACGTCGCCGGCCACGGTGAGCACCTCGCCGCCACGCAGCTGCGAGGCGGCGGCCGCCAGGGCCTGCGGCTGCAGGTCCATCAGCGCCAGGCGCATGCCGCGCTGCTGCAACAGAGCCGCTACCGCCAGGCCGATGCCGCTGGCACCGCCAGTGATGAAAGCCACCCGATCAGAAGCGCCATTCATAGTTCAGGATGATCCGGTAGTCCTGGATGTCGCCGGCGCTGCGCATGTCGACATAGGCCGCACGGCCGCGGATCCAGAAGGGCCGCAGCCATTCCGGCCACCGGGCGTCGCTGAAGCGATAGTCCAGGGTCAGGTCGTACTCGGTCCAGTCGGGTTGCGGGCTGCCATTGGCCGGATTGATGGCATCGTAGCCATAGACCACCGCCGCGTTGACGGCCAGACCTGGCAGGCCTTGCGCGTCGAACTCGTACTGGCCGGACAGCAACCACGCCTTCATGCCGGCCAGGTTGAAGCTCTTGACGATCATGTAGGTGTAGCCCGCCCAGCCGCTGTACGGCGCCTGGTAGTCGCCGCCGCGGCCGGTCTGCTGGTAGGCGAAGGTGGCGGTCGCCGGGCCGCGCGACAGGTCGGCGCGCAGCCCGCCCGACCAGGTGGAGAAGTCCGGCCCGGTCAGCACCGCCTGGCCCACGCCGTACTGCAGCATGGCCTGCGCGCCCAGGCGCAGCCGGTATTCGTTGGCCAGCGGCAGCAGGTAGCTGGTGTCGGCATAGGTGGAGCTGAGCACATTGGGCACGTAGTAGCTCGAGAGCTGCCAGCGCCAGAGCTGGTCGCCCGGTGACCTCAGGCCCAGCAGGTACAGCGGCTCGCTGAGGCTGCTGGTCACGCCGGCGGCCTGCACGAAGTTGATGAAGTTCTCGCTGTTCCTCGGTTTGGTGGCGTTCAGGTACGCGGCGTAGTAGTGCACGTTGCCCAGCCGCCCAGCCAGGTTGCCGCCGGAGTAGGTGATCGGGGTCATGCGGTTGTCGGTGGGGCTGATCTCGGGCTGGAAGACCTCGAAGCGGCCGCCGGTCAGCAGCTGCTCGTCGAAGAGCTTCAAGGTCGCCCAGCTCTGCCCGATCACCGAATACGACTCCTGCCCCGGCATCAGCAGCAGCGTGCCGTCCTTGTCCAGCGGGCCCCACAGCTTCTGCGAGGTGTAGCCGACCACGCCAAAGCGCACCCGGTCGGCGATCCAGCCGCTCTGGTAGCCCAGCCAACCGCCCAGCGCGGTGGCGGCATTGGTCACGTCGCCGGGGTTCAGGCGGTCGAAGTAGTAGCTGCGCAGGTGCACCGTGACCTGGCTGTCGCGGCCCAGCGCCTGGGCCAGCGAATCGACCAGAGGCTGGTCGGCCTGGGCGGGTGTGGCGAGCGCCAGCGCGCCCAGCAGGGCGGCCGCGCAGCGGTACGGTGGCTTGGCGTCTTGGCGCTTCGGCATGGTCTTCCTCGGTCCTGTTCGTCGCGGCCGCTCCCCTACACTCGGCGGCCTTCGATCATGGTAAGACCTCGCCGGCTGCTCACGCCCGCCATCCTGTGGCTTGGCTGGTCCTGGGCCGTTGCCGGCCCGCCGACCAGCTACGAGTTCTGGCCCGAGCTGAATGCCTACAAGCCACTCAGCGAGCGCAGCCGCCTGATGTTGAGTGCCGCCGGCACGCGGGCGATGGAGGCCACGCTGGACAACCGCATCCTGGCGGTGCAGGACGCGCAGTTCACGATCAACTTCGACTACACGCTGGCGCCGGTGCTGCGCCGCGACGTGCCCGAGGCCGAGTGGTCGAAGAACCGACTGCTATGGACGCGCCTGGGCTTCGAGTACGGCACCTCGGGCCCCTCGGGCGATGATGCCTTCCGCTCGTACACCGGCATCGTCGAACTGAACGGACGCTTTCCGCTCGACACCGGGGCCTGGCTGACGAACCGGCTGCGGGTGGACTTCCGCAATCTCAACGGCGAGCCTTCGCAGCGCTATCGGGTGCGCCTGGGTGCCGAGTGGGACGACACGGTGCATGGGCATCCGGTCGCACCCTATGCCAGCGTGGAGGCGCTATACGACACGCGTTTCGAGCAATGGAGCCGGCTGACGCTGAAGGCGGGGCTGGAGACGCCGATCGGCGGCGATTGGCGGGTGGAACCCTACATCGCGCTGCAACTGAACCGGCCGCAGGACGAGCTGAGCCGGGTGCTCGCCCTGGGGCTGACCTTCAAGGTCTACTTCGAGTAGCCGGCGCGGCCGCTCAAGCCTTGGCGTAGCCCTCTTCGGCCAGCGCGCGCTCGAATTCGTCCGCCGGCCGGGTGGACTCGATGCGCACCTGATGGGTGGGCAGGTCGATCTGCAGTGTCGCCAGTGCATCCACCTGCTGGACGACGGCGGTGACGGTCTTCACGCAATGGCCGCAGGTCATGGTGGGCAGGGTCAGTTCGATCATGGGGTGCTCCTTGCGCCCGAATTGTCCGGCATCACGCGTGCTCCCGGAAGCCGGGGCTACAGTGCCGGAATGAATGCCGAATCGTCGCTGCAGCTGCCCGTCGAGGGCATGACCTGCGCCTCCTGCAGCGCGCGGGTGGAACGTGCGTTGCGCAAGGTGCCGGGTGTGCAGGAAGTCAGCGTCAACCTGGCCACCGAAAGTGCCGCCGTGCGGCTGTCGGCACGGGTGCCGGCCGAACTGCTGAGCAGCGCCGTGCGCAAGGCCGGCTACGAGGTGCCCTTCGCCAGCGTTGAGCTGCAGATCGAAGGCATGAGTTGTGCCACCTGCGTGGGCCGGGTGGAGAAGGCGCTGCGCAGCGTGCCGGGCGTGGTCGAGGCGAACGTCAATCTGGCCACTGCCACCGCACAGGTGCGGCAGCTGGCCGGTAGCGCGGGCCTGCCGGCGCTGCAGGCGGCGGTAGCCCGCGCTGGTTACAGCGCCAGCGCGGTGGCCGGCCTCGGGGATTCGGGCGCGGCGCCGCGCCCGCGTCACGACCCCGGCTGGAAGGTGGCACTGGCCTTCGCGCTGTCGGCGCCGCTGGTGCTGCCGATGCTGCTGGCGCCTTTCGGCCCGCATGTGATGCTGCCGGCCTTCTGGCAGCTGCTGCTGGCCGCGCCGGTGCAGTTCTGGCTGGGTGCGCGCTTCTACCGCGCCGCGTGGGGCGCGCTGCGTGCCGGCACCGGCAACATGGACCTGCTGGTCGCGCTGGGCACCACGGCGGCCTTCGGCCTGAGCGTGGCGCTGTGGTGGCGCGGCGAGCCGCATCTGTATTTCGAGAGCGCGGCGGTGGTCATCACGCTGGTGCTCTTCGGCAAGTGGCTGGAGGCCCGCGCCAAGCGCAGGACCCTGGCCGCGCTGGATGCGCTGCGCGCGCTGTGGCCGCAGACCGCGCGCCGGCTGCGCGACGGGCAGGAGGAAGAGGTGCCGCTGACCCAGCTGCAGCGCGGCGACCTGCTGCGCGTGCGGCCGGGCGAACGCATCCCGGCCGATGCGCGCATCGTCGAGGGCGCCAGCCATGTCGACGAATCGATGCTCACCGGTGAGAGCCTTCCGGTGGCCCGCGAGGCCGGCGATGCGGTGACCGGCGGCTCGATCAACGGCGAGGGCCTGCTGACGCTGCAGGTGCAGGCCCTGGGCGCCGAATCGCAGCTGGCGCGCATCGTGCGCATGGTCGAATCGGCCCAGGCCAGGAAGCCGCCGATCCAGCAGCTGGTGGACCGCGTCAGCGCGGTGTTCGTGCCGCTGGTGCTGGCCGCGGCGGCGATCACGCTGCTGGCCTGGGGCCTGAACCGCGGCGACTGGACCGCCGCCACGCTGCATGCGGTGGCGGTGCTGGTGATTGCCTGCCCCTGTGCGCTGGGCCTGGCCACGCCGGCCACGCTGATGGTGGGCACCGGGCTGGCGGCACGCCGCGGCATCCTGGTGCGCGACGCGCAGGCACTGGAGCAGATGCGCGCGGTGCGCTGCGTGGCCTTCGACAAGACCGGCACGCTCACCGAAGGCCGGCCGCGGCTGCAGGCGCTGCACGTGGAGGGCGGCGAGGCCGAGGCCCACGTGCTG
>JAFLDH010000303.1 GCA_017302505.1 Burkholderiales bacterium
CGCCCCGTGGCCGGCGCCGGAGCGCGGATTCTAGGTTCAGGCCGCAGCCGCGGGCTTCACAGCGCCGTGTCGAAGAAGTTCACCCGCTCCGACACGTTGAGGTTCCAGCCCTCGCCGGATTGGCGGTTCAGCGCCACCAGGATCTGCGATTTCAGCGCCAGCACGGGCAGCATCTGCAACTGGGCATAGGCCGCGTCTTCGCGCAGCTTGAGCACGCGGCCCGGGCGGTCCACCGCCACGACGAGCCGGTCGCCGTCCAGGGCCAGCGGCAACATCCGGTAGGCAATGGCCACCCGGCGCGGCAGCAGAGCCAGCGCCGCCGGGTCGATGGGGAAGCGCTCCAGGTCCACCAGCGGATAGCCCATCTTGTGCGCCAGCGCAGTCTGCAGGTCGGCCCGCGACACCAGGCCCTCGGCGACCAGTGCTTCGCCCAGCGCGGCCTTGCCGTCCAGCCGTTTCAGCGTGCGTTCCAGTTGCGCCGGCGTCAGCAGGCCCAGCGCCTGCAGCGCCTGGCCCAGCGGAATGACCGGCGGCTTCTGCGTCGGGTGCAGGGCTTCCCGCAGGCGCGCCGGGCTGGCGATCCAGTGGCGGGCGGCCAGCTCTTCGGCAGAGGCGCCGAACTCGCAGCGCGAGTAGGCCGAGCGCGGCACGAACACGCGCCGCACGGAGCCTTCCTCGTCGCTGGGGCTGAACAGGAACATGCCCTCGGGCGTGGCCACGTAGCCGGCGGTGCGGCCGGTCAACGGGGCAGACGGGGCGTTGCCCACCTGCTGCAGCAGATAGTCACGCTCCTGGGCGGCGCTGGGCGGCCGCTCGCGCGGTGCGCCGGGGCTGCGCGGCAACGCCTGCAGCGGGGCGGTCAACGTCAGCCGGCGCAGCGCGGTAAAGGACAACGAGGCCTCCGGGCCATGGGCCGCGGCCTTGAACGACAGCCGGCGCTTGGCCGGGTCGAAGTCGAGCAACTGACCCTGCAGGGTCTGGCCCGTCTGCGTCTCGATGCAGCAGGGCTGCGGCTGCCCGATCGGCGGCGGCTCGCTCAGGCGGCGGCCGCTGGGCGCGGCCGGCCATTGCCAGGGCGGCGGTTCGTCGGGCAGCAGGGTGGGAAAGGGCAGGTCGGGTTCGGACACGGGTCGGACGGCAGAGGGGTTCGGCGGGGCTTCAGCGCATATCGGCAGTTTGGCGGCCGGGCCGCAGCGGCCACCGTGCAACAAACCACAATCCGTCGTGCCGTTGCAGCCGCTGACGGCTGTTGCACCGCCCCTCAGGGACGCCGCAGGTAGACATACAGGCCGTCGATGGCCTGCTGCTGCTCGTGGCGGATCGGCGCCGCGTCGGCGCGCAGCCACTGCAGGCCGTGGCGCACGGCCAGGTCCTGCAGATAGGCCAGGCCATGCGCATAGCGCAGTTGGGCGCCGAGCGTCACGGCCCGCTCGTCGGCAGCGCGCTCGACCGAGAACGCCAGCATCCCGCCAGGGCGAAGCACGCGCTGCACCCCCTGGAACACCGGCCACAACTCGCCCACGTAGATGAACACGTCGGCGGCCAGCAGCAGGTCATAGCGCTGCTCGCAGTGCATCAGGTGGTCCACCAGGTCGGCGCAATCCAGCCGGTCGTACAGGCCCAGCGCGGCGGCGCGGTCGAGCATCGGCTGCGACAGGTCCACGCCGTGCAACTGGCCTACCTGCGGCCGCAGCAGCGGCGCACACAGTCCGGTGCCGCAGCCCAGGTCCAGCGCCAGCTGGAAGCCGCCGGGCTGCAGGTCGGCCAGCGGCTGCACCACCCGTTCATGCGCCCGGTAGCCCAGCACCCCGACCAGGTGGCGGTCGAAACTGTCGGCGTAGTCGTCGAACAGCGCCTGCACATAGGCTCGCGGCGCGTTCTCCGGCGCGGCCTCGCCGCGCAGCGCGGCCAGGTAGAAGCGGTGCAGGGCTTGATCGGCGCCGAGCGCCAGCGCGCGTTCGAAGGCTGCGGCGGCTTCGTCGGACCGCCCCATGTCCTTCAGCAGCAGGCCGCGCTGGGTCCAGGTGGTGGAGGCTTCCGGGGCGCTCGCCAGGCACTGATCCAGGCTGCGCAGCGCGTCGTCCAGCCGGCCCTGCCGCTGCTGCAGTTGGCCCAGGCGAAACCAGGCCTCGGCCTGCCCGGGCTGCAGCGCGACCAGGCGCTCGAAGGCGACCCGGGCCTCGTCGAAGCGGCGCAGCCGCTCCAGCGCACGGCCGCGCCAGTACCACGCACTACCGTCGTCGGGATGAGCTGCCAGCACCTGGGCCGCGCTGGCCAGCGCGGCTTCGTCCTGCTGCAGCGCAAACTGCGCTTCGGCTTGCAGCGTCCAGGCATCCAGGTGCTCGGCTTCGCCGCAAAGCACCGATTGCAGCTCGGCCAGTGCTTCCTGCGCACGCCCCAGGCGCAACCGCGTGGCGGCCAGGTTGATGCGCGTCGAGGCGCGGCCCGGCAAGTGCTGCAGCGAGCCACTGAAGCAGCCCTCGGCGGCCTGCAGGCGGCCGGCCTCGAAATGGGACACGCCTTCGAGGAAGAGCGCGCGGGCTTGTTCGAAAGCGTCTTGCAAGTGGGATGAGAGCGTGTCGGGTGCAGGCGCGGCATTGTGAGGCCGCGGCGTGCAACCCGGCACGAAGTCGGCTTCAGGCTAGGGGGGGCCCCCTCAATCGGGTGATGGTGCAGTGCAACCAGCCTTGAGAGACTCTCCCGGACCCGATCAGAGGTCGAGTGCAGGGATCCAAGGCAGGGACATGACACTGAAAGAGTTGAAGGGGAAGTACAGCCGGCTGAGCAACGAGATCGACGATCTTGCAGCCGCCGGGGGACACAACCAGGCGCGCCTGGTGCGCCTGATGAATGACCTGGACCAGGTCCATCGCGAGTTGTGTGAGTTGCGCTTGCGCACCTTTGCCGCACCCACGCTGCGCGATGCGGTGCCCACCCCGGTAGCCGTGCCTCGCGCCCAACCGCTGCAACCAGTGGCCCAGGCCGTTGCGCCCAGTGCCAGCGTGCTGCCGATGCCGATCACCGCGGCGCTGTCGATGGCCGGCTGAGGCCAGCCGCCCATCCACCGATGCGGGCCCTGAGGGGCCCGTTTTCATTGCATGACCGAATTCGCTGAAGGGTCTTGCGCTTGATTTGTCACTTGCTGGTGACTAAACTGAAGTCACTTATCGGTGACAAGAGGTGCAGCATGCAGCGTCGACAGTTCATTCGTATCGCAGGGGGCGGCGTGGTCCTGGCCGCCACGGCCGGCGCGGCGGGGTGCTCGGCCCAGATGCCGCCGCAGGCAATCGCTGCGTGGCAGGGCCCTGGCGAGCAGCCCGATCTGCGGCGCTGGGTGCTGGGTTACGCCATCCTGGCGCCGCACTCGCACAACCTGCAGTCCTGGCTGGTGGACCTGCGCCAGCCCGGCGAGATCCTGCTGTACTGCGACCTGCAGCGCCTGCTGCCCGAGACCGACCCCTACTCGCGGCAGATCCTGATGAGCCAGGGCACCTTCCTGGAACTGCTGGCGATGGCCGCCCGCGAGCGCGGCCACCGCGCCGAGATCACGCTGTTCCCCGAAGGCGAGTTCGGCGCCGCCGGGCCCGACAAGCGGCCGGTGGCGCGCATCCGGCTGGTGGCCGACGCGAGCGTGGCACCGGATCCGCTGTTCGCCCAGGTGCTGAAGCGCCACACCAACCGCAACGCCTACGAACCGCAGCGCGCCGTGCCGGCGGCGGCCTGGCAGGCCATGGCGGACGCGGTGGCGCCGTACCCGCTGCGCTTCGGCCATGTGGGGCTGGACCAGCCGGCGGCGCTGGCCACGCAGCGCCAGGTGGCGGCCGAGGCCTGGCGCATCGAACTGGTGACGCCGCGCACGGTGATGGAGTCCTACAAGGTGATACGCGTGGGCGCGAAGGAAATCGCCACGCACCGCGACGGCATTTCGCTGCTGGACCCGAAGGTGGTCTGGCTCGACCGCCTGGGCCTGTTCGACCGCAGCCAGGCGCCGGGGCCGGACGACTTTGCCACCACCAGCCAGATCGAAGACTTCAACGCCAAGCTGGCCTCGACGCCGGGCTTCCTGTGGATGCTCAGCGACGACAACCGCCGCCCCACCCAGGTGGCGGCAGGCCGGGCCTACGTGCGGGTGCAGCTGGCGGCCACCGCGCAGGGCGTGGTGATGCAGCCGCTGCAGCAGGCGCTGCAGGAGTACCCCGAGCAGGCCGAGCCCTACCGGCAGATCCATCAGCTGCTGGGGGCCACGGTGCCGGGGCAGACGGTGCAGATGTGGGCCCGGGTGGGCTTTGCCGCACCGGTGCCGCCGGCACCGCGGCGGGGCGTGGAGGCGCATATCCTGCGCACATGAGTTCGATCGTTGAGGCCGGCCCCCGGCCGCGCGACCGCGCGGCCACCGAAGAGCGCATCCTGGCCGCCGTGGGCGAGGTGCTGGCGCGCGACGGCTTCGGTGCGGTGGGCGTCAATGCCATCGCGCGGGCTGCCGGCGTCGACAAGGTGCTGATCTACCGCTACTTCGGCGGCCTGCCCGAGCTGTTGCGCACCTGGGGCGCCAGCGGCCGCTTCTGGCCGACGGTGGCCGAACTGGTGGGCGACGACGGCCCGCGGCTGGCCACGCTGCCGATGGCGCAGCGCTATGCGCTGTTCTTCGACCGCTTCATCGACGCGCTGCGCCGCCGGCCGTTGACGGTGGAGATCCTGGCGGCCGAGATCGTGCAGCGCAACGAGCTGACGGCCATCCTGGAGGCCGAGCGCGAGCAGTGGGGCGAGCAGGTCGAGGCGGCCTTCGGCGGCCCCGACTGGCAGCGCCAGCCGCACCTGCGCGGGACGATGCTGGTGCTGGTGGCCGGCCTGCAGTACCTGCTGGTGCGCGCGCGCACGATCCGCATGTTCGGCGGCATCGACCTGCAAAGCGACGAAGGCTGGGCGCAGCTGAAGGCGGCGCTGGCCGGGCTGGGCCGGCAGCTGTTCGAGCCGCCGGCTCCCGGCCGCTGAGGCCGCGTGCCGGCCTCGCTACACTGCCGCGCCATACCCTGGTGCAACTGTGCGGGCCGCGCGGCCCCCTCGAGGAGAAGGCATGACCGTCTACGAAGCCCTGGCCAGCCGCCGTTCGGTGCGCGATTTCCTGCCGACGCCGGTACCGGGTGAAACCATCCGGCGCGTGCTGCAGGCGGCGTCGCGCGCGCCGTCGGGCGGCAACGTGCAGCCCTGGCACATCGACGTGGTGGCCGGCGAGAAGCTCGACGAGCTGAAGGCCATCATGCGCCAGCGCCTGCAGGAAGTGGCGGCCGGCGACCGCTCGGAACAGCCCGAGTACGACATCTACCCGAAGGAGCTGTGGGCACCGTACCGCGACTACCGCTTCCAGCTGGGCGAGGCGATGTACGCCGCGATGGGCATCCCGCGCGAGGACAAGGCCGCACGGTTGCAATGGTTCGCGCGCAACTACCAGTTCTTCGGCGCGCCGATGGCGCTGTTCTGCACGGTGGACCGCCGCATGGGGCCGCCGCAATGGTCCGACTTGGGCATGTTCCTGCAGTCGGTGATGCTGGCGCTGCGCGACGAGGGCCTGGACAGCTGCGCGCAGGAATGCTGGTCGGTGTACCCGAAGACCATCGGCAAGTTCATCGGCATCCCGGCCGAGCGCATGCTGTTCTGCGGCATGGCCATCGGCCATGCCAACACCGAGCATCCGGTGAACCGCTTTCCGGTGGAGCGCGCGCCGCTGTCGGCCTTTGCGCAGTTTCACGGCGTCTGATCAGCGCGGCGGCCGCAGCTTGGTGGCCAGCCATGGCGCCAGCGCCATCAGCAGCAGCCCGGCGAGCATGGTGCCGCCCTGGCGTGGGTCGAACTCGGCAGCGATGCGCGCCCAGCCGAAACCGCGCAGCCGGCCGATGACCAGCTCGAAGCCCAGCATCAGCAGCAGCCACAACGCACCGGTCTTGACCTGCGCCGCCCGCGTGCGCGCACCCAGCCAGCGGCTGCACAGCAGCGCCGTCGCCAGCACCAGCGCGCTGCCGACCGCGAAGCCGATGCGCTGCGCGCTGGCCTCGC
>JAFLDH010000304.1 GCA_017302505.1 Burkholderiales bacterium
GCGAGCTACCGTAACACACTAAATACTGTACAAGTAGGCAAGTTAAATATCAGTGATACCGCTAATATGCTTACCTACGGCCAGCACGCCGGCCACGCGCGGCTGCTGGCGGATCGGCGGCGCCTGGTCCACCGGGCGCAGCAGCCCGGCCTGCTCCAGCGCGGCCAGGTAGCTCTGCACCCAGCCTTCGGCATCGCTGGCCAGGCCCACCAGCGCCACGCTGGCGGTGCGGTCGGCCAGCACCTTCTGGCGCAGCGTCTCGGCCTCGGCGGTCTGGCGCTGCACGAACTCGTCGCGCGTCATCGCCGTCGCCGAGGCGAAGGCGTTGAAGCGGAAGGGCATGTACTTGTAGATGTTGGCCAGCGCCTTCAGGCCGGCCAGCGGGTTGTCGATCAGCTTCTGGATGAAGTTCTCGTAGCCGACCATGCGGCTTTCGAAGCTGCCGTCGGCAATCCATTCGGGCCGCGCCTCGGCCAGCACCTGGCGCAGCTGCAGCTTGTCCTTGGCCAGGATGGCCTTGAAGCCGGGGTAGGTCTGGGCCGTGAAGTTCAAGCCGACGAAGCCGCCGGCGGCCAGGTCCAGCACGTAGCCGGGCGCCAGGTTGTAGCCGTCGGTGTTGACTTCGGAATCCAGGCTGGCCCAGGCGCTGTTCGGGTTGTCGGCCTCGGACGGGCCGCCGCGCACGTTGCTGGCGAAGCTGACGTAGGGCAGCCCCAGGACGCGGCCGTTGTCGCCCATCTCGGGCAGGCCCATCTCGAAGAACACATAGGGCGTGTCGACGTTGGTGGCGCTTTCCAGCGTCACGTGGTACAGGCCCGATTCACCCGGCGACAGCGCGCGCGGGCCGCCCAGGCCCAGCGTTACGTCGATCGGCAGCGCGCGCTCCACCAGGTAGCGGTAGGGCAGCACCGCCACCGCGCCGTCGGGGTTGGTGACCTGCACGTCGTACAGGCCGTGCGGCTGGTTGCGCAGGTCGAAGACGGCCTGGATGGTGGTGGCGTCGACCACCTGCACCCGCGTCGGCGCGATCTCGGCGATGCCCGGGCGCACCAGCTTGGCCACCGCGCCGGTCTTGAACTGGGCGCCGCTGATGGTCATGCTGACCCAGCGGCCGTCGCCGCCCTGGTCGGGCGTGACATCGATGATCTGGAAGGGCAGCGCCTCGGCCTTGACGCGTGCCGGCAGGCCACCACCGGCGCCCGACAGCGCGCGCACCAGCACGTAGTAGTCGCCGGCCTGGCTGGTGGGCAGGATCGCCGTCTGGTCGGGCTGCAGCGGCGTGGTGAAGCTGGCGTCGAAATCCGAGGCGCTGGGCACCTTGTTGAAGGCCACGTAGATCTCGTTGGCGGCACTGGCCGAATCGCTGTCCAGGCTGAAGCGCAGCGTCTGCCCGGCCGCGGCCTGCACGCGGTACAGCTGGCCGATGCCGTTCTGAAGCACCACGTTGCGCGCCACGCCCATCTGCAGCTCGGGCACGGTGACCGCCAGCGTGCCGGCCGAGGCGGCGGCGTTGTTGCCTTCGTCGCTGCCCTCGTACACCTGGTTGAAGATGTCCGGCCGCACGATCACGCGGTAGGCGCCGGCCTTCAGCGGCGGCAGCGTGAAGCGCTGCGGCAGCGTGGTGTAGGTGTCGCCGGCCACCAGACCGCCGCTGCGCGCCACCTGGCCCAGCAGCAGGTCGCCCAGGTCCCACTGGCCGTCGGCCGACAGGTAGACCGAATCGGTCCAGCTGCCCTGCGCGTCGAACTGGCCCTGGTTCTTCACCGTCCAGCTGAGCAGCAGCTCCTGGTTGACCACCGCGCCGGCAGGCAGCTGGAAGTCGGTGACCACCAGGTCGGCCGGCGGCGGCCGCTCGATCAGCAGCGGCTGCTTGGAAGGCGTGGCGTTGTTGTCCTCGCGATTGCCTTCGTAGAGCTGGCCGCGCGGGTTGCGTTCGTCGCCGTCGGCCAGCACGAACACGTAGAACGGCCCGACCAGGTCGTTGCGCAGCCGGATGCTCTGGCTGACGGTGTACTCGGCACCTGCGGCCAGCGCGCCGTCATGCTCGATGCGCGCGATCTCGCGGTCGGCGCTGATGTCCAGCGCGGCGTCGGCCGACAGGTAGACGCGGTCGAACCATTTGCGCTGCGCCGGCGGCGTGGCCCCGCTGCCGGCGTTGACCACCGTGTAGCGCAGGTCGAGCATCTGGCCGGTGAGCACGCGCTCGGGAATGATCACCTCGCTGACCTGCAGGTCGGCCGCGGGCCGCAGGCTGACGGCCAGCGGCTTGACGACCACGTTGTTGCCTTCGCCGCGGAACTCGCGCACCGCGTCGGCGCTCAAGCCCGCGGTGTTCCCGGCCTCGGTCGGCGCCGGGCCGGTGCCGCCGATGCCCACCACGTCGGCATCGGCATAGCCGATCAGGTACCAGTCGCCTTCGGTGCCTTCGGGGATCTGCACGCGCAGCGTGTAGCTCAGCGACTCGCCGGCGCGCAGGCCATTGAAGTACAGGTTGGTGAGGGTGTCCGCCACCTGCAGGTCGCTGCTGTCCAGCGAGGGGTCGCGCGACAGGAACACGCGGTTGGCCCACACCGTCTCGCGGGTGTCGCGTGTGCCCTGATTGCGCACCGAGAAGCGCACCTCCACCGTGTCGCCGGAGGTGGCGGTGGGCAGGAACTCGAACTGCGAGACCACCAGGTCGGCCTCGCGGTAGACCACCGTCAGCGTGGTGTCGTCGATGTTGTTGCTGCCGCGCCCGCCCTCGTAGGCCATAGAGGCATAGGCGCCCCGCGTGCGGTTGTTGTCGCCGGACTCGAATTCGCCCTTGGGCTCCCGGCCCGCGCCGTCGACCACCAGGTGCAGGTAGTAGGGCCCGTCGATGCCGGCCGGCAGCGTGAACTGCGCGCTTTCGGTGTAGGTGGCGCCGGCTGCCAGGCCGTTGCGGTTGTCGTGCACCACGGTGCCCAGCTGGATGGCGCGCGCGCCCATCACCGGGTCGGGCGAGAGCCAGATCTCGTCGGTCCAGCGCTGCGTGCCGGACCACACCGCCTGGCCCTGGTTCTGCACCGTCCAGCTGACGTTGATGCGTTCGCCGGAGAAGCTCTGCGCGTCGGCCGTCAGCGACAGCGCCACCAGGTCGGCCGGCCGCGGCACGATCTGCGTCGTGGTGGACGCGGCGTTGTTGGTCTCGTTGCTTTCCACCACGAAGGGCATCACCGCATTGGTGTCGGTGACCACGGTGACGTAGTTGGCCAGCACCGAAGGGCCCAGCACGAAGCTCTGCGTGTTGGTGTAGGTGCCCAGCCGCTCCAGCGGCTTGACGCGCCCGAAGGTGCCTAGCGACCAGACCTTGGCGCCGGCCTCGCCCCAGGGCTTGTCGGACACGTAGACCGTGTCCACCCAGTTGTCGGCGCTGCCGTCGTCGCGGTTCTGCACCGTCCAGCTGACGGTGAAGGGCGCGTCCACCGAGCCGGTGGCATCGGCCGTCACGCTGATCACCTGCAGGTCGGGCAGCGGCAGCGGCGGGTTGCCGAGGATGTCGATGGCCCGCGCCTTGTAGTTGTTGCTGTCGAACTCGGCCGGGTCGTCCGGGTTGGGCGTGAAGGTGTCCTCCAGCACCGCGTCGTAGGCGTCGGTCCACGGGGTGATGAAGTAGCGGCCCGATTCGATCTGCGCCGGGATGCGCACCTTGATCACCGCCTCGTAGCTCTCGCCCTTGGCCAGCGCGCCCACATGCACCGCGCTGCCCAGGAAGATGCCGCCGTTGCCGATGACCTGGCCCAGGTCGTCCTTGAGCCCCGGCGTGGGCCGCGTCGCATCGCGGGCCAGCCACACCGAATCGACCCAGGTGGTCTTGTCGGTGGCGTTGACGCCGTCGTTGGTGACGGTGAAGCGCACCTCGATTTCGGTGCCGTACAGGGCCTGCGCCGGCGCGCTGACGGCGCTGGCCACCAGGTCGGCCGGCGGATAGGGGTCGATGAAGATCGCCCGCGCCGCCAGGTTGTTGGCATCGTTGGGGTGCTCGTCGAGCTGGTTGTCGCCGTCGGCGATCACCAGGATGTAGGCCTGCCCCTGGTAGCGGGTGGGCACGCTGACGGTCTTGGTGGCCGCGCTGTAGGCGCCGCCCTGCGGGTCCAGCGCCTGCGGGTTGGCCACCGTGTCCAGCAGCAGGTCGTCGCCGCTGAAGCGGTTGTCCAGCGACAGGTAGACCTTGTCGTTCCAGCGGCCGCTGGTGCCCACCGTGCCGCGGTTGACGATCTGGTAGCTGACGCCGAAGCCCGAGCCGGCGGTGATGGTGTCGGGCGCCGCGATCGTCGCCACCTGCACGTCGGGCCGCGGCAGCGTGCTGACCTGCAGCACCTGGTCGTCGAGCAGGCTGTTGTTGGCCGCGCGGGTGCCCAGCTCGAACACCCGCGCGCCGACGTTGGTGGTGATGCGCACCGCCCAGGCGCCTTCCAGCCGCGCCGGCAGCACCACGCGCTCGGTGCGGGTGTAGAACTTGCCGGCCTCCAGCCCGCCGCTGTAGCGGAAGGAGCCCAGCGACACCGGCCGCGCGCTGGCGTCGCCCGGCTTGAAGAGCTCCAGCGTGTCGAAGATGTCGGCGTCGGCCGCCGCCTCGCCCTGGTTCAGCACCGTCCAGCCGATCTGGATGGTTTCGCCCTCGCGCGCGTCGGCCGGCGCGGTGATGCTCTGCACCACCAGGTCGGCACTGGGCGCCAGGTCGACCTGCACCTTGCCGGCCAGCACCTGGTTGTCGCCGCCGTAGATGAACTCGTAGGGCGAGCCGGTGCGCACGAAGACGAAGAACTCGCCACTCAGGCCCTCGGGCAGCGCCAGCGCGGCGCTGCGGTCGTAGCCGGCACCGGCCGCCAGCGCGCCCAGGTGGTCGAAGGCGCCGGAGACCGCGACATCGGTGCCGTCGGCCTTGCGGGCCAGCCAGACCTGGTCGCTCCACTGCGTCAGGTCGGTGCGGCCGATGCCGCGGTTCTCGACCCGCCAGCTCACCTGCACGCTGCCGCCCGACAACGCGGTAGGCGCGTTGCTGGCCGCGGCGAACTGCAGGTCGGCATAGGCCCGCGGCAGGATGTCCACTGGCGTGCGCGCGATGCGGTTGTCGGCCTCCTCGCCGTTCTCGAACACCACGCCGGCGCTGTCGGTCTGCACGAACAGCGTGAAGCGGCCCGACAGCAGCGGCGGCGCCAGCAGCGTCTCTTCGCGACGGTAGCTGGCGCCGACGGCCAGGCCGCCGCTGTGCTGGAAGCGGCCCAGCACGATGTCGTCGCTGTTGCCGACCACGTCATCGCGCGACAGCAGCACCGTGTCGGTCCAGCTGCCGGTGATGCCGGCGCCGGTGCCGCGGTTGGTGACCGTCCAGCCCACCGCCAGCCGGGCCGGATCGGCGATGGTCTGCGCCGGCACCGTCAGATCCGATATCTCCAGATCGGCATAGGGCGCCAGCGTCACCGCCAGCGGCCGCACCGCCTGGTTGTTGGCCTCGAAGCCGACCTCCTTCACCGCCTGGCCGGCATCGCTGGCGCCGATCAGGAACCAGTTGCCTTCGGCATCCACCGGCACGGTGATGTCGAACTCGGCGGTGTACTCCTGCCCCGGCGCCAGGCCGGCGCTGCTGCGCTCGCGGCTGGCCAGCAGCCGGTCGCCGGCATCGAGCACCGCGTCGCGCGACAGGTACAGCCGGTCGCTCCAGCTGCCGGCCAGCGCGGCGCTGCCGTCCTGCCGCACATTGAAGCGCACCAGCAACGCGTCGTTGGACTGCGCGGTGTCCGGTGCCTGCAGGCCCAGGCCGCGCAGGTCCACGTGGCGCAGCGCCAGCGTGGCATCGCTGCGGTTGTCCGCCTCGCGCCGGGTTTCGTAGACCACGCCGCCGGCGTCGGTGACGACGATCAGCGTGGCACTGTCGGTGTCGGCCCAGTCGGGCAGCGTCACTTCCAGCGTGGCGTCATAGCCCTCGCCGGGCACCAGCGTGCCGGTGTGGCTGCGCGTGCCCAGCAGCGTGGCCCCGGCCAGCTGGCCGTCGGCCGACAGGTAGACATGGTCGACCCAGGTGCCCACC
>JAFLDH010000305.1 GCA_017302505.1 Burkholderiales bacterium
GCCAGGCTGCTGTCGAGCATGCGGGTGAATTCGCTGTCGCCAGGCGCACTGGCGCGGGCCCGGCTCCAGTAGCCCACGGCGGCATCGAAATCCTTGCGTTCGAAGGCGGCGGTGCCGGCCAGCGCCAGCGCCTTGAGGTTCGAGGGGTCGGCCTGCAGCGCCAGTTCGATCAGCTTGGTCGGCTCGCCGGCCAGGTTGCCGCCTTGCTGCATGGCCAGCACGTCGGCCTGGTCGACCAGGATCTGCGCGTTGCCCGGCATCAGCTGCAGTGCGCGGGCGAAGGCGCGGCTGGCTTCGGGGTAGCGCTGCATCACCGCGTAGCTGCGGCCCAGCATCACCCAGCCTTCGGTGTCGGCGGGGTTGCCGGGTGGCTGCTTCTCCATGCGCTCGGCCAGCTTGGCGACCATGGCCTCTACGTCCTCGGGCGAGGGCTCGCGCTGCGCCATCTGCGCCTGCGGCGACAGCGCGCCCGGCGCCCCCACCATCGCGTATAGGCCGAGGGCCAGCACCGGCACGGCCAGCATCATCAGCACCAGCGTGCTGCGCGGCGAGCCGGCCCGCACCGGCGCGCTGGCTACGTCTTCCTCTTCGAGCACGCGGCGCTCGACCTCGGCGCGCGCCGCGCGATGCTGCTCGGCATCCATCGCGCCGGCGGCCAGTTCCTGGTCCAGTTGCGTGAGCTGCGCTTTCAGCAACGCCAGGTTGGCCAGGCTGGCGCTGCGGCCGTCGTCCAGCGCCGCGGGCGCCTGCCGCAGGCCGCGGGCCAGCATCGCCATGGCCAGCAGCAGCAGGCCGCCGGCAATCAACCAGAAAAGCCACATGCTCAGGACCGTTCCTCGCCCAGCAGCCGGCGCACCCGCTCGGCTTCATCGGCGCGCAGCGGGCCGGCAGAGGCCGTGCGCCGCCGGCGGATGTTGATGCCCAGCACGGCCAGCGCCACCGCCAGCAGCGCGAACGGGCCGGCCCACAGCATCCAGGTGCTGCTTTTCAGCGGTGGCCGGTAGAGCACGAAATCGCCGTAGCGCTGCACCATGAAATCGAGGATCTGCTGCTCGCTGCGGCCCTGCTGCAGTTGCTGCCGGATCTGCTTGCGCAGATCCACCGCCAGGTCGGCATGCGAGGCGGCGATGGTCTCGTTCTGGCAGACCAGGCAGCGCAGCTCTTCGGCGATGCGCATCACCTTGGCCTCGAGCACCGGGTCGTCGGCCAGCGGGCGCGCCTCTTGCGCCGTGACGAAGCCTGCCCAGACCAGGCACAGCAGAAGCAGCAGCCTATGCATTGAGCTTGTTGACCAGCGGCAGGATGGTGTCGCGCAGCACCTCGGGCGTGACCGGGCCGATGTGCTTCAGGCGGATGGTGCCGTTCTTGTCGATGACGAAGGTCTCGGGCACGCCGTACACGCCGTAGTCGATGCCGACCACGCCTTCGGCGTCGACCAGCGAGGCGACATAGGGGTTGCCGTGCTTCTTCAGCCAGGCCAGCGCGTCGTCGCGCTTGTCCTTGTAGTTCAGGCCGTAGATCGGCACGGCGCCACTGCCGGCCAGTTCGACCAGCAGCGGATGCTCGACGCGGCAGGCCACGCACCAGGAGGCCCAGACGTTCAGCAGCCAGACCTTGCCCTTCAGGTCTTGCAAGGTCAGTTGCTGCTCGGGCGCATCCAGCCGCGGCAGGCTGAAGGCGGGCGCCGGCTTGTCGATCAGCGGCGAGGGCACCTCGCGCGGGTTCAGGTTCAGGCCGATGCCCAGGAAGGCGACCAGCACCACGAAAACGATCAGCGGCAGCAGGTAGCGCTTCATGACGTGCCCGCCTGCCGGGCCATGGCGGGCGCGGCATCACCGCCACCGCTGCTGGGCGCGGCGGGCCGCGACGCAGGGGCGCGGGACTGCGCGCGGTAGCGGCGGTCCAGCACGGCCAGGAAGCCGCCCAGCGTCATCAGCAGGCAGCCGCCCCAGATCCAGCCGACCAGCGGCTTGTAGTACACCCGCACGCTCCAGGCGCCGCCGTCCAGCGGCTCGCCCAGCGACACGTACAGGTCGCGGGTGAAGCCGCGGTCGATGGCGGTCTCGGTCATCGGCATGCGGCTGACCAGGTAGTTGCGCCGCTCGGGATAGAGCGTGGCCACGCTGCGGTCGTCGCGGGTCAGCTGCACGGTGCCGCGCATCGCCACGTAGTTGGGGCCGCGCTTCTCGTGCACGCCGTCGAAGCGCACGCGCATGCCGGCGATCTCGGTGCTTTCGCCGGGCGCCATGCGCAGGTCCTTCTCGACCTGGAAGCCGTTGACCACGGTGACGCCGAAGATGAAGATGGCCACGCCGAAGTGCGCCAGCAGCATGCCGTACCAGCTGCCCGGCTGCTGCGCCATCCAGGCGCGGCGGCGGCCGTAGGGCTGCTCGCGCAGCTTCTGCCACAGCGTCAGCAGCGCGGTGCTGGCCACCCACATGCCCAGCAGCAGGCCGAAGCCGATCATCGGCGACCAGCGGCCCAGCACGAAGGGCGCGACCACCGCGCTGACCAGGCTCACCGCGATGGCCCAGCGCAGCTTGCGCGCCAGGTCACCCACCTGCGCCGAGCGCCACTTGGCCACCGGGCCGATGCCCATCAGGAACAGCGCCGGCGCGATCAGCGGCACGAATACCGCGTCGAAGTAGGGCGGGCCCACCGAGATCTTGCCCATGCCCAGCGCGTCCAGCACCAGCGGGTACAGCGTGCCCAGCAGCACCGCGCCGGCGGCCACCACCAGCAGCACGTTGTTGGCCAGCAGCATCGATTCGCGCGACACCATGTCGAAGGCGCCGCCGGTGCCGACCTTGGGTGCGCGCCACGCGAACAGCAGCAGCGAGCCGCCCACCACCAGCAGCAGGAAACCCAGGATGAAGATGCCGCGCTCGGGGTCGGTGGCGAAGGCATGCACCGAGCTCAGCACGCCCGAGCGCACGATGAAGGTGCCCAGCAGCGACAGCGAAAAGGCCATGATCGCCAGCAGCGCGGTCCACATCTTGAAGCCGCCGCGCTTTTCGGTCACGGCCAGCGAATGGATCAGCGCGGTGCCCACCAGCCAGGGCATGAAGGAGGCGTTCTCCACCGGATCCCAGAACCACCAGCCGCCCCAGCCCAGCTCGTAATAGGCCCAGAAGCTGCCCAGCGCGATGCCCATCGTCAGGAAGCACCAGGCCACCGTGGTCCAGGGCCGCGACCAGCGCGCCCAGGCGGCGTCGAGCCGGCCCGACAGCAGCGCGGCGATGGCGAAGGCGAAGGCCACCACGAAGCCGACATAGCCCATGTAGAGCATCGGCGGGTGGATGATCATGCCCGGGTCCTGCAGCAGCGGGTTCAGGTCGCGGCCGTCCGGCGCCGCGGGCAGCAGCCGCTCGAAGGGGTTGGAGGTCAACAGCGTGAACAGCAGGAAGCCGCAGCTGACCAGCCCCATCACGCCCAGCACGCGGGCCTGCGTGCGCTCGTCCAGCGATTGCGAGAACAGCGTGACCGCGAAGGTCCAGCCCGCCAGGATCAGCGACCACAGCAGGATCGAGCCTTCGTGGTTGCCCCAGACTGCGGTGAACTTGTAGACCAGCGGCAGCATGCTGTTGGAATGGCTGGCCGCCAGGTTGACCGAGAAGTCGTCGGTGACGAAGGCCCAGGTCAGGCAGGCGTACGAGACGATCAGGAACAGGAACTGCGCGCGCGCCGAGGGCTTGGCCAGCGCGATCCACGCGGCGTTGCCGTTGCCGGCACCGATCAGCGGCAGCACCGACTGGCTCAAGGCCATCACCAGCGCCAGCACCAGCGCAAAGTGGCCGATCTCGGGAATCATGGTTCGGCCTTTGCGGTCATGCCCTTGGGCATCTGCCCGTGGCGCGCCTTCTCCAGGGCCTCGGCGGCCTCGGGCGGCATGTAGTTCTCGTCGTGCTTGGCCAGCACCTGCTCGGCGCGGAACACGCCATCCGGCCCCAGCTTGCCCTGTGCCACCACGCCCTTGCCCTCCTTGAACAGGTCAGGGAGCATGCCGGTGTAGGTGACGGGCACGCGCTGCGCCATGTCGGTGACGACGAACTGCACCGTAAGGCTCTGGCCGTCGCGCTTGATGCTGCCTTCCTCGACCAGGCCGCCGATGCGGAAGGCGCGGTCGCGCGGCGCTTCGTTGGCGGCGATCTGCGAGGGGCTGAAGAAGAACACCAGGTTGCTCTGGAAGGCTTTCAGCACCAGCATCACCGCCACGCCCAGCGTGGCCAGGCCGGCTGCGATGGCCAGTCCGCGCCGCGTTCTAGGCTTCATGGAGGGGCCTTTCGTTCATGTCGTTGCGTTCGTCCAGGTCGTCCAGCGGCTGCCGGCGCAGCGTGCGGCGGCGCTGCGCCACGCTCCACAGCTCGATCACGATGACCGCCGCACACACGCCGAAGGAGCCCCACACATAGACGGCATAGCCGCCCATGTCGAGAAACTCGCCCAGGCTGGACCAGTTCATGCCAGCCCCAGCTGCTGGCGCGCCCAGCGGGTGTGCTGCTCGCGCTCCAGGATGATGACCCGGGTGCGCGACAGGGCGACCGCGATGCTGTACATCCAGAAGGCCAGCGCCATGATCAGCATGCCCCAGAGCATGGTGGTGGCCATGCTGGGCGCCTTGGTCAGGCTGACTGACGCGCCCTGGTGCAGCGTGTTCCACCACTTCACCGAGAAATAGATGATCGGCACGTTGACCACGCCCACCAGCGCCAGCAGCGCGGCGGCACGGTCGGCGCGGCGCTCGTCGTCGATCGCGGCATGCAGGGACATGAAGCCTATGTACAGAAACAGCAGGATCAGTTCCGAAGTCAGCCGCGCATCCCACACCCACCAGGTGCCCCAGGTGGGCTTGCCCCACAGCGCGCCTGTCCACAGCGCCAGGAAGGTCATCCACGCGCCGGTGGGCGCCAGGCCCACCGCCAGCATCGACGCGAGGCGGGTGTTGAACACCAGCCCGATGGCCGCCCAGAAGGCCATCGCCAGGTAGATGATCATCGACATCCAGGCCGCCGGCACGTGCACGAAGATGATGCGGTAGGCCTCGCCCTGCTGGTGGTCGGTGGGCGCGACGAACAGGCCGATCCACAGCCCCACCAGCGTCAGCAGCACCGCCAGCCCATAGAACCATGGGATCGCCCGTCCGGCCAGCGGATAGAAGCGTTGCGGTGCGGCGAAGCGGGTCCAGGACATCAGCTCTCCATTTTGCCTTGCCAGCCAAGCCAGGGGCTTGCGCCCGGTCATGCCCTGCCGGGCGGTGCGCCGTGGGGTTATTCCAGCGCGATGCGCAGCGCCGCGGCGGCGGCGATGGGTGCCAGGAACAGCCCCGGCAGCAGCATCGCGCCCAGCAGAGAGAAGTGCGCCGTGGTGCCCATGCCGGCCATGGCCGATTCCACCGCGCCGGCGCCGAAGATCAGCACCGGCGTGCACAGCGGCAGCACCAGCAGCGACAGCAGCACGCCGGCGCCGCGCAGGCCCACCGTCAGTGCCGCGCCGATGGCGCCGATCAGGCTGAGCAGCGGCGTGCCGATCAGCAGCGACAGGCACAGCACGCCGGCGGCCTCGGCGCCCAGGTCGAACTGCAGCGCCAGCAGCGGGCTCACCAATACCAGCAACAGGCCCGAGGACAGCCAGTGCGCGGTGGTCTTGGCCAGCACCAGCAGCGCCAGCGGCACCGGTGAAAGCAGCATCTGCTCCAGCGTGCCGTCGGCATGGTCGTCGGCGAACAGGCGGCCCATCGCCAGCATCGAGGCCAGCAGCGCCGCCACCCAGACCACGCCGGGCCCCATGCGGCGCAGCAGCTCGAACTGCGGCCCCACGCCCAGCGGGAACAGGCTGACGACGATGACGAAGAACACCAGCGCGCTGCCGGTGTCGGCGCGGCGGCGCAGCGCGATGCGCAGGTCGCGCAGCAGCAGCGCGAGCAGCGCGCCGGGGATGCCGAGGTCGGAAGTGTCGTTCACAGCGCCAGCACCTGTTGTGTCACGCCGTCGGACAGCGCCACCGGCTGGTGGCTGGTCAGCACGACCATGCCGCCGCGCTGCAGCTG
>JAFLDH010000306.1 GCA_017302505.1 Burkholderiales bacterium
CGGCATGGTGTCGGGTGCCGCTCCGCCGGTGATCGTCGATCCGCCAAAGCCGGCGCCACCGCCGGCGCCCGCGGCACCCGCCAAGGTGGCCGCTGGGCCGAGCAGCCCGCGCCAGGCCTGTGGCAACCGCGAACGCTATGCGTTGCTGCAGTGCATGGAAACGCAGTGCGCCAAGAAGGCCTGGACGCAGCACGAGCAGTGCGTGCGGCTGCGCAAGGAACGCAAGCTGTAGCGGCTACAGCTTCTCGGTCTCGCCGCTCTTCGGCTGCCACTTCATCAGCCGCTTCTCGATGCGCGTGACCACGGCGTCCAGCAGCAGCGCAAAGGCCGTTAGCACCACGATGCCGGCCATCACCGTGTTGATGTCGAAGCTGCCTTCGGCCTGCAGGATCAGGTAGCCCACGCCCTGGCTGGAACCCAGGTACTCGCCGACCACCGCGCCGACGAAGGCCAGGCCCACGCTGTTGTGCAGCGAGCTGAACACCCAGGCCATCGCGCTGGGCAGGTACACGTGGCGCAACAGCTGCTTCGGGCTGGCGCCCAGCATGCGCGCGTTGGCCAGCACCACCGGCGAAACCTCCTTCACGCCCTGGTAGACGTTGAAGAAGACGATGAAGAACACCAGCGTCACCCCCAGCGCCACCTTGCTGCCGATGCCCAGCCCGAACCACACCGCGAAGATCGGCGCCAGGATGATGCGCGGCATCGAGTTCATCGCCTTGATGTAGGGCTCGAGCAGCGCCGAAGCCATCGGCTGCAGCGCCAGCCACAGGCCCGCGCCCAGGCCCAGCACCGAGCCTAAGGCGAAGGCCAGCATGGTTTCGGTGAGCGTCACCGCCAGGTGGCGGTAGATGTCGGCATCGGTGATGAACCAGGCCCAGATGCGCTGCGCCACCACCGCGGGCTGGCCGAAGAAGAAGGCCGCCTGGCGGTCGTTCTCGAACATGAAGTTGGGCAGCAGGCCCGGCGCCGTCATCAGGTGCCAGAAGGCCAGCAAGGCCACCAGCAATCCGAACTGCCAGACCCGCAGGTTGCCCGGCTGGGGCTTCAGTCTCTGCCACATCGGCCGTCTCCGTTTTTCGCGCGCCATTGTTGCCGAAGGGGCCGCATATCATCGCGCCGCAGCGCGGGGTGCGCAGGGCGGGTCGAGGCATGAAGGGTAGGCTGTACACGATGCTGAAGCGCTTGGTCGTCGGGGCCGTGCTGCTGCTCGTCGCGCTGCTGGCCTGGCGGACCTACGACGCGCTGCGGGCGCCTCACCTGGAGCGCTGGCATACCTTCATCCCGCAGGAGCTTCCGGCCGCGCAGCTGGCCAAGGCCGACTGGGCCGCCTACCTGGAGGCCGAGAAGAAGCTCTTCGACGAGGTGCGCGCCCAGGTCACCGACAAGCTGGAGCCCGAGGCGCAGGTCGGCTCCAACCGCTACTTCAGCGGCAGCCCGATCTACCCCGGCCGCTTCGCGCAGGACTGGAACCGCTCCTATGTCATGGCACCGCCCGGAAAGCCGGTGGGCGCGGTGGTGCTGCTGCACGGGCTGACCGATTCACCCTACAGCCTGCGCCACGTGGCGCGGCGCTACGTGCAGGCCGGCTACGTGGCGCTGGCCATCCGGCTGCCCGGCCATGGCACGGTGCCGGCCGGCCTGGTGGACGTGGAATGGGAGCAGTGGATGGCCGCTACCCACCTGGCGGTGCGCGAGGCGCGGCGCCTGGCACCGGCCCCGGCGCCGCTGCACCTGGTGGGCTTTTCCAACGGCGGCGCGCTGGCCATGAAGTACGCGCTGGACGTGCTGGACGACAAGTCGCTGGCCGCGCCCGAGCGCATCGTGCTGTTCGCGCCGATGATCGGCATCACCAGCATGGCGCGCTTTGCCGGCGTGTTCGGCTGGCCGGCCTTCCTGCCCGCGCTGGACAAGGCGGCCTGGCTGGGCATCGTGCCGGAGTTCAACCCCTTCAAGTACAACAGCTTCCCGGTCAACGGGGCGCGCCAGTCGTCGCTGGTGGCGCGGCGGCTGCAGGCGCAGATCGACCGCCATGCGCGCGAAAACAACCTGCAGGGCCTGCCGCCGGTGCTGACCTTCCAGTCGGTGGTGGATTTCACCGTCAGCACGCGCGCGATCGTCACGGCGCTTTACGCGAAGTTGCCGAAGAACGGCAGCGAGCTGGTGCTGTTCGACCTGAACCGCCATGTCAAGTTCGGCCCGCTGCTGCGCGCCGGTAGCGACACGATGGTGGCGCGGCTGCTGCCCGATGCGCCGCGCAACTTCGGCACCGTGGTCGTCACCAACGCCAGCCGCACCAGCGAGCAGATGGTGGCCCGCATCACGCCGGCCGGCAGCACGGAAGAGACCGTGCAGGAACTGAACCTGGTGTACCCGCCCGGCGTGTTCTCGCTGTCGCACCTGGCGATCCCGTTCCCCTTGAGCGATCCGCTCTACGGCCTGCAGCCCGACTTGAGCGAGGACTACGGCGCCAACCTCGGCGCAATGGCCACGCGCGGCGAGCGCGGCACGCTGATCGTCAGCATCGACTCGCTGGCGCGCATGTCCTCCAACCCGTTCTTCGACTATGTGATGCGGCGCGTCGAAGAGGGCTTCGCCCCGGCCAAGCCCTGAGACGCTGCGGCCGGCCCAGGGCGCCCGGGCCGGCCGAAGGGCTTACTTCTTCTCGTGCTGCTCGGCCCAGACCTTCTTGCCTTGCATCAGCGCGTCGTAGACCTGCTGGGCCCCGCCACCGATGGCGGCGATCATCTCGGCCTGGCCGGGGCGGATCACCGCGGCCCAGGCCTCGCGCTGCTGGTCGGTCAGCTGGTGCACGAAGCCGCCCTTGGCCGCGAACTCCTTCATCTTCGGCCCTTCGGTATCGGCCACCTGCTTGCGCGCCCAGTTGGCGTCGGGCACCGCCTTCAGCAGCTTCTCGCGCAGCGCCGGCTTCATGCCGTCGAACAGCGCCTTGTTGACGATGAAGGTGCTGGGGTGGTGGTAGTGCCGCGTCACCACGTAGTGCGGCGCGCTCTGCGCGGCCGGCGTGGTCACGTAGAACAGGAAGGGCAGGTCACCGCCCACCACCAGGCCGCTCTGCAACCCGGGCCAGAACTCGGTCAGCGGCATCTGCACGCCGTTGGAGCCCAGCTGCTTGAAGACGATGCGCGAGGCCGGTGAGGGCGACACGCGCATCTTCTGCCCCTTCAGGCTGTCGGGCGTCAGGCAGGCGGTCTTGCAGACCATGTCGTTCCAGCCCACGTCGGCCACCAGGATCAGCTCCAGCCCCTTCTCGGCGTAGAACTTCTTGATCACCGGGACGCCGTGGTTGTCGGTCACCCAGGCGCGCTCGGCATCGTTCTTCCACAGGTAGGGTGTGTTGAACACCGCGCCCTCGGGCACCAGGATCGCGCCGCCGGCAAAGGACGACGCGCCCATCTGCAGCCGGCCGCGCACCACCTGCTGGTGCATCTCCTGCTCGTTGCCCACGTGCTGGTACTCGAGCTTCAGCTCGCCGCCGGCCGCGGCGTTGAAGTCGTTGATGAACTTCATGACGATGTCGTACAGCACCGTGCCGGGCATGGCCGCGGTGCCGAGCTTCCAGGTCTCCTGCGCGGCCGCCGGCAAGGCGCTGGCCGCCGCGCCGAACGCCACGGCGGCGTAGGCCAGCCACTTCTTGATCAGTTTCATGCAAGTCTCCTTGGGGGTGGGTAAAGCAAGCCCTTCTGACGAGGGCGGTGGGGGAAAGCGTTCAGAACCGGTTCGGGCCCAGGTAGCCGAACAGGAAGGCCGCCACCTTGCGCATCTGGATCTCCTCGGAGCCTTCGGTGATGCGGTAGCGGCGGTGGTGGCGGTAGATGTGCTCGAAGGGCTTGTGGCGGCTGTAGCCGATGCCGCCGTGCACCTGCATCGCGCGGTCGGCGGCTTCGCACACCAGTCGGTTCGCCCAGTAGTTGCACATCGACACCTTGTCGGACAGTTTCTTTTCCACTTCGGGGTGCGGCATCTGGTCCATCTCCCAGGCGGTCTTGCGGATCAGCAGGCGCAGCATCTCCACCTGGGTGGCCAGTTCCACGAGCGGGAATTGGATGCCCTGGTTGCGGGCCAGTTCCTCGCCAAAGGGTTTTCGCTCACGCGCGTACTTGACGCTCTCGGCCACGCAGAAGGCGGCCGCGCCAAGGCTGCTGGCCGCCTGGCGGATGCGGTTCTCGTGAACGAAGCTCTGCGCCAGGGCCAGGCCGCGGCCCTCCTCGCCGAACATCGCATCCGCCGGCACCCACACGTCGGTGAAGCTGACGCGCGGGTGGTCGGTGGGCATGTTGAAGGTCCACAGGTACTCCTCCACCTTGACACCCGGCGTGCCGGTGGGCACCAGGAAGCAGGTGATGCCGCGGGCGTCGCCCGCCTGGCCGGCGGTGCGGGCGAACAGCGCGCAGTGCGTGGCGGTGTGCATGCCGGTGGTCCACATCTTCTCGCCGTTGATGCGCCAGCCTTCGATGCCGTTGCGCGTCTCGCGCACCGCCTTGGTGTCCATGTGGGTGGCATCCGAGCCGTGGTTCGGCTCGGTCAGGCCGAAGGTGATGCGCGCCTCGTGCTTCAGCTGGCCGGTGATGAAGTGCTGCTTTTGCGCCGGCGTGCCGAAGTCGCGCAGCATCACGATCACCGGGAAGTTGCCGACCACCGAATGCTCGTTCTGCAGGTCGTTGAACAGGCCCAGGCCTTTCGACGCCAGGTGGTCGCGGATCACCGCCATCCACAGGTTGCCGATCTCCTGGCCGCCGAATTCCTTGGGCAGGCTCAGGCGGTAGAAGCCGGCCTTGTCCGCGCGCTTCTTGCATTCCAGCAGCAGCGCCTCCCATTCGGGCCGCGGCAGGCCGCCGTTGTCGAAGTCAGTGCGCGCCCACTCGCGGCGGTGATCAAAGAAACGCTCGTTGTCGTCTTGCGCCTGCAGCGGCCGGATCTCATGGTCGATGAAGCGGTCCAGGTTGCGCAGCAGTTCGCTCAGTTCGGTGGGCAGGTTGAAGTCCATCGGGTCTCACTCCTTGTTCATGGTCTCGTGTCGGTACGGCGCATACGCCGGCTGGTCGATCGCCAGGCGGTCCAGCGTGCCGGCCCACAGGTGTTCCAGCAGCGCCGGGTCGTCGGCGGCCACGCGGCCATCGGCAATGCGCCGGCATAGCTCGGCCTCCAGCGCCTCGAGCGGGCCGTCCCGGCCCAGCAGCGCGCGCAGCCGCGATTGCGCCGCGGCTTGTGCTGCCGGCGCCAGCTGCCATTCGCGCGCTGCCAGCTCCAGCGCATTGGCCGCGACGCGGGCCTGGAACGCGGCATGCGGCGGCAGCTGTGGCCGCAGCGTGTCGCGCAGCAGGCGGGCCACGGCCTGCAGCAAGTCGGGGCCGGCGGGTTGGTCCAGCATCAGGCGGTCTCCGGCCAGAAAGCCTGCGCTGCGCGCCGCGGTGCGATCAGCCGCAGCAGGTCGATCTCGTTCTCGGACACGCGGCGGGCGATCATCGCGCGCTCCACGCTCGGGTCGCGGCCGCTGTCGAACCATTCGCGCATGCCGGCGCAGCCTAGGCCCCAGCGCAGGCTGCCGGCGGCCTGCCACCAGCGCACCCGGGCCGGGTCCACAGGCCCGCCGCCAGCCGCTTGATAAGCCGCGAACAGCTGCTCGCGCGTGCCCAGCCCGGCCGCCGGCAACTCGATGCGGCCGAAGCGCCACGGCGGCAGACAGATCCAGGCCAGGTCCTCGGCCGGGTCGCCCAGGTGGGCGATCTCCCAGTCCAGCACCGCCGCCAGCCCGCGGCCATCGACGATGACATTGCCCAGCCGGTAGTCGCCGTGCACCAGGGCCAGCCGCTCCTGCGCCGGATCGGGCCGGTGCTGCTGCAGCCAGCGCAGCGCATGCGCAAACACCGGGTTCGGCCGCGACAGCGTGGCGCAGCGCGCCGCCAGCCGGTCCAGCGTGGCCTGCAGGCCGCGTTGCGGCAGGGATGGCAAGCTGGCCGGGTCGGCGTGGTGGATCGCGGCCAGCGCCGCGCCCAGATGCGCCACCAGCCGCGGG
>JAFLDH010000307.1 GCA_017302505.1 Burkholderiales bacterium
GACGCGCCGCTGCTGCAGCGCATCGCCGCCATCGGCCTGGAGCCGGGCAAGCCCTTCCGCATCGACGCGCTGGAGCCGGCGGTGCAGGCTGCGCTGGCCGACACCGGTGCACGTATGCAGCGCCGGCTCGCGGCACTGCAATCGCAGCTCATCAGCCCGGCAGGCACCTGGCAGGTGGCGCCGGCCGGCGGCGATTTCGGCACCGACTACTTGCGTCGTGCCGCCGTGGCAGCGTGGCAGTGGCCCGGCACCGAGCCGCGGCAAATGCTGCTGCTGAGCACCCGCGTCGATGCCGAGGGCCGGCCGCTGGACGGCGCACACGACTACCTGCTGCGCTTCGCGCGCGGCGAGCAGCCGCCGGTGGACGGCTTCTGGTCGCTGACGGTGACGGCCGATGCCGAGGAGGATGGTCGTGGCGCTTTCGTGGCAGACAGCGCCGGCCGCCTGAACCTGGGCAGCCGCGACAAGCCCCCGGCCGAAGCGGACGGCGCGCTCGCGCTGTTCGTGCAGAACCTGTCGCCAGGGCTCGACAACGCCGCGCGCTGGCTGCCGGCGCCCAAGGGCGGCTTCACCGTGACACTGCGCCTGTACGCACCGAAGGCCGCGCCCCCTACAGCGTTGCCGCCGGGGCAGGGCAGCTGGGTGCCGCCCGGGCTGCAGCGCACGCATTGAGCGATGGCGGAGCAGCGACATGCCTGCGCCCCGGGCGCGAGCTGATGAGCGCATCGGAGCTGAGCGCACTGCTGCTGGTCTGCGCCGCGATGAGCTTTTCGCCGGGGCCGAACACCACCTTGTCGACCGCGCTGGCCGCCAACCATGGCTTGCGCCGGGCGCTGCGCTTCTGCCTGGCCGTGCCCGCCGGCTGGACCCTGCTGATGCTGGCAACGGGCCTTGGCCTCGGTGCCCTGGTGACGGGGGTGCCGGCGCTGCGCTGGGGCGTCAAGGGCCTGGGCATTGCCTATCTGCTGTGGCTGGCCTGGCGCCTGGCGCAGGCCTCTGCGCTGGGCCAGGCCGACGCGCGCCGCTTGAACGTGAGCTTCATGCAGGGCGTCGCGCTGCAGTTCGTCAACATCAAGGCCTGGATGCTCGCGCTGACCCTCAGCGCCGGCTGGGTCGTCAACGCGGCCGGCCAGCCCGCCCGCAACGCCGGCGAGCGCCTGGCCATCGTCTGCGGCGTGATGGTGGTCTTCGCCTTCGGCAGCAACTTCACCTATGCGCTCGCGGGCTCGGTGCTGCGCCGCTGGCTGGCGCAGGGCCGCCGCCTGCTCTGGTTCAACCGCGCCATGGCGGGCGTGCTGCTGCTGACGGCCGCATGGATGTTGACGGTATGAACCGAGCGCTGCCTCACTCCGGCAGCTTCAGCCGCGCCGCGATGTTGTTCTTCTGCATCTTCGACGAGCCGCCGACGATCGGCATGACCAGCAGGTCGCGCACGTAGCGCTCCATGTCGTAGTCGGGCGCGGTGCCGTAGGCGCCCATCACCTGCTGGCACTTCAGCACGATCTGCACCGCGGTGTCGCCGACGAAGAGCTTGGCCATCGAGGTCTCCACGCTGCACGGCCGGCCCTCGTTGGCCAGCCAGGCCGCGTGGTACAGCATGTGGCGGCAGGCCTGCAGCTGGGTGCGCGCGTCCACCAGGTCGTGGCGCACCGACTGGTGCGCGCAGATCGGCTTGCCGAACTGCGTGCGCTCCTGCGCGTAGCGCCAGGCCAGCTCCACCGCGCCGGTGGCGAAGCCCAGGGCACAGGCGGTGATCTCCAGCTTCTCCACGTCCAGCGAGGGGCCGGCCAGCTTTTTCCAGCCCTGGTTCCAGCCCTCCGGGCCGCCGACGATGTGCTCGGCCGGCACCGACACGCCGTCGAAATGCACGTCGCAGGTCTCGGCATAGCGCAGGCCGCTGTGCTCGATGTCCTGCACCGTGAGGCCCGGCGCATCGGAGGGCACCAGCACGAGCGACAGGTTGCGGTAGCGCGGCGCCTCGGCGTCCGAGCGCACCAGGCAGTAGTACCAGTCGGCGAAGCGCGCGCCGGTCATCCATCGCTTGCAGCCGTCGATGACCACCCGGTCGCCCTCGATGCGTGCGCGGGTGCTGACGCTGGCCAGGTCGCCGCCGACGTCGGGCTCCGACAGCCCGTAGGCGAAAGTGATCTCGCCGCGCGCCAGCAGCGGCAGCAGTTCGCGCTTCTGCGTCTCGGAACCGCTTTCGCTGATGTTGACGCCGCCATAGAACGCGCAGTGGATGAAGGGCGCGGCCAGCGCCGGGCCGTGACGCGATAGCTCTTCGATCACCGCCACCGCGGCCACCAGGTCGCGGCCCTGGCCGCCGTATTCTGGCGCGATGGTCAGGCCGCACACGCCCAGCTCGGCCAGCCGGCGGAAGGACTGCCGGTCGAAGCTCTTGTCGCGGTCGCACTGCCGTGCCTTCTCGGGCGGCAGCTCGGCTGCCAGAAAGCGGCGCAGCGTGTCGCGCAGCATCGTGATGTGCGCCGGCTCGTCGGTGAAGTACATCGTCGCCTCCTCAGCGGCCGGTGAAGCGCGGCGCGCGCTTCTCGACAAAGGCGCGCACCGCCTCGTGGTGGTCGGCCGTGCGGTTGGAGGCCATCTCGTAGGCCACCGACGGGTCCATCAGCTCGTGCGCGCGCTTCACCAGCGGCAGGTTGGTCACCACCTTGGTCCAGCGGATGGCCTGCGTGGCGCCGGCCGCCAGCTCGTCGGCCAGCGCATCGACCTTCGCGTCCAGCTGCTCGTCGGGCACCACGTGGTTGATCAGGCCGATGCGCTCGGCCTCGGCGGCTGGCAGCATGCGCCCTGTCAGCAGGTATTCCTTGGCGCGGGTGAAGCCCACCAGCTCGGGCCAGATGACGGCGCCGCCGTCGCCGGCCACCAGCCCCATCTTGACGTGCGGGTCGCCGATGCGCGCCGACTGCGCAGCGATGACGATGTCGCACATCAGGGCGATCGTCGCGCCCAGCCCGGCGGCCGCGCCGTTCAGGCGGCAAATGATGGGCTTCTCCAGCTCCAACAGGCCGAAGACGATGCGCTTGGCCTCGGGCGCGATGGCGTCGAAGCGCGCGGGCGCCTCGGCCATCGCCGTCAGCCAGGCGGCGTCGCCGCCGGCGCAAAAGGCGCGGCCGCTGCCGGTGAGCACCAGCACGTCGCTGTCGGCATCGGCCTGGGCATCGTGGAACACATGCGCCAGATCGTGATGCAGCTCGGCATTCACCGCGTTCATCGCCTCGGGGCGGTGGATGCGGATCGTCAGGATGCGCCCGCGCCGTTCGAAGGCCAGCGTGCGGTAACGGTCGAAGTCCATGGGTGTCTCCTGGTGCCGACGATGGTAGCGGCGGGGCCTACATCTGCCACTGGTTGGCCGCGCCGGCCAGGCGCTTCAGGCCGCGCGCCGGATGCTCCGGTTCCAGCCCTTGCAGCGCCAGGCGGATGTCGCGCGCGACGCGTCCGTTGGTGTAGTAGCTGTGCTGCGTCAGCCCGGCCACCAGCGCGCTGCAGTCCACCTGCATCATCTTGTGGTGCAGCGCCTGCGGCCGCGCCGCGCCGCGCTGGCCCAGCCGGTCGGGGTTGGCCTTGGTGTAGTCGGACACGCGCAGCGCGTTGTCGTTGGGGTTGTGATAGATCGCCACCAGGTTGGCCACCTGGTGCACCTGCTCCATCGGCTTGCCGGGCTCGAGCACGTCGTCGTCGACATCGGCCGCGCACAGGAACACCCGGTCGAACAGCCGCGGCAGCGTGGTGCCGGGGCTGAATTCCCACAGCCGGTTCAGCGCATGCTGCAGCACGAAGTTGCCCATCGAATGCGCCAGCAGGTGGATCTTCTGGCCGCAGACCTCGGTGGTCTCCAGCTGCGCCACCGCGCGGTCGATCTCGCTGGGCCGCACGCCCTGGGCCTGCAGCTGTGCGCGCAGCCGCAGCACCTGGCGGTTGCCGGCGCGCACCTCGCGGCCCAGCTCCTGCAGGTAGTCGCGCACCTTCAGCAGCCCGCGGCCCACCGCGCCCGACGAACCCGAGGCGTCGCCGCGGTCGCTCTTGTAGCTGGCGAAGGGCAGCGCCTGGCCGTTGGACGGCCAGGTGAACAGCACCACCCGCACCGCCTGGGTGCTGGCCACCGTGTCGTCGCCCGCGCCGCGCGGCGCCGGGTCGGGGCGGTTCATCGTGGCCTCCAGCGCGGCGGCGGTGCCCACCGCCTCTTCCCAGCTGACGTTGTAGCCATGGATCAGCAGCAGCATGTCGCGGCCTTCGCGCATGTCGGCCTGCAGGTCGGCGAACATCGCTTTGGAGCCGAGCAGCACCTTCTTCTGCGCGGCCTCGTTCAGCGCGGTGTCGGGGATCGACTCCACATAGGCCTCGATGCGCTGCGTCTTGGCCACGCATTGGGCAAAGTAGTCCTGCAGCGCCTCGCCGTCGCCGGGGCCGGTGTGCGGGCGCTCCTGGTCCAGCAGCGCCTGCACGCGCGCGGCGTCGGCACGGAAGCTCACCCGGCCGAAGCGCAGGTTCTCCATGCCATCGCTGGAAAAGCGTGTGCCGTAGCGCGTGGGCTGGAAGCGGTCGGCGCCCTCGTGGGCGCGGTTGGTGGCGTAGAAGACGGTGATGTCCATGCGGTCTCCGTGGAATGGCGCCGCCGCACCTTGCCGGTGGCGGCCGCTGCCGTCAATCCCGTGCGGCCCGCAGGCCGCGTGTAAGAAAGTGAGAATGCGGCGCGACCGACACGCGTCGCAGCCATGTCGGCCGACCCCCCGCAACCCAGGAGAAGCTTTTCATGAACCACCGTCTGATCGTCAGTTCCGCCCTTGCTTCGGTGATGGCCCTCGGCCTGGCCGGCCACGCTGCCGCGCAGGAGAAGGAGAAGTGCTACGGCATTGCCAAGGCCGGCCAGAACGACTGCGGCAACCTGTCGGGCACCCATTCCTGCGCCGGCCAGAGCAAGGTCGACAACGACCCCGGCGAATGGAAGTACGTGGCCAAGGGCACCTGCAAGGACATGAAGGGCATGACGGCCGACGAGGCCAAGGCCAAGATGCAGAAGAAGTGAGATCCCGGCCCGGCACGCAAGACTCGCCATGCAGATCGACTCCGGCCACGGCTGCGCAGGCATCGGCCTGCGCCAGCCGCACTACGCTGAAGCGCTGCGCGAGCCGCCCGCGCTGGGCTTCGTGGAGGTGCACTCCGAGAACTTCTTTGCCGACGGCGGCGCTGCGCTGGCGGTGCTGCACGCGGCGCGCGAACGCTGGCCGGTCAGCCTGCACGGTGTGGGCCTGTCGCTGGGCTCGGCGGCCGGGCTGGACGCATGGCACCTGGATCGGCTGGCGCGGCTGGTGCAGCGCATCGATCCGGTGCGCGTCAGCGACCATGCCAGCTTCGCCCGCGCGCCGCGCCAGTCCGGTGCGGCGCCGGTGCATGCCAGCGACCTGCTGCCGCTGGCCTTCACCGAAGCCTCGCTGGACATCCTGGTGGCCAACGTGCAGCGCGTGCAGGAACGGCTTCGCAGGCCGATCCTGGTGGAGAACCTGTCGGCCTACCTGCGCTGGGCCGACGATGCGCTGCCCGAGCCAGCCTTCTTCAATGCGCTGGCGCGGCGCAGCGGCTGCGGACTGCTGCTGGACCTGAACAATCTGGTGGTCAACGCGCTGAACGACGGCGTGGACGAAGTGGCCGCGGCCTGCGCCTGGGTCGATGCCATCGACCCGGCGATCGTCGGCGAGATCCACCTGGCCGGCTACCACGATGCCGGCGACATCGTGATCGACGACCACGGCAGCCGCGTGCACGACAACGTCTGGCAGGTGTACCGCCACGCGCTGCAGCGGCTGGGCCCGCGGCCGACGCTGATCGAATGGGACACCGACCTGCCGGCCCTGCCGGTGCTGCTGGGCGAGGCGCAGCGCGCCGCGCAGTGTCAGCGGGTTGCCCAGCAGGAGCCGGCGTGAACGCGGCACTGCAGAAGGAAGCCCTGCGCCAGCGCCTGCTGCTGCGCGCGCTGTGGGCCGATGCCGGGCCCGAGGCCCTGGCCGGCTGGTTGCG
>JAFLDH010000308.1 GCA_017302505.1 Burkholderiales bacterium
CCTTTCGATGTCAATTCGTGAACCCGCGCGTGAACCCGACTGCCAAATGCGGGGCTTGCTTATCAACGCTCTCAGCTGCGCTGGACTACGTGATAGCTGCCGTTCGTGAATACCCGCTGATGGCCGGACTCGCAACTTGAACTACGGCAACGCGCGCCCCCTCCCGCGGCTCGGATGCCCTCACACGCCGCCTGCGAACAGGTCGCTATAGATGTCCCTCGCGCTGTGCAGCACCCGCACGACGTCGACGCCGTCCGGTAGAGGGATGTAGAAGATCACGTAGCGCTGGAACGGAAAGCTCCTGAGGTCCGGAGCAAGCTCTGGCCGTGCCCGCCCCATCAACGGCTGCGTCGCGAGCCGTCCGAACGCGGCATCGAGTTCGTCGACCCAACGATCCGCCGCCACCATGTCGTCATCGGCGATGTGGTCCCAGACGTCCAGGATGTCGAGCGCCGCCAGCGGGCGCCGAACGACGGTTGCCACTGTGGGCCGGTTAGGCTGCCTTGCGCGCTCGCCGCGCAAGGGCATCGGACTTCATCTTGGACGCACTCCAGGGTTGTGACGCCCCGCTGGCCAAGCCTTCGCGGATGTCCTCCCGAAGCTGTTCGAGCTTGGCCGCGCGAACTCGGTCCTGCTCGTCCATCAAGCGCAGCGCTTCGCGAACGACCTCGCTGGCCGAGGTGTACATGCCCGACGCCACCTTGGCACGGACCAGTTCCTCGAGCTGCGGGGTGAGATTGACGTTCATGCCCACAGTGTGGCCTCCAGGATTGGGGATTCCCAGCATATCAAAAAGTGTCAAAGATGGACATCCGACGCCTGGCAGCGTCGGCGCCAGGGCGGCGGCGCCGAGCCGCCAAACGAGGAGTCCGCCATGGACACCACAACCGCGACCCGCACCCACCGCGAGCCTTGGAACAAGGGCAAGCTCGTCGGACAGAAGGCGCCGTTCAAGCTCAAGGACATCTGGGCGCTGAGAGTGCGCCTGCAGATGGAGAGCCGAGTACGCGAACTGGCTCTGCTCAACTTGGGCATCGACAGCAAGCTGCGAGGCTGTGACCTGGTCGCGCTGAAGGTGCGCGACGTGTGCCATGGTGACCAGGTCGCCTCTCGGGCCATTGTCATGCAGCACAAGACGCAACGCCCGGTGCAGTTCGAGATTACGCAGCCGGCAAGGGAGGCAGTGCGAGCCTGGATCAGGCAGGCCGCGCTGAAGCCCGACGACTACCTCTTCCCGAGCCGCTTGCACGACTCACCGCACCTCGGGACCCGGCAGTACGCGAGGATCCTCGGCCACTGGGTTGACGAACTGGGCCTGGATCGGGCCGAATATGGAACGCACTCGATGCGCAGGACGAAGGCAACCTTGATCTACCGGCGCACCAAGAACCTACGCGCCGTCCAGTTGCTGCTCGGGCACTCCAAGCTCGAGTCGACGGTGAGATACCTCGGAATCGAGGTCGATGACGCGCTCGAGATCTCCGAGCAGACCGAGGTCTGAGGTCTCCAACAGCGGCCGCACCGTCAGCCGTGTCGGCGCGGCCGCCTTCCTCAATGTCGGCTACGTGGCGTGCAAGTGGAGTGGCGGTCCCGGCCACAACCGGACCAACACCAGCGACGGCTTTGTGGCAACACTCAATCGGATCCTCGCTGGTATACGACCTGGTCGAGTTGCTTGGGTACGCAAATTGGGCCGCCCGCTTTGACTGGTTGACGGCAACTCCGCCTTCTCCCCTCCTAGCTTTGCGCTCACAGCGTTCGCCGAGGCGCCACGAACCGGGCAGCTGCGCAGGGCCAAACAGTCAGTTCTCATTCACCTGGACGTGACCCATGCATAAGCCAATGACGCGACTACGCCTGAACAAACCTTGGGGAGGTGATGGGGCCTATTGCCCTTGGGTCGCTCACGGCAGCGGCGTGAACTTCAACTCCGACAGCGGCACCACCTTGTCCTCGCGTGTCATCTTGTACTCGGTGTTCGGGCCCAGCCACTTCGCCCAGATCTGGTTGATCTCGCCGGCCTTGTCCATCTCCAGCAGCGTGGCGTTGACCTTGGCGAGCAGCGCCGGCTCGTCCTTCTTCATGCCGATGCCGATCGGCTGGAAGGCCATCGGCTCGGGAATCATCTTCAGCTCGACGCCGCCGCTCTTCGACTGGTTGACCAGCTTGGTGATCGTCATCGTGTTGGCGACCATGCCCAGCGCCTTGTTCTGCTGCACCGCCATGTAGGCCGAACCGGTGTCCTGGAAGGTGACCGGCTCGGACCCGTTCATCTTGATCGACAGCTCCGAGGTCGAGCCCTTGGTCGACGCGAGCCGCTTGCCCTTGTAGTCGGCCTTGCTGTTCGATGGGTCGCTGGCCTTCACCGCAAGCATCTCCTTGGCCAGGTAGTACGGGTCGCTGAACTGGATCTGTTCGGCGCGCCCCAGCGTGTAGGCCAGGTTCGCGACGGTGATGTCGACGCGGCCCATCTTCACCTCGGGCACACGCGCTTCCACCGACAACGGCGTGATTTTCGCCGTCACGCCCCAGCGCTTGGCGATGGCGTTGCACAGGTCGACGTCGAAGCCGACCATCTCGCGCGTCTTCGGGTCCGGCGCGGCGAAGGGCGGCACGTCGGCGAAGGTGCCGCAGCGCAGCTCCTTGCGCTGCTGGATGTCCTGCAGCTGGTCGGCCTGTGCGGCGAAGGTGGCGCTGCCCAGGCATGCGGCGATGGCGGTGGCGGTGAGCGGGTGACGGCGGTGGGACATGGGAACCTCCAGTGGGGTGCGGATCGGATCAGTGGGAACGCAGGTCGGACAGGAAACGCTGCGCCCGGGGGTGCTGCGCATTGCGGAAGAAGGACTCGGGATCGGACGCCTCGAGGATGCGCCCGGCATCCATGAACCACACGCGGTCGGCGACCTCGCGTGCAAAGCCCATCTCGTGGGTGACGCACATCATCGTCATGCCGTCGCCGGCCAGGCTGCGCATCACCGCCAGCACTTCGCCGACCATCTCGGGGTCGAGCGCGCTGGTCGGTTCGTCGAACAGCATCGCCGGCGGCTCCATCGCCAGCGCGCGGGCGATCGCCACGCGCTGCTGCTGGCCGCCCGACAGCTGCCCGGGGTACGAATTGGCCTTGGCCGCGAGGCCGACGCGGTCGAGCAGCTGCAGCGCCCTGTCGCGCGCCTCGACACGCTTGACGCCGCTGACGTGCATCGGCGAAAGCATCACGTTGTCCAGCGCCGACAGGTGCGGAAACAGGTTGAAGCTCTGGAAGACAAAGCCGATGCGGCTGCGCATGCGGTTCAGCTGCGCGCTGCTCATCGGCGCATGGATGTCGTGGCCGTCGACCGTGACCTTGCCCGACTTGATCTCCTCGAGCCGGTTGACGGTGCGGATCAACGTCGACTTGCCGGAGCCGGAGGGCCCGCACACCACGACCACTTCGCCCTTGCTGACTTCGGCGTTGATGTCGGTCAGCGCCTGGTATTCGCCGTACCACTTGTTGACGTTGCTGAAGCTGATCATTGCGAGGCCCTTTGCGGAAGTTCAGGGTTCGGCCGCCAGGGTCTGCGTCGGCACCGGCTTCGCGCCGCGCCGGCGCCCGACGGCCTGGCCGGCGCGCTTGGCTTCGATGCGCCGCTCCAGCCTTGTGGCCGCCCAGGTCAGCGTCCAGCAGACGACGAAGTAGATGACGGCCAGGATGAAGAACACCTGGAACGGCTTGGTCAGCAGCTGGTTGTTGATCTGGTTGGCGGCGAAGGTCAGCTCGGGCACGTTGATCACGTAGCCCAGCGTCGTCTCCTTGATCGTCGAGACGAACTGGCTGAGCATGCTGGGCAGCATGTTGAACAGTGCCTGCGGCAGGATCACCCGCCGCATCGCGCCCAGGTGGCTATGGCCCAGCGCGCGCGCCGCTTCCATCTGCCCCTTCGGCAGCGCCTCGATGCCGGCGCGCACCACCTCGGCGAGGTAGGCGCCTTCGTACAGCACCAGCGTCACGAGCATGGTCACGAAGCCCGAGACGTTGTGGCCGATGAGCAGCGGCACCAGGAAGTAGACCCACAGGATGATCATCAGCAGCGGCACGCCGCGCGCCACGTAGATCAGCGCGGTAGCCGGCCACGACAGCCAGCGCCACGGCGAGAGGCGCGCCAGCGCCAGCAGCACGCTCAGCGGGAACGCGAGCACGATGCCCAGCACCGACAGGATCAGCGTGCAAGCGATGCCGCCGAGCGGGCCGTTCGGATACTGGCCGATCAGCAGCAGCAGCCAGTTGTCGCGGATGATGTCGATGACCGATTCCATCGCTCACCTCGCTCCGGCGATGCGCGCGCGGCGGGCGAGCGCCGCGCCACCGAACATGATGAGCAGCGAGAACCCGAGGTACATCAGCGTCGCGATCAGGTAGGTCTCGAAGGTGCGGAAGCTCTGGTTCTCGATCTCCTTGACTGCGTGCGTCAGCTCGGCCACGCCGATCGCCATCGCCAGACTGCTGTTCTTGAACAGTGACACGCTGTGGTTCACCAGCGCCGGAATCGCGTTGCGCACCGCCTGCGGCATCAGCACATGGCGCATCGCGCCGATGTAGCTGTGGCCGAGCGCGCGCGCCGCTTCGGCCTGCCCCGGCGGCACGGCGCGCAGCCCGGAGCGCAGGTCTTCGCTGAAGTACGCCGCCTGGCACAGGCCCAGCGCGATGACCGCGAACACCGCCTCGGCGCTGTGTTCGGACAGCCAGCCCTGCAGCGCGCCCGGCAGCAGGCTGGCGATGCCGAAGTACCACAGCATCAGCTGCACCAGCGTCGGCACATTGCGGTGGTAGGAGACGTAGGCCATCACGGCACGGCGGGCGATCGCACTCGGCGTCAGGCGCACGGCCAGCAACACCACGGCCAGCGTCATCGCCAGCAGCCACGAGCCGATCGCGACGACGAAGGTCAGTTGCACGCCATGCCACAGCATCTTCGCGAACTCGGGGTTCGCGAAGATGGCGAGCAGGTCGAAGCCCTTCATGGTGCTTGCTCGGTCAGGCCCGCGCCGCCGCCGGCCGCGTGGTCTGCAGCCCGCCCGGCACCTGTAGCGTGGGCGTGATCTCGATGTGTCCGATGTTCACCGCCACCGGCGCGGCGATCGCGAAGGCGATCGTGTCGGCGATGTCGGCCGCCTGCGGCAGCTCGAAGCCCTTGACGAACTTCTCGTAGGTTTCGGCCGAGTCGCCGTGCACGTGCGCGAAGATGTCGGTGGCCACGCGGCCGGGGCAGATCTCGGTCACGCGAACGCGCTTGCCGAAGGCGTCGATGCGCAGCTGGCGCGACAGCATGCTCACCGCCGCCTTGGTGGCGTGGTAGGTCGAGTTGCCGCCGAAGTTGTAGGCGCCGGCGATCGAGCTGATGTTGACCACGTGCCCGCGGTCGCGCGCCACCATGCCGGGCACGACGAGCCGGCACAGGTGCAGCACAGCGCGCAGGTTGACGTCGACCAGCAGATCGATGTCCTCGGCGTCGGCCTTCAGGAAGCTCTTCGGCCGGTCGACGCCGGCGTTGTTCACCAGGATGTCGAACGGTACCTGTTGGGCCAGCTTCGTGATGCCGGCCAGGTCGGTGACGTCCAGCGCGTGCGCGATGCAGCCGGTGCGCTCGGCCAGCGCGGCCAGCGACTGGGCACTGCGCGCCAGCGCGTGCACCTCCAGCCCCTCGGCGCGCAGGCGCTCGACGACGGCAGCGCCGATGCCGGAGGAGGCGCCGGTGACGAGCGCGGTTCGGTAGTCGGAAAAAGGCATAACGATCCTCGTGTGGCGGTCAATTTATCGGCCGCGTCGCCGCGGCGCAAAGACGGTTTGGGTCTGTAGAGATAAGGGGTGCTTATGTCGGGGTGAACCCATGGTCGGCAGGCTCAGGCCAGCTGCTTCGAGATCGGCACGACGCGGCCGCCGGCCGCCTCCACCTCGCGCCGCACCGCGCGCGCCAGCGCCA
>JAFLDH010000309.1 GCA_017302505.1 Burkholderiales bacterium
CGCCAAGGCCAGCAGCTCTTCTTCCAGCCGGCCGAAGAGACTGGGGTCGCCGCCCTTTAGCCGCACCACCAGCCCATGCTGCCGCGCCATGCGCAGCAGCAGCGCGTTGATGGCCGCCTGGCGAGCGGAATGCGTGTAGCCGCGCTTGCCCACGTCCACCCACTGCGCCTGCGGTGCCAGCGTGCGCAGCGCCGGGTCGGTCAGCGCGTCGTGCAGCACCACGTCGGCCTGGCCCAGCGCGCGGGCGCCGCGCAGCGTGATCAGGTCGGCCGCCCCGGGCCCGGCACCAACGAAGACGACGCGGCCCATCAGCGCAGGCTCTGCACCAGCAGCGCGCCGCTGGTGCGGTGGCTGGCGGGGTCGACGACGATCAGCGCGCCGCCTACGCGGTTGTCGGCATAGGCCTGCAGCGGCAGCGGCTGCTGCAGCTCGATCACCACCTGGCCGATGTCGTTGACGGCCAACTCGTGCGCATCGGTGGGCGCCAGCGTATGGATGTCCAGCCGGTGGCCGATGGAGGCAATGCGCGCCTGCACCCAGCGGTGGCCGTGGCGCACCAGGTACTTGCGGCCCACCACCGCCGGCTCGGTGTCCAGCCAGGCCAGCGTGGCGCCGAAGCGCTGCGCCGGCAGCAGCGTGCGCGGCGTGCCGATCCAGTCGCCACGCGACACGTCCAGCTGCCGGTCCAGCACCAGACCTACCGACTGGCCGGCCTCGCTGGCCGCCACGTCGCTGCCGGCGCGGCGCAGGGCCACCACGGTGGCGCGCTCGCTGCTGGGGAACAGCTCCACCTCGTCGCCGGGCTGCACGCGGCCATGGGCGATGCGGCCCCACAGCGTGCGTGGCTGGTGGCCGATGCCGGGCGTGTCGTCGCCGGCCTCGCGGGCCACGTACTGCACCGGCAGCAGCAGCGCGCCGTCCACGCCTTCCTGCGTGGTGGGCAGGCTCTGCAGCACCTGCAGCAGCGACGGGCCGTCGTACCACGCAGCCTGCAGCGGCCGGGTGACGTTGTCGCCGCGCAGCGCGGACACCGGCACCACCGCGGCCACGGCGATGCCAGCCTCGGCCGCAAAGCGCAGCAGCGCACTGCGCACCGCGGCAAAGGCGGCCTGCGGTGCATCCACCGCGTCGATCTTGTTCACCGCGAAGACGATGCTCGGCACGCGCAGCAGGTGCGCCAGCAGCGCATGGCGGCGGGTCTGCGGCAGCAGGGCCACCTCGGCGGCGCGCCAGTCGATCTTCGTCAGGTCCACCAGCACCACGGCAGCATCGCTGCCCGCGGCCGCGGTGACCATGTTGCGGGTGTACTGCTCATGGCCCGGCGCGTCGGCAATGATGAACTTGCGCTCGCGCGTGGCGAAGTAGCGGTAGGCCACGTCGATGGTGATGCCCTGTTCGCGCTCGGCCTCCAGGCCGTCGGTCAGCAGCGACAGGTCCAGCGTCTCGCCGGCCGACTTGGCCTGCAGCATGTCCAGCTGGTCGGCCAGGATGGCACGGCTGTCGTACAGCAGCCGGCCGATCAGCGTGCTCTTGCCGTCGTCCACGCTGCCGGCGGTCAGGAAGCGCAGCGCGCGGTGATCGGCCTCTGCAGCCGCATCGGCCGCCGGTCGTTCGAGCAGCGCGTTCATCAGAAGTACCCCTCTTTCTTGCGCCGCTCCATCGAGGCGTCGCTGGTGCGGTCGTCCATGCGGGTGGCGCCGCGCTCGCTGACCGTGACGGTCAGCGTCTCGGCCACGATCTCGGCTGCGCTGGCGGCGGCGCTTTCCACCGGGCAGGTGCAGGTCATGTCGCCCACGGTGCGGAAGCGCACGGTGGCGGTTTCGGGTTGCTCGCCCGTCTGCACCGGCGTCACGTCGGTGACCGGCACCAGCAGGCCCTTGCGGCGCACCACCTCGCGCGGGTGGGCGTAGTACAGGCCGGGCAGCGGGATGTTCTCGCGGGCGATGTACAGCCACACGTCCAGCTCGGTCCAGTTGCTGATCGGGAAGGCGCGGAAGTGTTCGCCCGGGCGGATGCGGGTGTTGAACAACGTCCACAGCTCGGGCCGCTGCTCCTTCGGCTGCCATTGGCCGAAGCTGTCGCGGTGGCTGAAGATGCGCTCCTTGGCGCGGGCCTTCTCCTCGTCGCGACGCGCGCCGCCGATCAGGCAGTCGAAGCGATGTGCCTCGATGGCTTCCAGCAGCGCCACGGTCTGGTGGCCGTTGCGCGATTCCAGCGGGTGCGCCAGACGCACCGTGCCGCGGGCGATGGAGTCTTCCAGGTGGCCGACCACCAGGCGCTCGCCCATCTCGGCCACGCGCCGGTCGCGGAACTCGATCACCTCGGGGAAGTTGTGGCCGGTGTCCACATGCAGCAGCGGGAAGGGCAGGCGGCCCTTGAAGTCGTTGCCGGCAGCCGGCGCCGGGCCGCCCCAAGCCGGCTGCGCGCCCCCTTGGGGGGCTGGCGCCTCCGGCGCCTTGGGGGCCGGGTTCACACGGGTCTTGAAGGCCTTCTCGGCCAGCCGCAGTACCACGCAGGAATCCTTGCCGCCCGAGAACAGCAGCGCCGGCCGTTCGAAGCTGGCCGCGACCTCGCGCAGGATGAAGATGGCTTCTTCTTCCAGCCAGTCCAGGTGCTTGTGGTCCAGCGCGGGCAGCAGGCGGTCCAGGTTCAGCGGCGCGTTCATGCGTGGGACTCCTCGGTGGGGCGGGCGACGTGCAGGCCGCATTCCTTGGCGCGTTCTTCCTCCCACCACCAGCGGCCGGCGCGGAAGTCCTCGCCGACGGCGATGGCCCGGGTGCAGGGCGCGCAGCCGATGCTCGGGAAGAACTGGTCGTGCAGCTCGTTGTAGGGCACGCCGTGGGTGGCGATGTAGTGCCAGACGTCGGCCCAGCTCCAGTCGGCCAACGGGTTGAACTTGATGCGGCCGTCGGCATCGGCCTCGCTGGCCGGCACGTCGGCGCGCTGCGCCGACTGCTCGCGGCGCAGGCCGGTGACCCAGGCGCTGCGACCCTGCAGCATCTGCGCCAGCGGCTGCAGCTTGCGCAGCGCGCAGCAGGCCTTGCGCAGCTCGATGCTCTGGTACATGGCCTGGTCACCGTGCTGGCGCACGAAGTGCACCACCGCCTCCTGCACCGGCGCGTGGCGCTCGACGCTCAGGCCGTAGTGCGCCTCCAGTCGCGGGATCAGCGCCAGCGTCTCGGCATGCAGCATGCCGGTGTCCAGCGTGGCCACCGCGATCGGCAGGCGGTGCCGGGCGATCAGGTCGGTGAGCACCATGTCCTCGGCGCCCAGGCTGGTGGCCTGCACGATGCGGCCCGGGTGGGCGGCGGCGGCGGCCTGCAGCTGGGCGAGCGTGTCGGTCACGCGCTGATCGAAGTGCGCGCCGGCGCGGGCGTAGAGAGCGATCGCACCCATGTCAGATCCCCTGGCCGGCAAACAGGCCAGCATCGCGCGGTGTGGCGGTGGTCTCGGCCTGCAGGTCGCGGGCGAAGGCCGGCTTGGGCTGCAGCACGTCGCCCTGGTAGTGGCCCGGGAAGAAGCCGAGCGCGCGCACCGCGGCTTCGACGCTCTGGTCGCGGCGCAGCTGCACCGCATCGAAACCAGTGCGCTGCAGCAGCGGCAGCATGTCCACCAGCACTTCGCCGATGGCGCGCACCTCGCCGCCGAAGCGGTGGCGGGCACGCAGCACGCGCGCCTGGCTGTAGGCGCGGCCGTCGGTCCATTTGGGGAACTGCAGCACCACCAGCGCCAGGCGCGGCTGCGGGCCGCGCAGGTCGTCGGCCAGCGCATCCACGTCCAGTGTGTTGGGCAGCACCACGCCGGTGGTCAGGCCCTGCGGCCAGGTCTCGCGCACGGCATGCCACTGCTCCAGCGTCAGCAGGCGGTCGGCCTGCGGATCGGGATGCGGGATCGGGCCGTCTTCGCCCTCCACGCGGTGCCAGCGGTCGTGCCGGGGATCGATGAAACGCATGCGGGGCTCCTTCAGGCGGCGGCTGCCGCGGTGGCGCGGCGTACCGCATCGGCCGCGGCCCGGAAGGGCAGGGGGCCGAGCCGGCGGCTGGTGTCGATGAAGCGCTCGCCGGGCTGGCGCTCGCGGCGGTAGGTCTCGATCACCGCCTCGATGACGTCGGGCACCTCTTCGGCGGCGAAGGACGGGCCGATCACCTTGCCCGGGGTGGCCGCGCCGCTGAGCGTGCTGCCGTCGGAGCCTGCCACGGTGATCTGGTACCACTCGGCGCCGTCCTTGTCGACGCCCAGGATGCCGATGTGCCCGCTGTGGTGGTGGCCACAGGAGTTGATGCAGCCGCTGACATGCAGGTCGATGTCGCCGATGTCGTAGAGCCGGTCCAGGTCCTCGAAGCGCTCGGTGATGGCCGCGGCCACCGGGATCGAGCGCGCATTGGCCAGCGCGCAGAAATCACCGCCCGGGCAGGCGATCATGTCGGTCAGCAGGCCGATGTTCGGCGTGGCGAAGCCGGCCTCGCGCGCAGCCACCCACAGGGCCTGCAACTGGTCGTCGCGCACCCAGGGCAGCAGCAGGTTCTGGTCGTGCGTGACCCGCAGCTCGCCATGGCTGAAGCGGCTGGCCAGCTCGGCGGCACGGTCCATCTGGTCGCCGGTGGCATCGCCCGGCGCCTGGCCGGCGCGCTTCAGCGACAGCGTCACCGCGCGGTAGGCCGGCAGCCGGTGGGCGTGCACGTTGCGTTCCAGCCAGCGCAGATAGGCCGCCGGCAGGCCGTCCGGCGCCGGCGCGGCGGCCGGGGCGCGCTGCGCATCCAGGCCTTCGGGCAGCTGGAAGCAGTGGGCCACGCGGTCCAGCTCGGCCTGCGGGATCAGGTGGGCGCCGCCCTCGAGGTCATGGGCCAGGATGTGCCGGAACTCGGCATTCACCGCGTCGACGAAGGCCTGGCCCTCGGCCTTGACCAGGATCTTGATGCGCGCCTTGTACAGGTTGTCGCGCCGGCCCAGCCGGTTGTACACGCGCACGATGGCCTCGATGTAGACCAGGATCTGCTGCCAGGGCACGAACTCGCCGATGACGCTGCCGATGATCGGCGTGCGGCCCATGCCGCCGCCCACCAGCACCTTGAAGCCGACCTCGCCGGCCGCGTTCTTCAGCAACTGCAGGCCGATGTCGTGCCAGCCGATGGCGGCGCGGTCTTCGTGCGCGCCGGTGACGGCGATCTTGAACTTGCGCGGCAGGAACGCGAACTCGGGGTGCAGCGTGCTCCACTGGCGCAGGATCTCGCAGTAGGGCCGCGGGTCCACCACCTCGTCCGGGGCGATGCCGGCCAGCGCGTCGGTGGTGATGTTGCGGATGCAGTTGCCGCTGGTCTGGATGCCGTGCATGTCGACATCGGCCAGCAGGTCCATCACGTCGGCCGCCTTGGTCAGCGGGATCCAGTTGAACTGCAGGTTCTGCCGGGTGGTGAAGTGGCCGTAGTCGCGGTCGTACTCGCGGGCAATGCGCGCCAGCTGGTGCAGCTGGCGGCTGCTCAGCTCGCCGTAGGGCACGGCTACGCGCAGCATCGGCGCATGACGCTGCACGTACCAGCCGTTCTGCAGCCGCAGCGCGCGGAAGTCGTCGTCCGGCAACTCGCCGTCGAGGTGGCGACGCAGCTGGTCACGGAACTGGGCGGCACGGGCGCGCACGAACTGGCGGTCGAATTCGTTGTACTGGTACATGGAAAGGGGTCGGGGCGCGCAGGCCGGGCCGAGAGGACACGAAGTCTAGGAAGCGTTCATATATTTGAGAACTACATATTTTTTGCTTGCATATGCTCGTTGGGAATTTGAGATTGCCAGTCCCATCCGACCCGCTTTCTAGAATCGGCGACATGAAACGACGCATGGGCTTGGCCGTGCTGGTGCTGACGGCGTTGCTGGCGGGCTGCCAGACTGCGCCGGTGCAGCCGCCCGCACCACCCCCCCCGGTGGCGGTGGATCTGCCGCCGCCGGCGCCCCGGGTGCAGCCCAAGCCGCCGGTCATCGGCCTGGCGC
>JAFLDH010000031.1 GCA_017302505.1 Burkholderiales bacterium
CGCTGGCTGGCCCGCCTGGCCGAGCAGGACGGCGACCCCGCGCGGGCCCGCCAGTGCGAGCATGCCGCCGCGCTGATCGACTGATATAATGCGAGGCTTCGCGGCTGTAGCTCAGCTGGATAGAGTACTTGGCTACGAACCAAGGGGTCGTGGGTTCGATTCCTGCCAGCCGCGCCAATAAAGACTAGGGTTAGCACGTTAGGACGTGCTAACCCTTTTTCTTTGTTCGGTTCTTCTGGGTTCTCTGGTCACCGTTCAGTCACCGTTCTCGGCGCGCTAGCCGCTCGTGAGTCGGATGTATGCGCTCCTATGCAGAGCGCCTTTTCGGCAAGCTGAACAGGTTTCGAAGGCCGATACAAGCATGGCACCGTAGTACGCGTTTGCAACGCCACGAGGTGTGATGTGACTCTTTCCAAAGCCCAGTGTCAGCTTCCTGCGTCGCTTAGCGACGTTGCGCTCATCGACGGGCCCACCGCCGCAATGGCGGCCGGCATGAGCGTCTCGCAGTTCCGCCAAGAGGTGCGTGATGGCCATGCGCCGCAGCCGGCGATCAGGCGGCCTCGGTACACGCGTTGGACGATTCGTCAGATCCGAGCATGGCTGGAGAGCCTTGCCGACGCTTCGCCTGTGGCTGGCGCTGCCAGCCACGAAGCGCAGGATCAGGAGCGTTGCGAGACGCGATGGTCATCAAGGCGTACTGCGCCATTCCATGATCGCAAGAAGGGGCCGCGATGAGTGCCGCCGCAGCGGAAGTTGCGCTGGCGTTCCGGGAGTTTGTCCTGGTACGCCTTGGCGAAAGCGCGCACCCACCAGCGGAGATCAAGCCTGGCCGAATGTATCGGTTCCCGACCAACTCGCGTCGAAACGATACCGCCGGATGGTGCAAGCTGTTCGCCGACCTGCGCGGCGGCGTGTTCGGCTGCTACCGGCTGGGCATCAGTGAGACGTGGAGCACTGCCGACAAGGCGACGATGACCCGCGCCGAGCGCGCCGAACTGGCGCGTCAGGTGCTGGTGGCAACCGCCGAGCGCGAAGCACATCAGCGCCAGCAGTGGGCCGCCAATGCGGCCCGCAACGCCCGCCTGTGGGCTGAGGGCCGGCCGCTGGTGCCCGGCGATCCCGTCACCCTGCACCTGAAGCGCCGCGGCTTCGGTGGCCTGTGGCCGCTGCCCGTGTGTCTGCGTATTCATCGCGGCTTACCCTACTGGCACGAAGGCGTGGCGCTGGGCACCTATCCCGCCATGCTGGCGCCGCTGGTGGCGCCCGATGGCCGCACGGTGGCGGTGCACCGCACCTACCTGGCAGCGGATGGCCGCAAGGCCGAGGTTCCGACCGTGCGCAAGTTGACCGGCGCGGCCGGGCCGCTGGCCGGTGCATGCATCCCGCTGTTCAGGTCGGCGCATGGCTGCATCGGCATCGCCGAGGGCATCGAAACCGCGCTGGCCGCCTGGTGTGCATCCGGCGTGCCGACCGTGGCCTCCTACAGCGCCGGTAACCTAGCCGCCTGGCAGTGGCCGGCCGGCGTGCAGAGGCTGGTTATCTTCGCCGACTATGACCTGGCCGGCACCGATGCGGCGGACAAGCTGCAGGGCCGAGCGCTGCGGGCCGGGTTGCAGGTCAGTGTGATGACGCCGACCGAACCCGGCGCCGACTGGTGCGACGTGTGGGCCGGGGGCGCCGCGATGCTGACCGAAGGGTGTGCGGCATGAGCGCCGACCTGGCACGCCTGCGCGCGGCCGGCGAGGCGCCCGCAATCGATCGGGCCGAGGCAATCCGGCGCGCCCGCGCCTTGCTGGCGCAATCGCTGAAGGGGCGGCAGGCGCCGGTCTATCCAGTGGGCGCGCTGGGGCCACTGGCGCCCGCCTGCGAGGCCATTGCATCGGCCGGGCAGGTACAGCCCGCGATGGCCGGGCAATGCCTGCTGGGCGCGGCATCGCTACTCACACAAGGGCTGTTCAACGTTGAGACGCTGAATGGACGGCGCCCGTTGTCGCTGTACTTGCTAACGCTAGGTGACAGTGGCGACGGTAAGAGCACCGCGCAGGGTGCAGCGCTGGCACCGGTCAATGACTGGCAGCGGCGCGAGGCAATACGCTATAGCGACGGGCTCAAGGACTTCGAGCGCGACAAGCGCAAGCGCAAGGGCGACGAGGATGCGCCCGAGGCGCCTACCTGCCCGTTTCGGTTGGTGAGCGATGCCACGGTGGAGGGGCTGCGCCGCGACCTTGAATCTGGCGTGTGCTCACAAGGTGTGTTCACCGACGAAGCTGCGGCGATCCTGTCGGGCTACGGCATGAGTGCGGACCATCGCAACAAGACGGCCGGTGTTTTCTCGAAGCTGTGGGATGCCGGGCACCTGAGCGTGTCGCGCGCCACGGGTGGCCGAGTGGAGCGCTACGGCAGACGCATCGCCTTGCACTGGCTGATTCAACCGATGGCCGCATCGGAGTCGATCGGCGATCCGCTGTTGTCGGCGCTGGGCTTCTGGCCGCGCTTCATTGCAGCCTGGCCCGAGCCACTGGAGCCGCGGCTGGCGCAGGACTTCCGGCCTGAACTGCTGCCGGCTGTGGCTAACTACTGGCAGCGCTGCAATGAGCTGTTGGGCTTGGCGCTGCCCGACGACGCTGGCGAATGTCCCGCGCTCCCATTGGCAGGCGAGGCGCGCGCAATGCTGGGCCAAGCCTTCGAGCGGTTTGAGCGTGAAGCCCGGCGCGGTGGCCTGCAAGTGGTCAAGCCCTTCGCCCTGCGCGCCAGTGAGCAAGCCTGCCGCGTGGCCGGCGTGCTGACCGCCTTTGCCGGCCATGCTGAGGTATCCGCTGAGGCCATGCGCGGTGCGCTGGCGCTGGTGGCCTACAGCCTGAAGACGTGGCAGACGATAGTTGACGAAGGCGCCCCCGATGAACGCGACGCAGGCGGGCTGCGGCTGTATGAATGGTTGACCACGCGGCCAGCCTGGTGCGAATCGCTGTCCACGATCGTCAACGGCGGGCCAGCATGCGTGCGGACGAAGGATAAGCGCAATGCGGCGCTGTCGCTGCTGGAGGCGGCCGGGCTGGTGCACGTCGAAGGGGGCAAGGCGCTGGCGCTATTTGCCGGGGCGGTGGCCGAAGGAGCAAAGCAATGAGCGCCGCCCTGCTTGACGACCTGCTGGCCGAGTTCACGGCGCCGAATCGGCTTGCGATTGCACGCACCCCCCCTGCGAAGAATGCGAATTCTGCGAAGAGCTTGCAGTCATGCGGTTTCTCGGCCGATTCCGAGGCTGCGAAGGGCTGCGAATCTCTGCGAATCGAGCCGAGCCCGGCGCCGCCCATAACCCCGGATTCGCAAGAATTCGCAGGCGTTCGCAATGCCCTAACCGCCCCGCAGGCCCAGTATTCATGCGGGTCTTCGCAGAATTCGCAGGATTCGCAGGGGTGTCCCTCGCAAAGCACAGCGCTGGCCGCGCCCGACCTGTCGGCGGTGGCTTGGACCGATGGCGACGTCGCGGCATTCCTGGCTCGGCGCGCCCGGCTGATGCGCTGGGGCTGGCCAGAGGCCGACGCAGAGCGGCTGGCCGAGCGCTTGGTAATCCGCGACCGCGAGGCCGACGCGCGGGTGAGCTGTGCCGACTGCCGTCACTACCGGCCTCCTCGTTGTGGCAACCGTGCCGGCGCCGGGCTGAGTGCACCCGAAGTGGGCCGGGAGTTGGCCAGTCTGCTGCAAAGCTGCCCAGGCTTTGGCGAGTCAAAGTGACCCGACTAGCCGTCGCACCCGGACAACCCACAACGGTGAAGAGCCTCCAGTGCGAGTTACTGCCCCACAGACTCTGGTGCCAATTCGTGACCGCAGAAGGCGTCAGAGAGTCTTGCCGGTCATTGCCTGAACGAGGGTATGAAGCGCCTCAGGAGTAACTTGAAACCACTCGATCCCAGGCGCATCGCGCACGTGCCGATCCTGTAGCTTTAGCGCTTTGTGGATTGCCGCTTCGAGCTGCTGTGCGTCGCGCGTGCGGTAGGCGGTGGTGCAAACAAACGGAGAGTTCGAGGCGGTCGACGCGACCTGAGTGCCAATGCGCTGGCTGTAGTGCAGACGCGTTTGTCCGACTTTCAGAAGAGGCTCAATACCTGCATTCGCGAAGTTTTCCAGTTCACGTTTTGTCGTGTAGACGTAGACCCACTCTATGCCCAAGTCATCCAGTACCCATTCGTTCAGCGCCCGATAGGCTGAGTGCAGATTGGGCCCGTCCGGCTGAACTGATGTCGGCTCTTCAGCGGCTGGCCTCGCAACGAAGTCAGCGGGCTTGTCGGGTACTAGACCCGCGGCGGCCAAGCGTGCGTAGCGCGGTGTCGGGCCTTTACGTGCACCGCTGAAAAGTGCATCGATCTCGGGCGTGTTGCGAATCGTCGCCTTGAACACCAATCGCCAGAGCGGCAGGCCGTCTCGCTCCTTGCCGGGCCGATAGTGAATCGCTTCAGCGTATGCACGTAGCTCCTGGGTGATCTGGCCAGATTCACAAAGCCACTTCCACATGGCTGCGCCAATCAGGTGCTTCTCGGAAAATCGCTGGCCGCCGAACTTACGAAGAAAGTCCGACTTGGCCGACAGGAAAATCTTCTTTAGGGGAACCCAACCGGGTGACTTGGTGTGCGTGTTGAACTGGACCGGACTCATTTGCGAAACACCTTTGCCACGGATGCCTCCTGGATTAGCTGTTGGTCTACGCCTGCCGGCGACATGATGCCGGAATGACCCCCGGCTTCCTTATGCGGTAGCCAAACCCCGTCGATAGAGTTCCTGAAGCACCCCGTCTATCAGCTTTGTTAGGGTGTTCTCGGTCGAGGCGTACGCGCGCAACGTCTGAGCTACGCCTTCGTAACCGGCGAGCACAAAGCCCATCGATTCCACCTGCTGACATATGCTGTCGAGCGATTCGGGCTGAGATTTAAGGTATCGCTGTACTCCCCGCTGGAGCCATACGCCGCTGGCACCCTTCAGACCCCGCTGCGCTGCGTCGCGGACTGACTGCAAATCGGTAATTCCAAGGCTACGTGCGTTCTGCCACAGCGCATTCGGTCTCGCGGATTTTGTCAGCAGTATTAGATCCGCAGTCTTAAAATTCGGCTCGACCGATACAACGCAGTGTGCAGCTATAGCGTACTTCGTAAACTGATCAACAGTCGATTTGCTGTCGACCTTCATCTCAAGAAAAATCAATTCACTCTTGTTGCGAACGACGATATCTGGCTGAACAACATTAGGGTCCAGCAGATCCGAATCGGCAAACACTAGTTCCAATCCAGATACTTCTCTTTGAAGCATGGCGGAAAAAACATGATCCAATAGCTCCTGCGGGGCTACGTGAAAGAACACATCAAAGATGTGGTTCAAGGGCGTCTCTTGGGCTTGTAGCTTTTGACGCCAGAACTTCCATCCTCTAGCCGGCTTGCTTGCATCGGAGATACGGCCGAATCTCTGGGGGCTCCAGTAGTAGTGCTCAACAATCTGGTAGTAGAGATCGGTCCAATACGGCGCGTTCTTCAAACCTTTTGATTGCGGTGTTTCCATACCAATTATTCAAAATTTTCCATCGAACTATCTTTCAGACTCATTTGCTTTACGCACATCATGTCTCAATAAGGCCTCCACTGGAACAACTGCGCGGGTCTGAATGGCCCAGTCCGCAGCTCTCCTGGAACGGGCTTTACGCAGCCAGCCGCATCCAGCCTGCGCCGGAAGCTCGACTTGTCCAGCGGCCGTCCCAGCACCGCCTCTGACGCCGCCTGCAGCTCGCCGAGCGTGAAAGCCTGCTCCATCAGTCCCGGCGCAAAGCGCAACACCTCGACCTCGGCGCGAAGGGACTGCACCGCCTTGTCGATCAACCGACCGTGGTCGAAGGCCAGTTTGTCGTCGGCGATTGCTGCGTCTGCCGGCACCCACTTCAATTCCGCCATACGCTTGCCCGGCTCGACTGCCAGCCGCCCCGGGGTGACCATACAGCGGTAGACCACACTCAACGCCCACGGCGCCCGCGGGTCGCGGCTGCGCCCGCCCACTGCCGCCAGCTGCATGGCTCCTGGCAGCTCGATTCCAAGGCGCTCGCGCGCGGTACGTTGACAGGCGCCGTCCAGGTCCGCGTCGAGGTCAATGCGCAGTACGCCGCCAGGCAAGGCCCAGTGGCCGGCCATGGGTGCTTCGGCGCGCCGCCCGAGCAGTACCTGCAGGGCGCCCTCCATCACCGACAAAACCGCCAGCTCGATGCGAACGAAAGGCATCGGGTGGATGGGCGGGGTCCGGATGTCAGCGGTGTCAGTGGTGGCAGCTTTAGCGGTCATCGGAGTCTCTAAGTTGCATGAAACAACTAACTATGCCACACTTCACTTAGTAGTGAGAAGCAACGAAGGAGCGAATGATGTACGACGTGATTGGTGACGTGCACGGCCAGGGTGCCAAGCTGCGTGCCTTGCTGGCGCAGCTGGGATATGTGGAGCGGTCGGGGGTCTGGCATGCGCCACAGGGCCGCCAGGCAATCTTCGTTGGCGATCTGATCGACCGAGGGCCGGAGCAGCTCGAGGTGCTAGAGATCGTGCGCCGAATGGTCGATGCCGGGCAGGCTAAGGCAGTGATGGGCAACCATGAGTTCAACGCCATTGGCTTCATGCAGCGCGACAGCAGCGGTGAGTACCTGCGGCCGCGGTCGGAGAAGAACATGGGTCAGCACGCGGCCTTCCTGAAGGCTGTGGGCCTGGACTCCGCGTTACACAGGGAATGGGTCGACTGGTTCCGCAAGCTGCCCATGGCGCTGGATCTGGGCGGCATCCGGGTCGTGCACGCCTGGTGGGACGACGCGGCGGTGGCGGCGGTCACGGCGGTGCGTGGCGGTGTCGAGGCGGAGTTGTCCGAGCAAGTGGTGCTGCGCATGTACCGCGAGCCCGTAGCCAAGGCGGCGCGCAAGCTTCTGACTTGCGGCGTGGAGTGGGAGCTGCCGCCAGACAACTGGATCATTGACAAGGAAGGTCACAAGCACCCGGACGCCCGGCTGGCCGTCTGGCGCCATGGGGTCGATCGGTTGCGCGAGATCGCGCTGGTACCCAGCGGCAGCGAGCATGCCGTCCCGGACATCGCGGTGCCCGAGGAACACCGGATTGCGCCCGTCACGGGGGCACCGATCTTGTTCGGCCACCACTGGTTCAGCGGGCCGCTGAGGCTGGAGACCCCCAAGGTCGCCTGCCTGGACTGGTCGGCGGCCAAGGACGGTCCATTGGTGGCATACCGTTGGGACGGCGAGGACGAACTGCGTCACGATCACCTGATCGCAGTCGGGGGCAACTCCTGAAGCGGAGGGTCACATGAACGGTGTCCGGATTCCCGGCAATGCCATCGGCCGTGTCGGCATGGTGGCAAGGCTGCGCCGAGTGGCCCCCGAGTCCGTAGGGTGGCTGGTTGCTGTCCGCTCGCCGGTAGGCTTGGTATCGCACCTCGGCTCTCCACGGCCAGTGTTCGCGTGGCAAGTGCTGGTGCTGGGCGAGCCTGTCGCCCTGCGCGGCAAGGCGTGCCGTGAGATCGTCGTTGCCGACGCTTGCCTCGAGCCAGTCAGCGACATCGCACCGGAGGTGATTGAAGACATGGTGCGGCTGGGGCTCTACCGCGATCTGGAGGAAGCCCGGTCCAGGGCGCGCGCATTGTTTGCAGACAATTCACTGTCAGAGGACGCACTCGATGCGGCCGTCCAGCAGGCCGCCGAAAAGGCGCAGATCGAGTACGCCCTGGAGCAAGTGCCTATCGGGCGGGCGCTGGCGGATCTCGGATTCACCCGTTCCGACAAGGGCGTGAGCACCCAGCATTGGTCGGGGGCGCATCACGGCGTTGAATTGCATGTCATTGCCGGCCCCGACATGTTCGGCCTCTATCAACTGGCAGGCCGATGCATCAAGCCAGGCACGGCGATGTGGGACGAGCGCAGCCTGCCGCCGCGCGAGGCACGTGGCAAGGTGGCGCAGACGATTCTCGAGTTCTGGCGCGCGGCGTTCGGACGGGATGCGCCGGTCCCCGTGCACCTGGACCTGGCCCTGCTGTACGAAAAGCATCAAGCCGACATGCGGGCGGTCAACGTCGGCCTGCCCACGCTGGAGGTCGACGGCGAAGTGCTCCGTGCCGTCCGTCGCTGGCTGGCCCGCGACTTCGGCCCCGGACCTGATGAAATAGGCCCCGCGCCCGATGAAGCCCTGCAACTTTCGTATCACGATGGTTTGCTGCGCATGGCCGTGGGCGGCAGAGCCTACGGTTGCCCGGCTGGGGGCACCTGGATCGGCGACTGCAGCGTATCTTTGCGCACCTTCCTGGCCGTGCCGCCGTGGCTCCTGCGGGGCGTCGTGGTGGGTCTGGTGCAGTCGCTCGACAGCCTATCGATCCACTGGTTCGATATGCCGCTCGCTGCCGCGCCTGCAGGTGCCGGCCCAGCGGACGAGCCGCCGTAGCCCGTCGGTAACGCGCATTGACGCTTTGCGTCGTGACTCAGGCCAAGAGCCGTATGCGGTAGCGTCGCTCGCATGTATCTGTGCGGGAGGCGGGGAGTACGAGGCGATTCCGCGCGCGTCGTGCAAACGCTTCTCAAGCCGGTTGCTCACGCTTCCAGCTTCGGGTTCGCCGCCCAGCGCAATCTGATCTTCATCGGCGCCGACAACGCAGCGGAAGATCTCAAGGCCATGCCGCAATGGGGTGAACAGCAGGTTCAGAGGCAACTCCAACTCCACACCGCGAATCAATGGCTGCGTACTACGAGCGAAGGTCAGGGCAGCGCGTCTACGTGCATTCTGTTCAGTGCGCCCAAACACGGGATAGCATTCAAGAGTAAGGATCGACCGAAAAGCCATCCCACGACTTGGCGCGCAACATTGATTCGTTGAAGAAGGGCAGGTAAGTGAACACGCAGACCCATTCGCAGCTCGCGGGCTTCATCTGGAGCATCTGCAACCTGCTCCGAGGCCCCTACAAGCGCAACGAGTACCGTAAGGTCATTCTTCCGCTCACGGTACTGCGCCGCTTTGACTGCCTGCTCGCGCCGTCCAAGGCTCGCGTGCTGGCAGAGCACCCACAGATCAAGGCCAAGCCGGAGAGCGTGGTTCGCAGCCTGCTGGAGAAGACCACGGGACGCCCGTTCTACAACCTGTCCAAGCTCGATCTGCCACGCCTGCTCGACGACCCGAATCAACTCGCGCCCAACCTCAATGCCTACATCAACGGATTCTCGAAGAACGTCCGCGAGATCATGGAGCGGTTCGCGTTCGATCAGCAGATCGCGCGCATGGCCGAGAAGAACCTGCTCTACGAGGTCGTCAAGGCCTTCGCTGCCATCGACCTCTCGCCCGATCGCGTCGACAACATCCAGATGGGCTACGTCTTCGAAGAACTGATCCGGATCGGCGCAGAGCAGTCCAACGAAGAGGCCGGCGAGCACTTCACGCCGCGCGAAGTAATCAAGCTCATGGTCAACCTGCTTCTGTCGCCCGAGAAGGACCTGCGACGCAGCCACGTGGTCAAGACCATCTACGACCCAGCCTGCGGCACGGGCGGGATGCTCTCGGTCGCCGAGAGCTACATCCGTGCGCTCAACGCCGACGCCAACCCTTTGCTGTTCGGACAGGACTGGAACGACGAGGCCTGGGCCGTCTGCAAGTCAGACATGCTCATCAAGGGCGAGGACGCCGACAACATCCGACTCGGCGATACGTTCACGCAAGACGGCTTTGCCCGTGACGCGGAAGGCAAGCGCACGACCTTCGACTACATGCTTGCCAATCCGCCGTTCGGCGTCGAGTGGAAGCAGCAGGAGAAGTACATCAAGAACGAAGCCTCGACCCTCGGTTACGACGGCCGGTTTGGGGCTGGTACGCCTCGCATCAACGACGGCTCGCTGCTGTTCTTGCAGCACATGCTGTCGAAGATGCGTTCGCCGGCGGAAGGCGGTAGCCGGATCGCGATCGTGTTCAACGGATCGCCGCTGTTCACAGGCGATGCCGACAGTGGCGAGAGCAACATTCGTCAGTGGATCATCGAGAACGATTGGCTTGAAGCCGTGGTGGCGCTGCCTGACCAGCTCTTCTACAACACCGGCATCTCCACCTACCTCTGGGTCTTGACCAACCGCAAGGCCCCGCCTCGCAAAGGCAAGGTTCAACTTATCGACGCGCGGCGCTTCTTCGTCAAGATGAAGAAGAGCCTGGGCAACAAGCGCAACAAGATCGGCGACAAGGACGAAGGCGACGTCGACCAGATTGGCGACATCGCGCTGATCTTCGGTAACTTCCAGCACGGTGAGACGCGCAAGTTCACTGAAGAAGACCCGATCACGAGGAAGCCTGTCGAGCGCGAACGCGTCGTCAGCAAGATCTTCGACAACGCCGACTTCGGTTTTCAGAAGATCACGGTCGAGCGCCCGCTTCGGTTGAGCTTCCAGGCCACGCCTGAGCGCGTCGCGAGACTGGAAGACGAGACGGCGTTCCGCAATATTGCTAGCAGCAACAAGAAGAGCGAAGCGGCGCGGCTTGAGGAGATTGAGGTAGGCAAGCGACGGCAGGCCCAGATTCGTCAGCTGCTTGCAGATTTCGCCCAAGCGCACGGTGTAACGCTCTTCCAGGACCGCAAGCAGTTCCTCGTCGCCCTGCGCGACCTGGACCGGAAGGCCGAGGTACGACTTTCCGCGCCCGAGCTGAAGGCCGTGCTCTCGGCACTGGGTGAGCGTGATGAGAAGGCCGAGATCTGCCGAGACCGCGACGGCAACCCGGAGCCCGACAGCGAACTGCGCGATACAGAGAGCGTGCCGCTGAAGGAGAGCATCGCGGAGTACTTCAAGCGCGAGGTGATTCCGCACGTGCCCGATGCCTGGATCGACGAGAGCAAGACGAAGGTCGGCTACGAGATCCCGCTAAACCGGCATTTCTACGTGTACGAGCCGCCGCGCCCGCTGGAGGCCATCGAGGCCGACATCAAGGCCCTTGAGTCCGACATCATCAAGCTGCTGGGCGAGGTCACCGCATGACCGGCCCCTCCTTCCCGCTGCGGCATCTTTCGATCCGCGTGCCTTGGCACGACAGCGGCTGGGCCGGCACAGTGTGTCGTCGCCCCAAGCACAACACAGCCTGCCTCAAGCTGATCAACATCGCCGAGAGCAAGAACGAGCTTGCGGAGGAGAGTGTCAAGGGTGATTCGCTGAAGGACATGGCGCCGGAGCAGCTTCCGCCCTGCGTCAAGGAGCGCGGCACCTTCATGGCGCCATTCGCACTCGATCGCCTCCACGAGCACCCCTACGCCAAGACCTCGCCCGACACGCACGCGCACTTCAGGCCCACGCGCCTTCACTATCCGGCGTACGCGGCTGCTGCCCTGCCGTTCCGCTGGATGATGAAGCCGGTGGTCTTCGGTGAGGAGAAGCAGGGCGGTGAACCTGGGCTCGTCAATGCGTTTCCGCTGAACGTGGACCCGGCGCACGAGCCGGCGCTGAAATTCAGCACCCATTGGATCCAGGACCACCGTAACCACCGCGAGTTGCTCGACTGCTTCTGGAACCACGTCCAGTTGGAAGAGTCGCTGGTCTTCTTCTACGCCAAGCAGGTGCCTCTCGTCGAAGACACGGGCCGGCGCGTGCTGATCGGCGCCGGGCGCATTCTCAAGCTGGGGCCACTCACCGAGTATGAGTACGACGGTTCCCCTGCCGGAAAGATCCGCAGCCTGCTGTGGGAGCGGATGGTGATCCACTCGATCCGCCCCGGCTTTAAGGACGGCTTCCTGCTCCCGTACCAGGAAGCACTGGAGAAGTCCGACGATGGGCGCGCGTTTGACCCCGCCGAAGTTGTCGCCTTCGCGCCCGAGGATCGGTTCACCGAGTTCTCGTACGCCACCGAACATGTCGGCCACGACGCCGCCATTGGGGCACTGCTGGCTTGCCGTGCCGCGCTGCTACGCGCAGGCGAGCTGTTCAGCGTCGCCACGGCCGAGCAGGAAGGCTGGATCGACCAACAGCTCGGTCGGCTGTGGAAGAAGCGCGGCCCGTTCCCGGGCCTGGGTGCCGTGCTCGGCGCCACGGGTGTGCCGATGGCCAACTTCGTCGCACAGGCCTTGGTCGACAAAGTGGGCGAAGACGGCAACCCCTGGGTGGCTTGGCAGGCCGCCGTCGCGGACCCCCGCAAGCATCTGCCTGCCGATCTCGCGCGCCGCCTCGATGCCACCATCGCCAAGGCTTGGCAGCGTCTGCCAGCTTCGCGACGCCAGTTTCTGGAGCTGCTCAGCCGCATCGACCTGACCGCCGCGCAGGCCGAGGTGCTGGCCGTGCCGGAAACGCGGGCCGAATTCGGCATCACCGCGAGCGACGGCGACTACTTGCGCAACCCCTATCTCGTCTACGAGACCACCCGGCTCACGCAGGTGCCTGTCGACATCGGCACGGTCGATCGCGGCATCTTTCCCACAGCGTTTGTCCGTGAGCGCTACCCGCTTCTGGATGAGACGGCCGTACGAAGCGCCGTCGACGGCCGCCGCCTGCGCGCGCTCGCCGTCCGTGAACTGGAATCGGCAGCCACGCGCGGCGATACCCTCGCACCGCAGGCCGCCATCATCACCAGCCTGCGCAAACGGGCCCCCGAGAAGGACGAGCAGCACACCCCGGTCACCGCCGATCTGTTGGCCGTGGCCGAAGACGAGCATTTCGCCGGCGAGATCCGGCTGGTGGAGATGGCCGATGGTGCGCGTGCCTACCAGCTGGAGCGCATGGCACAAGCGGGCGAGCTGGTCCGCTCCACCATCGAGAAGCGCGCAGAGGCGCAGCCCCACAAGCTGCAGGCGGACTGGCGCGCCGAACTCGACCAACAACTCGGCACGCTGCCCAAGGACGAGGAAGAACGCGCCAAGGAAGATCGGGCACGCCAAGAAAAGGCGGCCGCCTTGGGTGAACTGGCGGCGCGTCGCTTCAGCGTGCTGATCGGGCCTGCCGGCACCGGCAAGACGACGCTCCTCTCAGTGCTGTGCCGGCACCCGGCGCTGCACGAAGACGGCATCCTGATGCTGGCCCCTACCGGCAAGGCCCGCGTGCGCATGGAAGACGTGGCCCGCCGCGCCGGCATCCGCAACCTGCACGCCTACACGCTGGCGCAGTTCCTCGCCAAGTCGAAGCCGCCGCGCTACGAAGGCGCCACCGGCCGCTACCGCCTCACCGGCCAGCCCGGCGAGAAGGTCGCGCGTACCGTGATCGTGGACGAGTGCTCCATGCTCACCGAGGAGATGGCCGCCGCCTTGCTGGAAGCCCTGAGCGGCGTGCACCGCCTCATCCTCGTGGGCGACCCGCGCCAGCTGCCGCCCATCGGCGCCGGGCGCCCCTTTGCCGACATCATCGCCCGCCTGCGGCCTGACGACATCGAGACGCGCTTTCCGCGCGTGGCACCGGGCTATGCCGAGCTGACAGTGCCGCGGCGCCAGGGCGCCGGCGAACGCGAAGACCTGCAACTGGCCGCGTGGTTCGGCGGCGGCGTTCTCAGCCCAGGCGAAGACCAGGTCTTCGAGATCCTGGCCGGCAAGCGCAAGAGCGACACCGTGCAGTTCGTGCAGTGGGAGACCCCGGACGAACTGGATGCGCTTCTGCCCACCACTCTCGCAGCCGCACTGAAGTTCGCTTCTGAGCAGGAGGAATGGCAAGCCTTCGCCTCCAGCCTGGGCGGCAGCCTGGACGACAAGGGCTCCGCCTGGTTCAACGCCAAGTGGGGCGACAAGTACCCAGGCTCAGGCGCCGCCGCCGAGCGCTGGCAGTTGCTGAGCCCCGTGCGGCAGAAGCCCTGGGGCGTGGACCCACTCAACCGTGCTATCCACCTGCGCTACAAGGGCACGCAGATCGAGAAGGCGCGCAACCCCGGCAAGTACCGCAGCATCCCGAAGCCGATGGGCGACCACCAGATCATCTATGGCGACAAGGTGATCAACAACAGGAACTGGTCGGTCTGGAAGAAGCGCATCTACCCGGAGCCGCCTAGTGCCGGCTACCTGGCCAACGGCGAGATCGGCATCGTCGTAGGCCACCGGCGCACCCTGAAACGCAACTGGTTTCCGGACACCTTGGAGATCGAGTTCTCCACGCAAGTCGGCCATGTCTTCAAGTTCTGGGATTCGGACTTCGACGATGACGGCGACGCGAGCCTCGAACTCGCCTACGCGCTCACCGTGCACAAGGCCCAGGGTAGCGAGTTCGACGTGGTGTTCCTTGTCCTGCCACGTTCCACGCAGATGCTCACGCGCGAACTGCTCTATACCGCGCTCACGCGGCAGAAGCAGAAGGTGGTGGTGCTGCACCAGGGCTCGGCCACCGACTTGCAGCGCCTGAGCGGCGAGCGCTACTCGGCCACCGCCTCGCGCCTGACCAACCTCTTCGGCCCGCCGCGCCCAGTGGCGGTGGGCGACGCCTTCCTCGAAGCACGGCTGATCCACCGCACCAGCCGTGGTGAGGCCGTGCGCTCCAAGTCCGAGGTCATCATCGCCAACCTGCTGCACGCCAAGAAGATCGACTACCACTACGAGCACCCGCTCGAGCTGGGCGGCGTGGTGAAGTACCCCGACTTCACGATCGAGGACGATGCCGCCGGCGTCACCTACTACTGGGAGCACTGCGGCATGCTGCACGACGCCGCCTACCGCCGACGGTGGGAGGAGAAGCAGGCCTGGTATCGCGCGCAGGGCGTGCTGCCGTTCGACGAGGGTGGCGGGCCGAAGGGCACCTTGGTCGTGACGCGGGATCAGCCGGACGGAGGCATTGACTCGCCGGCCATCGCGGCGCTGATCTCCAGCGTCTTCAGGGCATAAGGCGGCGAACATGCGATTCCCTGCCTATCCGAAGTACAAACCAAGCGGGGTCGACGCATTCCCCAAAGTGCCGGAGCACTGGGGGGCGAAGCGACTCAAGACATCTGCCACCTACTGGGTGAGCAATGTAGACAAGCTCTCAGCGGACGATGAGCTGCCGGTTCGCCTCTGCAACTACACCGACGTCTATTACAACGACGAGATCACGCCAGACCTGAGCCTCATGGAGGCTACGGCGACATCGGAGGAGATTCGACGATTCGGCCTTGCCGTCGATGACGTTGTAATCACGAAGGACTCCGAAGAATGGAGTGACATAGCGATCCCGGCACGTGTGGCTGCGACTGCCCCCGATCTCGTATGCGGCTATCACTTGGCCATCGTTCGTCCACGACCTGCCGCGCTGTCCGGCGGGTTTCTGCTCAGGGCGATGCAGGCCACGGCAGTCAATCAACAGTTCCAGATTGCAGCCACCGGCGTCACCCGATTTGGGCTTCCGAAGTCAGCAATTGGCGAGGCGTGGCTACCGTTGCCTCCTCTTGCCGAGCAGGCGGCGATAGCAGAGTTCCTCTCCCGCGAAACAGCGAAGATCGACGCACTGGTGACGAAGAAGTGGACGCTGATCGAGCGGCTGAAGGAGAAGCGCACGGCGCTCATCTCGCGCACCGTCACCCGCGGCCTCCCGCCCGATGCCGCGCGCGCCGCGGGCCTCGACCCGCACGCCAAGCTCAAGCCCTCCGGCATCGACTGGCTCGGTGATGTGCCGGAGCATTGGGAGATCTCGCGCTTGCGATTCCTTTTCCGGAATCTCGACCATCGTCGGGTTCCGATCTCGGGCGAAGACCGCGCCAGCTTGGACAAGGTCTATCCGTACTATGGCGCAAGCGGAATCATTGACCAGGTCGAGGACTACATCTTCGATGAACCACTGATCCTCGTGGCAGAGGATGGTGCAAACCTGCTCTCGCGAAGTACACCGCTGGCATTCATGGCGACAGGCAAGTACTGGGTGAACAACCACGCTCACATCCTGAAGCCAGTCGATGGCGACATTCGGTATTGGGTGGCAGTCCTACAGACATTCGATTACACGCCGCTCATTTCTGGGGCCGCACAACCAAAGCTCACAGGCGAGCGGCTTGGGAGTATTGAGCTGCCGCGACCCCCCAAAGACGAGCAACGTGCGATTGCTGACTACCTGGACGTCGAGACCGCGAAGTTGGATCGAATGGTTTCGCTGACGGATGCGGCCGTTGAACGCCTTCTCGAATATCGAGGCGCACTTGTCACTGCTGCGGTCACCGGCAAGATCGACGTCCGCGAGGCCGCGGCATGAGCACACCCTTCGAGATCGATAGCTTCGAGGAGTACCTCGCGACGGTGCGCGACGAGCTGCCGAAGGTGCGGAAGTACTTTCGTGGCCAAACCAAGCTGGTGTCGGCGGGCTACGAACTGAAGCCCTCCATCGGCCGCTATGACCACATCGCGACGCGGTCGCTGTTCGACCGAGACCAACTGGAACGCGAGGTGCTCGAGGTCTTTGGCAATCACCTCGTCACCCACGTGCAGCACCTACCGCGCACCGAGTGGGAGGCACTGGCGATCGCGCAGCATCACGGTTTGCCTACGCGCTTCATGGACTGGACGACCAATCCGCTGGTGGCGCTGTACTTCGCAGTGCGCGAGACCAAGACCGACGACGCCGGCAAGCCGATGGACAGTGCCGTCTACGTACTGATCAGCGATCCTCCGCGGTATGTGGACTACAAGCGAGCGCAACAGCCTGTCATCAAACCGGTCAAGGACCTCGCGACGACCCCCGCGCGCTCTCAAGAGGGCTACGAAGCCTTTGGGCTGGATGAAGCCGCTTCACCGTCAGACATCGCAGCAACGGTGGATGTGGTCGTCGCGCCAGCAAGCGACGAAGAAGCAGCGCCGAAGCCGACGTCTGCCCCAACCGTGCCCTCACCGTTCGACATCAGCGAGAACGTCATCTACGACCCACCGCATGTGTCGCCGCGCATGCGCGCGCAGGACAGCGTGCTGCTGGCCTGCCAGCAGCCGTTCGAGGCCTTGGAGGAGCGGGACTATCTGGAGATCGTGATTCGGCAAAGCGCGCACGACGACATCCGGCGCCGGCTCGACCAGTACGGCGTGTTCGACAAGCAGCTCTTCCCGGACCTGGACGGTATTGCCAAGTGGCTGCGCTACCGGGTCTTCGAGAGCCAGGGTTCGCTTTGAGGGAGGCGGCGCCATGAACAGCCAGACCAAAGAGCGCGCCTTCGAAACGCAGGTCGAAGCCATGTTGCTCGGCGCATCGGGCTGGCAGCCCGGCACTAACGCTGAGTGGGACGTGGAGCGTGCGCTGTTCCCGGCGCGCGTGCTGGACTTCCTGCAGCGAACTCAAAGCAAGCTGTGGGGTGAGATGGTCAAGCTCCATGCCGTCGGGCTGGATGCGCTGATCATCAACACGCTGGCAAAGGAACTGGACCTCAAGGGCACGCTACACGTGCTGCGACACGGCTTCAAGTTTTATGGCAAGACCTTTCGCCTGGCGTACTTCAAGCCGGCGCATGGCCTGAACGAGGAAGTGCAGGCGCTTTACGAGCTGAACCAGCTCACCGTCACGCGCCAGGTGCTCTGCCACCCGGGCAAGCACGACACAGTGGACATGTTGCTGGCGGTGAATGGCCTGCCCGTGGCCACCTGCGAGCTGAAAAACCCGGGCACCGGGCAGACGTGGCGCCACGCGGTGCGCCAGTACCAGACCGACCGCGATCCGCGCGCGCCGCTGTTCGGCTTCAAGACCCGGGCGCTGGTGCACTTTGCGCTGGACCCGGATGAAGTGCACATGACCACGCGGCTGCGCGGCGCGGCCACGCACTTCCTGCCGTTCAACCGCGGTAGCCATCCAGGCGAGGTGCAGTGCGGCGCGGGCAACCCGCAGCACGCGTCCGGCTATCGCACTGGCTACTTCTGGGAGGACGTGCTGCAGCGCGACAGCTGGCTCGACATCCTGGGCCACTTCATGTTCGTCGAGCGCACCGAAGAGAAGGTGGACGACGGCAAGGGTGGCCAGCGCAACGTGGTGAAGGAGGCGCTGATCTTTCCGCGCTTCCACCAGTTGGATGCCGTGCGGCGGCTGGTGAGCGCGGCGCGCGCCGAGGGGCCGGGTGCGAACTATCTGATCCAGCACTCCGCGGGCAGCGGCAAGACCAACAGCATCTCGTGGCTGTCGCACCGCCTGGCCAGCCTGCACGACGCGCAGGATCAGAAGATCTTCGATTGCGTGATCGTCATCACCGACCGGCGCGTGCTGGACCAGCAGCTGCAGGACGCGATCTACCAGATCGAACACGCGCAGGGCGTGGTCAAGGCCATCGACCAGGACAGCAAGCAGCTGGCGGCCGCGCTGATCGATGGCACCAAGATCGTAATCACCACGCTGCAGAAGTTCCCCTTCGTGCTTCGAGGGCTGCTGCATGCGGCTGGTGCCGAGAGCCAGGAGAAGGCCAGCGACGAAGAGAAGCAGCAGGCCAAGGCCTGGGAGGCCGCCATCGCGCAGCGGCGCTACGCAGTGATTGTGGACGAGGCCCATTCCAGCCAGACGGGCGAGACGGCCCGGGAACTCAAGGCCATCCTCGGCCAGGGTGCTGCCGAGGGCGAGGAAGGCCAGGGTGAAGGCGAGAGCGATTGGGAAGACCGGCTAAACCAGGTGATGGCCTCACGCGGCCGGCAGCAGAACCTGAGCTTCTTCGCGTTCACGGCCACGCCCAAGGGCAAGACGCTGGAACTCTTCGGTCGTGTGGGTTCCAGCGGCAAGCCCGAGGCGTTTCACCTCTACAGCATGCGGCAGGCGATCGAGGAGGGCTTCATCCTTGATGTCCTGACCAACTACACCACCTACGCCACTTACTACCGGTTGCTCAAGGCCGCCGAGGACGACCCCGACCTGCCGAAGAAGAAGGCGGCACGGGCGCTGGCCAAGTTCATGAGCCTGCACCCGCACAACATTGAGCAGAAGACGGAAGTCATCGTCGAGCACTTCCGCCGCAGCGTGATGCATCGGCTGGGTGGCCGGGCCAAGGCAATGGTGGTGACGGCGTCGCGCCTGCACGCAGTGCGCTACAAGCTGGCGTTCGAACACTACCTGACGGAGAACGGCTACAAGGACATCCGGCCGCTGGTGGCCTTCAGCGGCACGGTGCACGACCCCGACACCGGATTGGAGTACACGGAACCCGGCATGAACACCGACGTGGTGACCGGCAAGCCGATCAGCGAGGCGCAGCTACCTGCGCGCTTCGAGTCACCCGACTACCAGGTGCTGCTGGTGGCCAACAAGTACCAGACGGGCTTCGACCAGCCGCTGCTGCACACGATGTACGTGGACAAGCGCCTCGACGGCGTGCAGGCGGTGCAGACGCTCTCGCGCCTGAACCGGATGATCCCCGGCAAGGACGCGCCCTTCGTGCTCGACTTCGTCAACGAGACCGACGACATCTTCCGCGCTTTCAAGCCGTACTACGACAAAACCGAGATCGCGGAGCGGTCCGACCCTGCACAGCTGGAGGCGCTGAAGCACGAGTTGGATCAGATGCAGGTCTACCACTGGAGCGAGGTGGAAGCCTTTGCTCAGGTCTTCTACAAGCCCGTGGAGCGGCAGGGACCGGCTGACCATGCGCACATGCAGCGCCACTTGCAGCCCGCGGTCGACCGCTTCAAGGGGTTGCCGGATGCCGAGAAGCGGCAGGCCTTCCGCGACAAGCTCGCCGGTTACGTGCGCGTGTACTCGTTCCTGAGCCAGATCGTGCCCTACGCCGACCCCGAACTCGAGATGCTGTACAGCTACGGCCGCTTTCTGCTGCCGCACCTGCCGCGAGATCGCGACGACACGGTGGTGAAGGTGGGCGACGAGGTGGCGTTGGAGTACTACCGGCTGGAGCGCGTTTCGGCCGGGCCGATCGTTCTGCGCGAGGGCGAAGCGCAGTACGTGGTCAGCCCGGTGAACGTGGGTACGGGCAAGGCCAAGGAGGACAAGGCGCCGCTGTCGGAGATCATCGAGGTGCTCAACGAGCGCTTCGGGACCCAGTTCTCAGAGGAGGACCGGCTGTTTTTTCAGCAGATCAAGGAGCGGGCGGTTCACAACCACAAGATCATCGAGACGGCGCTGGCGAACCCGTTAGACAAGTTCGAACTCGGGATCCGGAAGCTGATCGAGGATCTGATGATCGAGCGCATGGCGGAGAACGACAAGATCGTCACGCGCTACATGGGCGACAAGGACTTCCAGGGGGCCGCGTATCCGCTGCTCGTGCGCGAGATTTTCGATGAAGTTCGTGCGCGTGGCCCTTCATCCACTGGGCAGACGGCAACGTAGACCATGGCCATCGCTGTGCTCGGATGGGGATCTTTGGTGTGGGATCCGCGAATGCTGGACATCGAGCCTGACTGGTATGCCGACGGGCCGTTGCTGCCAATCGAGTTCGCCCGCGTGTCTCGTGGCGATCGATTGACGCTGGTCATCGTCGAAAATGCGCCGCTGCAGCCCACCCTCTGGTCGATGAGTCGAAAGCTGTCGCTGGAGGAAGCGCGAGGCGATCTGATGGCGCGTGAAGGTGCAACGTCATCCAAAGCGATCGGCAGCTGGCCGCAAGTTGGTGCGGTAGATTTGCGATCGAAGGTTGTGTGCGACGCGATCGAACGATGGGCGATCGGCAAGCGGTTGGCCGGTGCCGTCTGGACAGCGCTCGGGCCGAAAGCCCCGGACAGCAGCCATCGACGGGCGACCGATGATGAGTTGGTTGGCTATCTTCGAACGCTAAAGCAGGCGGGGCGGAGCGCGGAGGCGCAGCGCTATATCGAGCTAGCGCCGCCGCAGATTCAAACACCGCTTCGTGCGCGAATTCGGGCAGAGCTTGGCTGGGGCTGATTTGGTACTCGACCACCACCGCTACCTGCTGTACGAACTGGGCAAGCAGCCGGGAACGCTGGCGCTGATCTTCGGTAAGGCGCAGAACAAGTTTCAGGACCCAGGCAACGTGCGGCGCGTGATCGTTCGTCTACCTGGGCGACGCCGAGGATCGTTTGACGATGAGCGCCGACGTGAAGGGCGACGCCTACGAGGGCCTGGTGGAGCCCAACGACAGTACTTATCGACTAGCGTACAGGGTGTAGACATTGTCCTCGCACTCACGGGCCGCAAACAGCTCGTCTAACTTGTCACCCAGCGCCTCGAAGGCGCGGGCTTGATCGGCAAGGCGTCGGTCATGCACATAGACCTTGGCCACCCTCGACTGAAGCTTGTGATTGAGACACTCGTCAATCACGTCAGTTGATATGCCCAACCGGGCCATCATGGTGGCCGCTGTTCTTCGAAGATCGTGTGCAGTCCACTTGCCGCCGGGCAGGGCAAGCGAGTCGGTCAGCTTGGTGCGATTGGCTAAGCGCTGGCCAGCGGTGCGTTGGCGATCGGCCAATTGCTTGCCGAAGCTCTTGATGCAGACGGCGTTGTCGCGCGACGTGTTCGGGAACACCCAAGGCGACGGCTTGCCATCCGGCCCGGCTTCACGCACTGCGGCAAGTTCGCGCAGACGCTCAACGGCAAACGCCGAGAGCGAGACGGTGTGGTCGCGCTGGTTCTTGGTGGTGGGCAAATGCCATGTTTGGGCAGCGAGATCGATGTCGTCCCACCGTGCTCCCATAGCCTCGCCAACACGGGTGGCGGTGGCCAGGACCAACCAGATTGCGGCCGCGCTCCGAGGGTGCATTCGGGCATTCGGAACTGCGTTCCACAGCAGGCGCAGTTCTTCGTCTGAAAGCACGCGCTTGCGCTCCGTGGCCTTGCCCCCGATCTTGCTGCGCTTGATGCCGTCCAGGGGGTTGAACGGAATCACCTCGCGCTCCACCGCAAAGCGAAGCATCTGGCGCATATCGGCGTACAGCACCGTGGCCGTCCGCAGCTTCCCCTCTGTCTTGACCTCATCCAAGATTTCCAGAAGGTCTGCGCGCTTGATGTCGGCGACTGCGAGGTGGCCGAGTCGCGGGAACACACGCCGATCGAACGATTGCTTGACCCAGGCACCGCCGTCCTTTCGGCCAATACGCGTGCCATCGGCCAGCAGCTTAGGTGTCAGTTCCGCGCGCTGCCATTGCTGGAACAACTGTTCCAGGGTCAACCGGCGCGCCTGTGCCTCGGCCAATGCAGCTGCCGCGGACTTCGCGCGGTTCCGCTCGGCGATTTCAGCTTCCTGTATAGCAATCGCGGCGAGCCGCTCACGCTCGAGGTGGGCCTTGAGATCCTTGATACCCGATTGCAGCATCCCCGAAAGCTCGCACGCTTTGGCATAGGCCTCCGCCAGCGTAAGTCCACCCTTGCCCTTTGGGTGGTACGGCCCGATCGGGAGAAACGGCCGCTTGCCGTCGGGGTCGCTGTAGCGAAAGTAAAAGAGGCGCTCTCCAGTCGGGGTGATGCGTCCCATGAACACCCCCGCGCCGCGTTTGAACGGTTGCGCAAGCCAGGTGTCGTCAGCTCCAGGCTTGGCCTGCATGCCCTTGTCCGTGATCTGCGTTGCCATAGTCGAATGCTTGACTCAGCCTGATTACCGCATTCCAGTCACCGTTCGGTCACCGTTTCTCGCTGGATTCAAGTGTACTGGCGTGTTGTCATGTGGAGCTTGTCGTTCCGCAAGCTATTGATAAATAAGGAGTAGTTCCTGGATAGGTTACGCGCTGTGGTTCGATGGATATCGGTCTCGTATTGCCTACGAACCAAGGGGTCGTGGGTTCGATTCCTGCCAGCCGCGCCAGAATTTCGGTTCTAGATCGACGCCCTGAAGGCCAGCGCTTTCAGGGCGTCTGTCTTTGGCGCCCCGCTGCGGTGAGTTCTCCATGCCGCCTGCGCTGACTTCTGGCGCATCGGCCCGCCCGTGGCTCAACTTCCTGGCAGGTGTGTCGATACGAAACCGGTAGGCGACCCCCACCGTGCCCGCCGGGCGGCGGTGCGACGGGGCCACCTGCGCCCCACCGTCAGGAAGCTTCCCCATGACCGCAACCACGCGCGCCGAAAGCTCGGCGCTGCTCCAGGCCTCGACGGCCCAACCCGGCCAGGTCGGCACGGGTTTGCAGGACGCGATCCTGCGCTCGCAGCCGGTGGCCGAGTTCGATCTGGAGGGCCAACTGCTGGCCGCCAACGAACGCTTCCTGCATCTGTTCGGCTACACGCTGCCCGAATTGCGGGGCCAGTCCCATAGCATGCTCTGCCCGACCGCAGCGTCCGATGCCGAGGCTGGCGGTCCCGCCTGGGACGCGCTGCGCGCGGGCCAACTGCAGCGCGGTGAGGTGCTGCGCATCGGCAAGGCCGGCCGCCGGGTGTGGTTGCAGGCCAGCTACCAGCCTGTCCAGGATGCCCAAGGGCATGCGTCCCGCGTGATGCTGTTCTGCACCGACATCACGGCGGGGCGGCTTGCTGCCATCGAGACCGCGGCGCGCATGGCGGCGGTGTCGGCCAGCAACTGCCTGATCGAGTTCGACGGTGAGGGCTGCATCCTGACCGCCAATGCCCGCATGTTGCAGGCGCTGGGCTATGCCCAGGATGAACTGGTGGGCAAGCCGGAGGCGCAGATCCTGTTCGAGGAAACCCAGCGCGATGCGGGCTATCGCGAACGCTGGCGCCAGCTCCGTGCCGGCCAGGTGGCCGGTGGCGAATGCAGGCGCCGCGGGGCCGGCGACCGGACGGTGTGGTTCTCGGCCACGATGACACCGGCCATGGGTCTGGATGGCAAGCTGGCACGCGTGGTGATGGTGGCGCAGGACATCACCGAGGCCAAGCTGGCGCGGCTGGACGCCGATGCCAGGATCGCGGCCATCGACCGTGCGCAGGCCGTGATCGAGTTCGACCTGCAAGGTCAGGTGCTGCAGGCCAATGCCAACTTTCTGGAGCTGATGGGCTACCAGTTGGATGAAATCAAGGGACGGCACCACCGCCTGTTCGTCGATGCGGACGAGGCGGCGTCGCCGGCCTATCAGGCCTTCTGGGAGCGGCTGGGCCGCGGCGAGTTCGAATCGGCCGAGTACCGCCGCGTCGGCAAGGGCGGCCGCGAGGTGTGGATCCGCGCCACCTACAACCCGGTGTTCGACCCGCTGGGCCGCCCGATCAAGGTGGTCAAGTTCGCCAGCGACGTCACGGCGGCCAAGCTGCGCGCGGCCGAGTTCGAGGCCAAGGTGGCGGCCATCGACCTGGGCCAGGCCGTGATCGAGTTCGACCTGGACGGCAAGGTGCTGCATGCCAACCGCAACTTCCTGGTGGCCATGGGCTACACGCTGCGCGAGGTGCAAGGCCACCACCACAGCATCTTCTGCACGGCCGAATACACGCAGAGCCCTGAGTACCGCGACTTCTGGCTGAAGCTGGGTGAAGGCCAGTTCGTCTCGGGCCGCTTCCACCGCGTGGGCAAGTTCAATCGCGAAGTGTGGATCCAGGCCACCTACAACCCCATCTTCGACCTGAACGGCAGGGTCAGCAAGATCGTTAAGTTCGCCTACGACGTGACCAACGAGGTGCAACTGGAGCGCAGCATCGCGTCGCAGTCGGCGCACATGCAGAAGAGCGTGCAGGGCCTGGTGCAGAGCATCACCGCCATCGCTGCCAATTCCGGCGTGGCGGCCGAGATGGCGCAGGAGTCTTCGGCTGCGGCGCAGTCGGGTTTCGACGCCTTGCAGAAATCCATTGCCGCCATCGGTGCCATCCAGACCAGTTCCACCCGCGTGACCGAGATCGTGCGCGTCATCGGCGACATCGCCAGCCAGACCAACCTGCTGGCATTCAATGCCGCCATCGAGGCGGCACGTGCCGGTGCGCACGGGGTGGGCTTCTCGGTGGTGGCCGGCGAGGTGCGTCGCCTGGCCGAGCGCAGTTCGACCGCGGCGCGCGAGATCCATGCACTGATCGACGAATCGGTGCAGCAGGTGGAACGCGGCGCCAGCGTCAGCGCCAACGCGGCGCGCAGCTTCGAGGGCATCCAGTCCAGCGTCACGCGCACCGGGGCCAGCGTCTCGGCCATTGCCGCTGCCGCCGAGGAGCAGCGGCGCATGGCCGGCGAGGTGTCCGAACTGATCCAGGGTTTGACCCGCCAGGTGAGCGCTTGAGCCAGCCGGCCGTGGTGCAGCGCTACGGCAGCTTCGTGCGCGGTGCGCTGCAACTGGCGCTGCCGATGGAGGCGCTGCGCGAGGTGGTGCCCTGCCCGCGGCCGATGGCGCTGCCCAGCGATGCGCCGGGCCTGATCGGCGGCATCGACCTGCGCGGCGTGGTCGTGCCGGTGCTGGACCTGCAGCGCCTGCTGGGCGCTGAGGCGGCGGCCAGCGAGTGGCCCTGCGTGATCGTCATGGTGCATGAGGGCACGATCCTCGGGCTGCTGGCCGACAGCGTGGGCAGCGTGTTTGCCGCCGAGCCATCGCGTCTGGCACAGGTCCGCACATCGGGCACGTTGCCGCTGCTGTTCAGCGCCTGCCTGCAGGTGGACGATGCGCAGCGCGTCAGCGTGCTCGACCCCGCCGCCCTGGCGGCACTGCCGCAGCTGCCACGCGTGTGCGACCCCGAACCCGGGCGCCAGATGCAGCACGGCGAGGCCACGCCCGACGCAGATGCCGCGGATGCGGCCGTTGCGGCCGCGGGCACGACCGCGGTGCCGATGATGCTGGTGCGCTGCGGCGCCATCACGCTGGCCATCGATGCCATTGCCGTGCATTGCACGCTGGCCAATCCGGTGCTGCGCGACTCGGTGCTGGCGCGCGGCGCCTGCCGCGGCGTGCTCGACCATGGCGGCGAAGAGGTGCCGGCCTTGGACCTGCTGGCGCTGTGCGGCATCGGCCCACAGGCGCCGGCCGCATCCCGCCAGGCCTTCGTCATGCGGCTGGGCGGCGGCAGCGTGGCCTTCCTGGTGGACGCGGTGCTGGACATCGTGCCCACCACCTCGGCCGATGTGATGGCGCTGCCAGCCTTTGCGCTGCCGCGTCCGCAGCTTTTCGCGGGGGTGCTGCCGGCCAGCCTGGTGCCGGGCATGGAGCCTGCAGCGCAGCCCGGCATGGCGGCGCCGTGTCTGCTGTTGCACAGCGCGGCACTGTGCGCTGACGACGAAGTACAGGCCCTGGCCAGCCTGCGCAGCACGGCTGACGCCAAGGGCGGCCGGGCCGGTGCAGCCGGAGCCGCCAGCCCGGAGCGCACGATGCTGACCTACGACCTGGACGTGGAGATCGCCACGCCGCTGGAGCAGGTCAGCGAGATCCTTCCCTATGCGCCCGCCACCTCGGTGCTGGGGCACGGCGGGCCGGTGATGGGCGTGATGGTGAACCGGGGCCGTTCGATCCCGGTGCTCAGCCTGGGGCAGCTGCATTCGGCCAGCGACTGGGCGCCGGGTCCGTCGGCCAGCGTGCTGGTGGTGGAATCGGGTGACGACCTGGTGGGCTTTGCCGTGGCGGGCCTGAAGGCCATCGAACCCAGCGCCTGGCAACCGACCCTGCAGCATGGCGGCCTGTCGGGGGGCAGCCGCCCGATGGCGCTGGTGGGTGAAGGCGCGCAGCAACGCATGCTGCCGGTGCTGGACCTGCGCCAGCTGGCCCAGGGGCTGCGGCAGGCCGCCTGATCGGCGTCGGCGGTTGCAGGCGCCCGTGGCGGCGCCGGCCGGCCTTACTTGGGCGCGGGTGGCTCGTGGTGGTGCAGCATCTCGCCCAACGTCAGCCCCGTCAGCTGGCGCGCGCCGTGGATCACGTAGTACAGCACCGCCACGGTCATGGCCATGCCCGGCAGCGCGATGATCGGATAGCTCAGCAGCGTCATGCGGCCCAGCTCGGCATTGAAGGCCTCGGTGCCGGCCGGGCTGGTGACGATCCAGCGCGCCAGCAGGTAGTTCATCACCGCCGAGAAGAAGAAGGTGCCGGCCAGCAGCAGCGTGCCGTTGCGCAGCCGCCGCTCGAAGGCCGGGCCGGTGCCGCGCGCGGCCAGCTGCGCATCCACCCGCGCCACGTCCACCAGCTGCGGGCTGTAGACCAGCATGCGGATCAGCGGCCAGCGGGTGCGTGTCGAGATGAGCACCGCCAGGCCGATGAAGGCGGGCACGGCCGCTTCCTTCACGGCCAGCCACTGCGCATCCAGCTTCAGCAGGCCAATGCCACCGGTGAGCAGCGTGCTCAGCACGCCCAGCACAGGCACGAAGCCCAGCTTGCGCTGGCGCAGCAGCCCCCAAAGGCCCCAGCCCAGCGGAAAGGCCAGCGCCACCAGCAGCGCGTTCAGCGCGCCAAGGTGTTGCTCGCCACTGAAGCGCATCAGGATCACCGCCGGCGCGACGACGGCGATCAGGATCTCCAGCAGCGGGTTGCCATTGGTCTGAGGACGGGGCGGTGGCGGCATGGGCAGGCGGGTGGCAAGGCAGGCCCGCATTCTGGCCTGCCGCATGAGGGGATGCCGCGCGTGGTCGATGCAGAATCGCACACGCCATGGCCGCTGGAGTGCACCTCATGTCCGAACCGTTCGACCTGCTGATCGAAGGCGGCACCGTCATCGACGGCACGCGCTCGCCGCGCTTCGACGCCGACGTGGGGCTGCGCGGCGGCCGCATCGCGGCCGTGGGCGATCTGCGCGGCCACAGCAAAAATTCCGGTGGCAGACGG
>JAFLDH010000310.1 GCA_017302505.1 Burkholderiales bacterium
CGCGCGGCCCGCACGGCGTCGATCACCGCGGCCAGGTCGTGCAGCAGGTCGTCCGCTTGCGCGATGGCGCCGCGCGGGCCTGCGCTGCGGCCATGGCCGCGCTGGTCGTAGCCGAAGGCACCCCAGCCCCAGGCGTTGAGCTGCGCCGCCACGTGGCGGTAGCGGCCGATATGCTCGCCCAGGCCATGCACGATCAGCACGTTGCCGCGCGTCGCTGCGGCGGCCGGCCAGGCCTGCAGCTGCAGCTGCAGACCGTCACGCGTGGCAAGCCGCTCGGGCCAGGCGAGGTTCATCGGCCGAGTGTAGTCACTGCGCCTTCGGCTCGGTCCAGCCGCCACCCAGCACCTTGTACAGCGTCACCAGGTTCTGCTGCTGCGCCGCCTGCACCAGAATGGTCGCCTGCTGCGTCTGGAACAGCGCGCGCTGCGCGTCCAGCACGTCCAGGAAGCTGGCGATGCCGTTGCGGAAGCGCAGCTCGGCCAGGTCCGAGCGCTTCTGCTCGGCCTGCGTCTGCGCCTGCTGCGCGCGAAGCTGCTCGCTGTAGGTGGCGCGGCCGGCCAGCGCATCGGCCACCTCGCGGAACGCCACCTGGATGCTGCGCTGGTACAGCGCCACCGCGATGTCGCGGTTGGTCTGGCTGACTTCCAGGTTGGCCTGGTTGGCGCCGGCGTCGAAGATCGGCACGGTGATGCGTGGCGCAAACTGCCAGGCGCGGTTGTCGAACAACCCGCTTAGCTCGGGGCTGGCCAGGCCGATGCTGCCGGTGAGCGTGATGGTCGGGAAGAAGGCCGCCTTGGCCGCGCCGATGTTGGCATTGGCGGCCTGCAGTTGGGCTTCGGCCTGGCGCACATCGGGCCGGCGCTCCAGCAGGTCCGACGGCAGGCCTGCCGGCAGCTCGGCCAGCAAGCCCTGCGATGCCAGCGTGCGTGGCGGCGGCAGCCCGTCCGGCAGCGGCTGGCCCACCAGCAGCACCAGCGCGTTCTCGCCCTGCAGCCGCTGGCGCTGCAGCAGCGCCACCGCGGCGCGTGCGCCTTCCACCAGCGTCTGCGCCTGCGCCAGGTCGTACTCGGACAGCGCGCCGTTGTCGAACTTCAGCTTCAGCAGGCGGTAGCCTTCCTCGCGCGATTCCAGCGTCTTGCGCGCCACGGCCAGCTGCTCGTCGTCGGCCAGCAGCGTCAGGTAGGTATTGGCCACGGCCGCCACCAGGCTGATCTGCGCGGCCTTGCGCGCCTCTTCGCTGGCGAAGTACTGCTGCAGCGCGGCGTCGGTCAGGCTGCGCACGCGGCCAAACAGGTCCAGCTCGTAGCCGGTGATGTTGAGGCCGGCGGTGTAGACGTTGCCGCCCGCACTCTGCGGCTGCGCCAGGCCGGTGGCGCCGAGCACCAGCGTCGGGAAAAGCTCGGCACGCTGCACCTGGTACTGCGCACGCACCCGCTCCACGTTCAGCACCGCCACGCGCAGATCGCGGTTGTTCTGCAGCGCCAGGCCGATCAGCGCCTTCAGCCGCGGGTCGGTGAAGAACTGCTGCCAGTCGATGTCGGCCGCCGGCTGCGTGGTGGCAGCGCCGGCCGCCGCAGCCTGCGTGGCCTCAGGGAAGCTCGCCGCCACCGGCGCTGCCGGCCGCTCGTACGGCGGCGCCATCGACGCACAGCCGCTTAGCAGCAGCGCCAGGCTCATCAGACCGAGCCGCTTCATGACCGTCCCTCCGCCGCCGGCGCATCCAGCTCGTGCGCATGCAGCTTGCGCTGGCGCTCGCTGCCCTTGAACCAGCGCCGCACCACCACATAGAACACCGGCACGAACAGCACCGACAGCAGCGTCGCGCTGATCATGCCGGCCATCACGCCGGTGCCGATCGAGCGCTGGCTGGCCGAACCCGCCCCGCTGGCGATGGCCAGCGGCAGCACGCCCAGCGTGAAGGCCATCGAGGTCATGATGATCGGCCGGAAGCGCAGGTGCGCCGCCTGCAGCACCGCCTCCAGCGCGCTCTTGCCTTGCGCCTGCAGCTCCTTGGCGAACTCGATGATCAGCACCGCGTTCTTCGCCGACAGGCCGATGATGGTGATCAAGCCGATCTTGAAGTACACGTCGTTGCTGTAGCCGCGCAGCTCGGTGCCCAGGATCACGCCGAGCACGCCCAGCGGCACCACCAGCAGCACCGAGAAGGGGATCGACCAGCTTTCGTACAGCGCCGCCAGGCACAGGAACACCGCCAGCAGCGAGAAGCCGAACAGGTACAGCGCGGTGGCGCCGGCCAGACGCTCCTCGCGCGACTGCCCGGTCCATTCGAAGCCGAAGCCCGGCGGCAGCTGCGCCGCCAGCCGCTCCATCTCGGCCATCGCCGTGCCGCTGCTGACACCGGGCGCGGCGTCGCCGGCGATGCGCATCGTCGGGTAGCCGTTGTAGCGGATCAGCTGCATCGGCCCGGTGATCCAGCGCGTGCTCGCGAAGGCCGACAGCGGCACCAGCTGGCCGCGGTTGTTGATGGCACGCAGCTGCAGAATGTCGTCGCCCTGCATGCGCTCGGCGGCATCGGCCTGCACCACCACGCGCTGCAGCCGGCCCTGGCTCTGGAAGTCGTTGACATAGGTCGAGCCGAAAGCGGTGGAGATCACCAGGTTGATGGCGTCGAAGCCCACGCCCAGCGCCGCCGCCTTGTCGCGGTCGATGTCGATGCGCAGCTGCGGCGCGTCCTCCAGCCCGTCGGGGCGTACGCCCGCCAGCAGCTTGCTCTGCCCGGCCGCGCCCAGCAGCTGGTTGCGCGCCGCCACCAGCGCGTCGTGGCCGTTGCCGCCGCGGTCCTGCAGGCGGAAGTTGAAGCCGGTGCCGGTGCCCAACTCGGGAATCGGCGGCGGGCTCAGCGGGAAGATGAACGCGTCCTTCACGCCCATCAGCGCGCCGAAGGCGCGGCCGGCCAGCGCCTGCGCCGATTGCCCCGGGCCTTCGCGCTCGTGCCAGTCCTTCAGCGTGACGAAGGCCAGCGCCGCGTTCTGCCCCTGGCCGGAGAAGCTGAAGCCGAGCACGCTGACCATGCTCCTGACCTCGGGCTGCTTGAGGATGAAGCCTTCCACCTGTTCCATCACCGCCAGCGCGCGGTTGGCGGTGGCGCCGGGCGGCAGCTGCACGTTGACGATGATGTAGCCCTGGTCCTCGTTGGGCAGGAAGGAGCTGGGCAAGCGCAGCACCAGCCAGATGACGCCGGCGATGATCGCCAAGTACACCAGCATCATGCGCAGGCTGCGGCTCAGCAGTTTGCCCAGCAGGCCTTCGTAGCCCTTAGCCGTGGCCGAGAAGCCGCGGTTGAACCAACCGAAGAAGCCGCCCTTGGCATGGTGGCTGCCGGCGGCCACCGGCTTGAGCAGCGTGGCGCACAGCGCGGGGGTGAGCGACAGCGCCAGGAAGGCCGAGAACGCGATCGACGCGGCCATCACCACCGAGAACTGGCGGTAGATGTTGCCTACCGCACCGGTGAAGAAGGCCAGCGGCACGAACACCGAGATCAGCACCACGGTGACGCCGACGATGGCGCCGGAGATCTGCCCCATCGCCTTGCGCGTGGCCTGCAGCGGCGGCAGACCCTCCTCGCTCATGATGCGCTCGACGTTCTCGACCACGACGATCGCATCGTCGACGACGATGCCGACCACCAGCACCATGCCGAACATGGTGAGCACGTTGATCGAATAGCCCAGCGTCAGCAGCACCGTGAAGGTGCCGAGCAGTGCCACCGGCACGACGATGGTCGGGATGATGGTGTAGCGCCAGTTCTGCAGGAACAGGAACATCACCAGGAACACCAGCGCCACCGCCTCGAGCAGCGTTTCCACCACCTTGCCGATGGAGATCTGCACGAAGCGCGAGGTGTCGTAGGGGATGGCGTAGCTCATGCCCGGCGGGAAGTACTGCTGCAGCTGGGCCATACGCTCGCGCACCGCCTTCGCCGTCTGCAGCGCATTGCCAGTGGGCGACAGCTGCACGCCGATGCCGGTGGAGGGCTTGCCGTTGAGCCGTGCCGAGGTGGCGTAGGTCTGCGCGCCGAGCTCGATGCGCGCCACGTCGCGCATGCGCACGCTGGAGCCGTCGGCGTTGGCGCGCAGCACGATGTTGCCGAACTGCTCGACATTGGACAGCTGGCCGTCGACCACGATGGTGGCGAAGATCGTCTGGTCCTTCAGGTTGGGCAGGTCGCCCAGCGTGCCCGACGACACCTGCGCGTTCTGCGCGCGGATGGCGCTGTTGACGTCGGCCACCGACATGCCATAGCCCACCAGCTTGGCCGGGTCGATCCAGATGCGCATCGCGCGTTCGGTGCCGAACAGCTGCGCCTGGCCGACGCCGGGGATGCGCTGGATCTCCGGCAGCACGTTGCGCGAGGCGTAGTCGCCCAGCGCCACCGGGTCGTAGGCCGGGTCGGTGGAGGTGAGGATGGTGAACAGCAGGAAGTTGCTGCGCGACTTGTCGACGCGCACGCCCTGCTGCGTCACCGCCGCCGGCAGCCTTGGTGAGGCGCGGCTCAGGCGGTTCTGCACGTCCACCTGCGCCAGGTCGGGGTTGGTGTTGGGCGAGAAGGTCAGCGTCAGCGTGCCAGTGCCGTTGGCCTGGGCCACCGACTCCATGTAGGCCAGGCCGGGCGAGCCGTTCATCTCCTGCTCGATGACCGTGAGCACGTTGTCCTGCAGCGTCCTGGCCGACGCGCCCGGGTAGGTGACGGTGACGACGATCGCCGGCGGCGCCACCGTCGGGTACTGTGCCACCGGCAGCTGCGTGATGGACACGGCGCCGCCGACGATGATGAACAGCGCGATGACCCACGCGAAGATGGGCCGGTCGATGAAGAACTTGGCCATGCCGCGGGGCCCTTAGCGGCTGGCCGCCGAGGCGGGTGCGCTGGCGGCGTTTGGCACGGGGCGCGCCGCCGCGCCCGTCCAGGGCACCGGCTTCACCGCTGCGCCGGGGCGCATCTTCTGGAAGCCTTCGACGATCACCTGCTCGCCGGCCTTCAGGCCGTCGAGCACGATCCAGTTCGAGCCCGAGGTGCCGCCGATCTTCACGTTGCGCGTCGCCGCCTTGCCGTCTTCGCCGACGACCAGCACGCTGTCGCCCTGCGGGCCGCGTGTCACCGCCTGCTGCGGCACCAGCATCGCGCCGGCGATCTGCCCTTGCACGAGCCGCGTGCGCACGTACATGCCGGGCAGCAGCAGCCCCTGCGGGTTGGCGACCTCGGTGCGCAGCGTCATCTGCGCCGAGGTCGGGTCCACCGACAGGTCGGCGAACAGCAGCCGGCCGCGCTGCGGCAGCTCGCTGCCGTCGTCAAGCACGATGCGCACCGCCGACAGGTCCTTCGGCGCCGCGCTGGTTGCCTTGCGCAGCCGCGCCACCTCGGCCACCGCCTGCGTGGAGTTGACGTACACCGGGTCGATCTGCTGGATCAGCGCCAACTGCGTGGCTTCGGTCGCCGACACCAGCGCGCCTTCGGTGACCAGGGCGCGGCCGATGCGGCCGGAGATCGGCGCAGTGACGCTGGCGTAGCCCAGGTTCAGCTGGGCGGTGCGCACCGCCGCCAGGCCCGCGGCCACGTCGGCCTCGGCCTGTGCCTGCGCGGCCTGCGCGTTGACGTACTCCTGGCTGCTGATCGCGCGTGCGTCCGCCAGCGGCTTGTAGCGCGTGGCCAGCTCCTTGGCCTGCGTCAGGTTGGCCTGCGCCTTGGCCAGCGCGGCCTTGGCGCTGTCTACCGCCGCCTGGTACGGCGCCGGGTCGATCTGGAACAGCAGCTGCCCGGCCTTGACGTCGCTGCCTTCCTGGAACAGGCGCTTCTGCACGATGCCGTTGACGCGTGCACGCACCTGCGCCACGCGCGAGGCCTCGACGCGGCCCGGCAGCTCGGTCACCAGCGGCGCCGTCTGCGTCGACACCGTGACCACCGCCACTTCGGGCGGCGGCGGC
>JAFLDH010000311.1 GCA_017302505.1 Burkholderiales bacterium
CAGCTGGTGGGCGAGGAATCCTTCGCCGCGCTGGCCCGCGCGCTGTGGTTTGCCAGGCCGCCGCAGCGCGGCGACATCGCGCAATGGGGCGAGGGCCTGCCCGGCTTCATCGCCGATGCGCCGCAGTTGGCCGACGAGCCCTACCTGGCCGACGTGGCACGCCTGGACTGGGCCGTGCACTGCGCCGAACAGGCGGCCGATCAGGGCGCGGTGGTCGGACTGCAGCAGCTGGCGCTGGCCGATCCCGCAGGCCTGCGGCTGCGGCTGGCCGAAGGGCTGGCGCTGTGCGATTCGGCGCACCCGGTGGCCAGCATCTGGCTGGCGCACCGCCGCGCGGACGAAGACCGCTTTGCCCAGGTGCGCGCGGCCTTTGCCGCGGGACGCGGCGAATGTGCGCTGGTCTGGCGCGATGGCTTGCAGGCCCGGGTGCAGGCGCTGCCCGAGGCCGACGCGCGTTTCATGCGCGCGCTGTGGCAGGCGCAACCGTTGGGCGCGGCGCTGGACGCCGCAGGCACCGGCTTCGATTTCGGCCAGTGGCTGCCGCAGGCCCTGCAAGGCGGCTGGCTGGCCGCCGTGGAACCTTCATCTGGAGACACTGTGTCATGAGTTCACTGGCCCGCCTGGCGCTGCACCGCGCCCAACCGCTGATCGGCTGGCTCGAGGCGCTGCAGCCGCTGGCGCTGCTGGCCGCGCGCGTGTACGTGGCGCAGGTCTTCTTCCTCGCGGGCCTGACCAAGCTGCGCGACTGGGACATCACGCTGGCGCTGTTTGCCGACGAATACCGCGTGCCGCTGCTGCCCCCCGCGCTGGCGGCCTGGCTGGGCACCGGCGGCGAGCTGCTGCTGCCGGTGCTGCTGGTGCTGGGCCTGTTCGGCCGCTTCGCGGCGGCGGGGCTGTTCGTCGTCAACGCGGTGGCGGTCATCAGCCTGGTGGACATCCCGCCGGCGGCGCTGCAGCAGCACCACTTCTGGGGCAGCCTGCTGCTGGGCCTGCTGCTGTGGGGGCCGGGCCGCTGGTCGGTGGATGCCTGGCTGCACAGGCGGTGGCTGGCCTCGCCTACGATGCGGCCATGAATCCGCGCCTCCGCCGCCGATGCTCGACCGCGCTGCGCTTGCGCTGCTGAAGCCTGCACTCGAACGCATCGCCCACGGGCTGGTGCGCGCCGGCATCGGCGCCGATGGCATCACGCTCTTCGGCTTCGCGCTGGGCCTGGCAGCCGCCGCAGGCATCGCGTTGGGCCATTTCATGGCCGGGCTGGCGTTGCTGCTGGCCAGCCGGCTGATGGACGGGCTGGACGGCGCGGTGGCGCGGCTGACGCAGCCCACCGACCGCGGCGCGTTTCTGGACATCACGCTGGACTTCCTGTTCTACGCCAGCATCCCGCTGGCCTTTGCGCTGGCCGACCCGGCGGCGAATGCGCTGCCCGCGGCCGTGCTGCTGGCGGCTTTCATGGGCACCGGCTCCAGCTTCCTGGCCTTTGCGGTGCTGGCCGAGCGCCGCGGGCTGAAGAGCGAGGACTATCCGCAGAAGGGCCTGTACTACCTGGGCGGCCTGACCGAGGCCAGCGAAACCTTGATCTGCTTCGTGCTGATGTGCCTGTGGCCGCAGCACTTCGCCGGGTGGGCCTACGGCTTTGCGGCGCTGTGCGCGCTGACCATCGCCACCCGGCTGCTCGGCGGCTGGCGGGCCTTCCGGGTGTAAGGTCCGCCCGCCACCCACGACTCCAAGGCCACGATGAACCCGCGCAAACTGCTCTTGCTGGCCGTGCTGATGGCGCTGGTGGCGGCCTTCTTCGCGCTGGACCTGGGGCGCTACTTCAGCCTGGAGTACATCCGCGGTGCGCGCGAGGACTTCGCCGCGCTATACCAGGCCCATCCGCTGCAGGTGATCGGCGCCTTCTTCGGCATCTACGTGGCGGTGACGGCGCTGTCGCTGCCCGGTGCGGCCATCCTGACGCTGCTGGGCGGCGCCATCTTCGGCCTGTGGGTGGGCACCCTGGTCGTCTCCTTCGCCTCCAGCCTGGGCGCCACCCTGGCCATGCTGGTGTCGCGCTACGTGCTGCGCGATGCGGTGAAGTCCAAGTTCGGCACCCGCCTGGCCGACATCGACCGCGGCATCGAGCGCGAAGGCGCCTTTTACCTGTTCACGCTGCGGCTGGTGCCCGTGTTCCCCTTCTTCGTCATCAACCTGCTGATGGGGCTGACCTCGATGAAGGCCGCCACCTTCTACTGGGTCAGCCAGCTGGGCATGCTGGCCGGCACGCTGGTGTACGTCAACGCCGGCACGCAGCTGGCGCAGATCCGCTCGCTGCAGGGCATCCTGTCGCCGGGGCTGATCGGCTCCTTCGTGCTGCTGGGCCTGTTCCCGCTGGTGGCCAAGAAGCTTGTCGAGGCGGTGCAGCGGCGCAAGGTCTACGCCCGGTGGGCCGATCGCAAGCCCAAGACCTACGACCGCAACCTGGTGGTCATCGGCGCTGGCGCGGCCGGGCTCGTGACCAGCTACATCGCCGCCGTGGTCAAGGCCAAGGTCACGCTGGTGGAGATGCACAGGATGGGCGGCGACTGCCTGAACTATGGCTGCGTGCCCAGCAAGGCGCTGATCAAGACCGCCACCCTGGCCCGGCAGATGCGCGATGCCGCCGACTACGGCCTTCAGCCTACCGAGCCGCGCATCGACTTCGCGCAGGTGATGGAACGCGTGGCCAAGGTGATCCGCGACATCGAGCCGCACGATTCGATCGAGCGCTACACCGCGCTGGGCGTGGACGTGGTGCAGGGCCGGGCGACCATCGTCGACCCGTGGCATGTGAAGATCGAGCGCGAGAACGGCGGCGAGCAGGTGCTGAGCACGCGCAGCATCGTCGTCGCCACCGGTGCGGCACCCTTCGTGCCGCCGCTGCCGGGGCTGCAGGAGGTAGGCTTCCTGACCAGCGACACGCTGTGGGGCCTGCGCGAACTGCCGGCGCGGCTGATGGTGCTGGGCGGCGGGCCGATCGGCTGCGAGCTGGCGCAGTCCTTCGCCCGGCTGGGCGCGCAGGTCACCCAGGTGGAGATGGCGCCGCGGCTGATGCTGCGCGAGGACGAGGAAGTCTCGGCCTATGCCCGCCGGGTGCTGGAAGCCGACGGCGTGACCGTGCTCACCGGCCACAAGGCGCTGCGCTGCGAGAAGGAAGGCGAGCAGCAGTTCATCGTCGTCGAAGCCGGCGGCCAGACCCGGCGCATCGCCTTCGACCAGCTGCTGTGCGCGGTGGGCCGGGTAGCGCGGGTGCAGGGCTTCGGGCTGGAGGAACTGGGCATCCCGGTGAACCGCACCGTGCAGACCAACGAGTACCTGCAGACCGTCTACCCCAACATCCTGGCCGCCGGCGATGTGGCCGGGCCCTACCAGCTGACCCACGTCGGCGCGCACCAGGCCTGGTACGCGGCGGTCAACGGCCTGTTCGGTGCGTTCAGGAAGTTCAAGGTCGACTACTCGGTGATCCCCTGGTGCACCTTCATCGACCCGGAGGTGGCGCGCGTCGGCCTGAACGAGCAGGAGGCCAAGGAGAAGGGCATCGCCTATGAAGTGACGCGCTACGGCATCGACGATCTGGACCGGGCGATTGCCGACAGCGCCGCGCACGGCTGGGTCAAGGTGCTCACCGTGCCAGGCAAGGACCGCATCCTTGGCGTGACGATCGTCGGCGCGCACGCCGGCGAGCTGCTGGCCGAGTACGTGCTGGCGATGAAGCATGGGCTGGGGCTGAACAAGATCCTCGGCACCATCCACACCTACCCGACGCTGGCCGAGGCCAACAAGTACGCGGCCGGCGAATGGAAGCGCGCCCACCAGCCGCACGGCCTGCTGCGCTGGGTGCAGCGCTTCCATGACTGGCAAAGAGGATGAGGATGCGCAAGACCCTGCGGTGGTTGACGCTGCTGCTGCTGTGCGCCCCGGCCTGGGCGCAGTTCGACCACGGTTATGCCGCCTGGGACGGCCTGCTGAAGAAGCACGTGCGCTGGCTGCCCGACCAGAAGCAAAGCCGCGTCGACTACAACGGCTTCCAGGCCGACCGGGCGGCGCTGAAGCAAGTGCTCGACGCAATGAGCGCGGTGCCGCCGGCGGAGTTCGAGCGCTGGAGCCGCGCGCAGCAGATGGCCTTCCTGGTGAACGCCTACAACGCCTTCACGGTGGAGCTGATCCTGACGCGCTGGCCGGACTTGAAGTCCATCAAGGACCTGGGCTCGCTGCTGCAAAGCCCGTGGAAGAAGAAGTTCTTCGTGCTGCTGGGCGAACAGCGCCACCTGGACTGGATCGAGCACGAGCAGCTACGCCCGCGCTACCAGGACCCGCGGGTACATGCGGCGGTGAACTGTGCGTCCATCGGCTGCCCGGCGCTGCGCAACGAAGCCTTCACCGCGCCGAAGCTGGAGGCGCAGTTCGACGACGGCATGCAACGCTTCATGAGCGACGGCACGCGCAACCGCGCGACCGCCGGCAAGCTCGAGGTGAGCATGATCTTCAAGTGGTTCCGCGAGGACTGGGAACAGGGCTGGCTGGGCTACCGGCAGCTGAACGACGTGTTCGCGCGCTACGCCACCCAGCTGAGCGACCAGCCGGAGGTGCAGCGCCAGCTGCGCGAGCGTGCGCTGTCGCCCGGCTTCCTGGACTACGACTGGTCGCTCAACGCGGTGGGGCGGTGAGCCGCGGGGCCGTCATCGCCTTGATGCTGGGCGGTGCCGCGCTGGCGCAGCCGGTGCCGGGTGCCTCCCTGCTGGCGCCGCTCGATGGCCCGGGGGCCTCGCCGTCGCCGCCTTGGCGAGAGGTGCTGCTGCCCCAGCAGACGCTGCCGCGCACCCGCTTCACGCGGGTCGAGCTGGACGGCCAGGGGGCGCTGCGCATCGAATCGCCGGGCAGCTACGGCAACCTGGTGCACGCGCTGGCGCAGCCCGTGGACCCGCAGGCCCAGCTGTCGTGGCGCTGGCGGCTGGATCAGGCCATCGAGGGTGCCGACCTGCAGCGCAAGGGCGGCGACGATGCGGGGCTGAAGGTCTGCGTGCTGATGGATGCGCCGCTGGAGGGCATCCCCTTCGTCGAGCGTCAGCAGCTGCGGCTGGCCCGTTGGCTCAGCGGCGAGCCGCTGCCCTCGGCCACGCTGTGCTACGTGTGGGACCGCAGCCTGCCCGCCGGCAGCGTGCTGCCCAATGCCTACACCCGCCGGGTGCGCTGGATGGTGCTGCAGGGCCGCGACAGCCCGCTGGGCCAATGGCGCGAGGAACGGCGCATGCTGCGCGCCGACGTGCTGGCCGTCTTCGGCGACGAGCTGCGCGAGCTGCCGCGCATCAGCGCCGTGCTGGTGGGTGCCGATGCCGACAACAGCGGCGGCCACGGGCGGGGCTACCTGGCGGGGCTGGCGCTGCGATGAAGCCGCTGCCACGCCTGCTGCTGCTGGGCGGCGGCCATGCGCATGTGCAGGTGCTGGACGCGCTGGCGCGCCAGCCGCTGCCGGGGCTGCAGGCCACGCTGGTCACGCCTTATGCGCGGCAGATGTATTCGGGCATGGTGCCCGGGCTGCTGGCCGGCCACTACAGCGCCGATCAATGCGCGATCCCGCTGGCGCCGCTGGCCGCGGCCGCTGGCGTACAGCTGCAGCTGGCGCGCGCGCTGACGCTGGATGCCGGGGCGCGGCAGGTCACGCTGGATGACGGACAGCGCCTCGGCTACGAGCTGTTGTCCGTCGACACCGGCCCGGAGGCCGACCTGGACAGCCTGCCCGGTGCACGCCAGCACGGCCTGCCGGTGCGGCCGATCGAGGAAATGCTCCGGCGCCTGGCCGAGCGGAATGCCGGCGCGCGCACGCTGGTCGTGGTGGGCGGCG
>JAFLDH010000312.1 GCA_017302505.1 Burkholderiales bacterium
CATTAGTATTACCCCTCAGGCTTACATTTCCGTCTGCATCAACAGAAACAGAGGGAATGTTCTTCAGCAGCTCAATTAAAGAGCCGCTCTGGTTCATCGGATTTTGTGAAACGTTAAATACTTTTTAGCGGCGCGCCCGGCCCGGCTTCGAGGCGCAGCGTGTCGAGCGCGAAGTCGAACGGTCGCGCCGCATCGCGCGGGTGGAAGCGGCCGTGCACCGCCGCCATGTCGAAGCTGCCCTCGATCCGGTCCAGCACCGCCGCCAGGGTGTCGCCCTGGCCGCCGAGGCGCAGGCGGGCCTGCCCCACCTGGCCCTGCAGGCCTTGCAGGGCCGGCCAGGCCTGCACCAGCGTCTGCAGCACCAGGTCACGGCTGTCCAGCCGCAGCGCCAGGGCGGGCACCGCGGCGCTCAGGTCCAGATCGACCTGGCCCGACAGCGCCGCACCGGCCACCGTGGCACGCAGCGGTGCGCGCAGGCCGGCGCGATCGGCCTGCAGCGTCAGCCTGGCATCGGTCAACGCGACCGGCAGCCCGATGGCACGCCCCAGGCTCAGTTCCAGCGCCAGATCCCAAGGCAACAGCGTGCGCAGCGGCGTGCGCAGCCAGGCCGGCTCGTCCTGCGGCAGCCCGGCAGAGGCCGGCGCTGCGGCCTGCAGCCAGGGCCGCAGGTCGAGCTGGGACACCTGCAATGCACCACTCAGGCGCTGCCGGTCGGCGCCGCTCTGCCAGCGCAGTGCGCCCGAGAGCGTGGCGTCACCCCAGCGGCCCTGCAGGTCGGTGAAGCCCAACGCGCCGGCGCGGGCCTCGACGCTGCCGCTGAGGTAGACGGCGCCGCCTGCCTCCGGCACCTGTGCACCCAGCCGCCGGGCGATCCGCGCGATGTCATCGGCGCCCGCACCAAACTGCAGCCGGGCCTGGCCCCGTGGCGCATCGACGGCGCCTTGCAGCTGCAACCAGGCGTTGCCGGACTTGAATTCGCCACGCAAGGGCCAGGGCTCGGCGGCCTGCTGCCAGGCCTGCAGGCTGCCGCCTTCCAGCCGCAGCCGGTAGGCCTGCCGTTCCTCGTCCACACCTTTCAATGTCAGGCGCAGCGCATCGTGCGGCCCGGCGACGGCCGTCAGCTCGTCCAGCGCCAGCCCGTGGTGCGTGGCCGTGCGCAGGTCGCGATAGTCCAGCAGCAAACGCTGCAGCTTGATGGGCCCGAGATCGATCATCGGACGCGCCAACGCCGCTGCCTCTGCCGGCGGAAAGTGCCAGTTGGCACGCCCATCCTGGGCGCGCTCGAAATGCAGCTCCACATCGCTGGCCTCGATGCCGCGCAGCCGCAGCCGGCCACGCAGCACATCGAACAGGTCCGCGCGCAGGGTGGCGGAACCGACGGCCACGAAGCTGGCCGTGCCAAAGCCAGCCGGGTTGCCGATGCGCAGGCCGCCGGTGCGCAGCTGCAGCGTGCGGCCCAGAGAGAGCTGCAACGCACCCTCCAGCGCGACCGGGCGGCCGAGCGCGTCGGACGCCTGTTGCGCCACGGTGCCGCGCCAGCGGGAAAGGTCCAGGCGCAGGCCCGCTGCGAACGCGACGACCACGGCGGCCGCGGCCAGGCCGACACTGGCGCCCAGCGCAACGGCAAGGCGCCGTCCAGGCCTCACGCGGCCCCGCTCCGCGCCCTCCGTGCGGTGGTCGAGATCACGGCTTGGCGGTTGCCGGCACGACCCGCGCGCCGACGTCCTTCAGCAGACGCTGGAACTCGGGCGAATCGGCAATGATCTTGCCGGCCGAGGCGCGCAGCCGGTCGACCGCTTCATCGCTGAGCACGAAGGAGGTGGGCTGCTGGTTCAGGTAGGCACGTTCGGCCGGGTCCTTCAGCGCGGCGAAGGACACGTCGATGGCGAAGATCTCGGCGTCGGGCACGCGCACCGCCGCGGCCACGGCGGGATCCTTGTTGGTGGCCATGGCGGCCGAATCACGCACCTTGCGCAGCGTGGCCCAGCGCGCCGCAGTGTCGCGCAGCAGTTCCACGGCCTCGTAGGAGAAGGCGTCGATCGGCGTGCCGGTGGCCTTGAGCAGTACCTCCACCGAGCCGGGCGGAGTTTGCGACAGATCCCAGTCGGTCGGCGGCGAGGACAGCGAGTTGACGATGAAGACGATCACCCGCCGCGTGCCATCCAGCGGCGACGGGCGGCCGGCATCGTGCAGCGCTTCGCTGATCTCCAGCGTATCGAGCACGCCGCGCATGCCGACGTTGTCGGACACCCCGCCGTCCACCAGATGCAGGAAGGGGCGGCGCGTGCTGTCGCGGAAGCTTTCTTCGGTGCGCAGCGAGCGGATGGCCCGCGCCGCCGGCCGCGGCGGGTTCTCGGCATCGAGGAAGGGCTGCAGCGAGGCCGGCACGCCAGAGCCGCACTGGCCGCCATAGTTGTCCAGCGTCACCGGTGACAGCACCACCGGCACCGCCGACGAGGCCGCGGCGGCGCGCGACAGCCGCACCGCACCGAGGTCGGAGCAGATCACGTCGAAGACGCGTTGGCTGAACATGAAGCGGGCGCCGGTGGACAGATCGGTGGCCGAGGCCATCACCAGCGGACCCGGGCCGCGCTGCAGATCGGCAAAGGTGGCGCCGTTGAACAGGATCTCGTCGTAGAGCTGCGCAGCCACCTCGGAGCGTCCGGTGGCCGGCCCGGCCAGCGTGCCCCAGTGGGCGGGGTTGACCACCCGGGAGACGATCTCGCCCTGCACGTCGCGCTTGAGGAAGCGCTGCTCGTATTCGGCGAACAGCTTGTCGCCATACAGGCCGTAGGCCAGCGCGGTGAAGCTGCCGCCCGACACGCCGGTGATCACGTCCACTGCATCCAGCAGACGGAAGGTCCGGCCCTGCGCGTCGACCACTTCGGTGCGCCGCAGGTATTCCAGCACGCCGTAGGAGAAGGCCGCCGCCCGGGTGCCGCCGCCCGAGAAGGCCAGGATCACCAGGTTCTCCTTCATGCCGGCCTGGGCCAGACGCGTCTCGAACCGGTAGCCGGCCTGGGGATCGGCCTTCGCGATCGGCGGATTGACCGGTCGGCTGGCACAGCCGGCCAGCGCGATCAGCGCGGCGCCGATCAAGTACGGAGAAAGCAGGCGCATCATCGGTTGTCCTCTTGCCGAGTCGAAGCCCGAAGGGCCAGGATCACCGGCAAGAGCACGGCGGCCACCAGCCCGGCGGCGAAGCCGTTGTTGTATAGCACCAGGCCGCCGTGCAACTGGCCCACAGTCTGTGCCACCGACGAGTGCACGAAGCCGGCCACCAGCCCCCAGTGCCAGCCGAAGCGGCCGGCAATAGGCGCCAGGGTGGTGCCGAACAGCGCCGCCAGCACGGCCGAGGGCGCGGCAGCGTTCCAGTCCTTGGTGATCGAGGCCAGGAACACGCCCAGCATGATCCAGACGATGTTGGCCGGGTGCTTGCCGAAGGCCGAGAAGCCGACGATGCACAGGATGGCGCCGATGGTCGGGCCGTTCAGGTCGCTGCCCACCACCAGCACGTAGGCCGTGCCCATCAGCCCGGTCAGCGCCATGTTCAGCAGCGCGGTGCCGAAGCCGAAATCGGCCACGTAGTCGCTGGGCGCGCGGCCGCTGCGCCGCATCAGCCGCCATTGCCGCGCGCCGGCCTGGCGGTCGAGCGCGAAGCCGATCGCGGCCATCGCCACGAACATCCCCACCAGCAGCGTGCCCAGCAGCCGGTTGTGCCCCTGGCTCCAGATGAACACCGGGTCGGGCACGAAGCCGTAGCTCTTGTAGATGGCCACCGTCAACGTGCCCAGCAGCCCGGCGACGAAGCCCATGTTGTAGAGCGAATGGCCCTGGTGCGCGCTGAACAGATGCGCCGCCGCCGGCACCAGCACGAAGCCCAGCCCCACGGTGGTCACCACCGCCAGCGGCACGCTGGTCTGCCAGGTGAGCGCGCTGCTGAACAGGATTTCGCTGAAGATCGGCGCCAGGGCGGCGCCGAAGAAGGCGGTGTTGAGGTGCTTGCCGAAGGGCTCGCCCTTGACGCGCGCATAGAGCCACACGCCGGCGACGATGCCCCACACGTTGAGCAGGTTCTTGCCGAACAGGCTGAAGCCCAGCACCAGCCACAGGCAGGCCACCGCGCCGCCGCCCATCGCCGCGCCGCTGCGCCAGTAGAAGGCCAGTGCCAGCAACGTCAGCAGCCCGGCGTTGAGCAGCGCCGCGCCGATGCCGCCCTGGCCCATGTAGTCGGTGGTCAGCGTGTCGCGCGTGCTCAGGATGGCCAGCAGCCCGTTCCACAGCCCCGCCGGCGTGTCCAGCAGCAGCGCGGCCACGATGAAGGCCAGCGGGAACAGGGCCATGATCGCCAGCACCCGCTCGCGCGGGCAGGCCGGCGGAGGCGGCGTGTCGGGCCCCGGGTCAGCCGCCATCGTTGCCGGACGCCGCCGGCGCGTGCGGCAGCAGGAACAGCCAGGTCACCAGCACGAAGGGTGCCGTCAGCGTGGGGATGCCGAAGGGCGTGAGCAGCACGTTCAGCGCGCCCTGCGCCACCACCGTGAACACCGTGCCCAGCAGCGCATAGCCGATGACGCGCGCTCGCGGCGCGTCGGCGGCGTGGAACACCGCGCCCAGCGCAATGGCCGTCAGCACTGGGCTGAAGCCGAACAGGCCGGCGCTGACCAGGTCGCTTTCCGCACCCAGCGCGTGTGCGGTGACGACCGCGACCAGCGCGCCGACCAGGCCCCACACCGCGGCAGCGATCGAGCCCACCGCCAGCCCGGCCAGCAGCAGCAGCGCCGCGACGGCATCGCCCTTGAGGAACACCTGCGAGATGCTCTGCAGCACGCCGCCGGCAAAGGCCGCGAGGTCCAGCGGATCGGTGGCTGCCGGGTCCACCGGGGCCACCTGGCTGGCATAGGGCAGCGCCGCGCCCTGCAGGCCGGCGAAGCCGTAGGTGGCCAGCAGCAGCAGCCAGGTGACGAGCACGAAGGGGAAGGTCAGCGCGGCCACGCGGAAGGTGCCGGTCACCTGCGCGGTGCCCAGCGTGCCCACCACCGACACCGCGCCGCCCAGCAGCACGTAGAACCACAGCAGCGCGCTGGGCTCCAGGAAGGTGGGCAGCGCCAGGCCGACCAGCAGCGCGTTGTAGCCGTACAGGCCCGCCGCCAGGTTGGCCGCATCGGCGCGCAGGCCGTAAGCGGTGAGCGTGCCCGCCACCAGACCGAGCAGGCCGCCGAACAGCACCGGCCAGGCATCGGCCGCGGCCGCGCCCCAGACCAGCGCGGCCAGGAACAGCAGCCCGCTGAGCGGATGGTTCTGGAACATCACCTGGCCGATGCCGCGCAGGTGCACGTCCAGCAGGCGCAGCGCCGGCGAGCGGGCGCAGGCCTGCTCCCAGTGTCGTAGCGCGGTACTCATGGCCTCTTCGTCAATGCGGTCGTATTGGCAATGTCGGTGACCGGCCCATGCCGGCGCGCCGCAATCCAGCCTAGTGCCGCCCGGCATGGCCGAAGCGAAGCAGAATTCATCACCCTATAACCTTGCAAGCGCCGGCGGGAAGGCCACGATAGCGTGTTGTCGCGTGCATCTCTGCAGGAGCTTTCACCATGCCCAGATTTCCTTCGCCCCCGACGCCTGTCGCAGTGCGGCCCGCCGTGCTGGCCTTGCTGGCATTGCTGCCCGCCATCGCGCTGGCACAGACCCGCGTGCAGTATGGGCGCGTGACCGCAGTGACCCCCACGACCGTCACCGACAACACCGGGCGCAATGTCGGCCGGGTGGTCGGCGGCGGGGTCGGCCTGGCCACCGGCGGCGGCCAATCGGGCAGCAACCGCGCGCTGCGCACCCTGGGCGG
>JAFLDH010000313.1 GCA_017302505.1 Burkholderiales bacterium
GCGGCAGCGGCTGCGGCGCGCGGCTGGCCACGGCGGCCAGCGGCAGCGCCGTCAACAGCAAGGCGGCGCGGCGGCGGTTCAGGGCGGGGGGCTGCTTCATGGCCTTTCCAGCGTGAACTGCATGACGTCGGTATTGCCGGTGGCGAAGGCCGCCTCGCAATAGGCCAGGTAGAACTCCCAGATGCGCATGAAGCGGCTGTCGAAGCGCAGCCGGCGCACGGCAGCCTCCTCGGCCAGGAAACGCACTCGCCAGCGGCGCAGCGTCTCGGCATAGTCCTCGCCGAAGCGCAGCTCGTTGACGACGCGCAGGCCCGCGCGTTCCGCCTGCTCGCGGAAGGCCTGCGGGCTGGGCAGCAGGCCGCCCGGGAAGATGTACTGCTGGATGAAGTCGGTGGAGCGGGTGTAGCGCTCGAACAGGTCGTCGCGGATGGTGATGGTCTGCAGGCAGGCGCGGCCGCCCGGCTTCAGCAGCGTGTGCAGCTGGGCGAAGAAGCCGGGCCAATACTCGCGGCCCACCGCCTCGAACATCTCGATCGAGGCGATCGCGTCGTAGGGGCCGTCGTTCAGGTCGCGGTAGTCCTGCAGCCGTAGATCCGCCTTGGCATCCAGGCCCTGCGTGGCCAGCCGCTCATTCGCGAAGGCCAGCTGCTCGGTGGACAAGGTGACGCCGGTGACCTGCGCGTCGAAGTGCTTCGTCGCGTATTCGGCCAGACCGCCCCAGCCGCAGCCGATCTCCAGCAGCCGCTGGCCGGGTTGCACGCGGCACTCTTGCAGCGCACGGCGCACCTTGGCCCACTGCGCCTGCACCAGGTCGCCCTGCGGCTGGCCCTCGAACCAGGCCGCCGAGTAGCTCATCGTCTCGTCCAGCCAAAGCTTGTAGAAGGCGTTGCCCAGGTCGTAGTGGGCATGGATGTTCTTGCGGCTGCCACGTCGCGAGTTGCGGTTCAGCAGGTGCTTGGCGCGGTACAGCAGCGAACCCCACCAGCTGCCGTAGATGGCGCCTTCGACCGCGTCGCGGTTGGCGATGAACACCTTCAGCAGCGCCACCAGGTCGGGCGTGCTCCAGTCCTCGGCGATGAAGCTCTCGGCAAAGCCGATGTCGCCGCTGCGCAGCGCGGCGCCGCAGACCTTCCAGTTGCGCAGCCGCATTGCGCCGCGCGGTTCATGGTCCGCCCCGCTGCCGAAGCGCAGTTGCGTGCCGTCGGGCAGCTGCAGGTCCAGCGTGCCGGTGCGCAGCCCGCGCAGCAGGCCGAAGACGGCGCGGGCCGAGGCCGGCGCCGAGGAGGGCAGGGACAGGTGGGCAAGGGTGGTGCTGCGGCTCATGGATCGGCTCGAAAGTCGGGGTTCAACGGGTGACGAAGCGGTCAGGCGGGGCGGGCTTGGGCACGTAAGGCACCCGCTTGACCCATACGCGCAGCGCCTGCCAGTGGATGCGGGCGATGACGCCGAAGCTCATCAGCGGCACGCCGAAGAAGGCGGCGCGCGCGCTGGCCTTCGTCAGTGGCTGCAGCCGGCCGGACAGGCTGGTCTGCAGCAGCGCGCCGTCGGCGTCCTCGTGGTCGATGCGCACCACGCAGCGTTCGCTGGCGGCACTGCGCAGGAAGCGGAAGCGGTAGCCGCCGACGATGTGGCTGAAGGGCGAGACATGGAACACCTTGCGCGCCTGCAGGTCGCGGCCGTAGCCCAGGCGCTCGCCGGCCAGCAGGTAGCAATGGCGCTCGCCGAAGGTGTTGTTGACCTCGACGACGATCGCCGCCAGCGTGCCGTCGGCGCGCTCGCAGTACCAGAAGCTGACCGGTTTGAAGACGTAGCCGAGCACGCGCGGGTAGGTCTGCAGCCAGACTTCGCCGTCGGCATCGGCGATGCCTTCGGCGCGCAGCAGCTCATCCAGCCAGTCCAGCGCGTCGGCGCGGCCGTCGCCGTGGTCGCGGTCGTGGAAGCTCAGCAGGCCGAAGCGGTTGCGCTGCAGCGCCGGGCAGGGCTCGGCGGCCAGCCGGCGCATCGGCAGCATCAGGAAATAGGTGTCGTAGGCGAAGGCGTTCTCCACCGGCCGCAGCCGGCGGTGGCGTACCGGGCCCAGGCCGATCTGGGCGACGGGCATCGCGTTCATGCAGCCGCCCGCTCCACGGCCGGCTCGGCGGCCAGACGCTCGCCCAGCGCGGCAGCGACCGCGTTACCGGACATCAGACCGTCCTCGTGAAAGCCGTAGCGCGTCCAGGCGCCGCAGAACCAGGTGTGGGCCACGCCCTGGATCTCGGCCAGCCGGCGCTGCGCGGCCACCGCGGCGGAGTCGAACACCGGGTGGCTGTAGCCGAACTCGCCGATCACCCGATCGGGCGCGATGCGCCGAACCGGGTTCAGCGACACCACTACCGGCGTGCGCCAGGGCAGCGGCTGCAGCTTGTTGATCAGGTAGTGCAGGCACACCCGCGACTGCTCCTGTGCGTCCTGCGGGGCGCGTTCGTAGTTCCAGGCCGCCCAGGCCAGCTGGCGCTGCGGCAGCAGCGCGGTGTCGGTGTGCAGTACGGCGCGGTTGGGCTGGTAGCGGATGGCGCCCAGCAGCTGGCGTTCGGCCTGGCTGGCATCCGCCAGCAGCGCCAAGGCCTGGTCGCTGTGGCAGGCCAGCACCACCTCGTCGTAGTGTTCGCTGCCAGCGTCGGTGGCCACCGTGGCGCCGGCGGCGCTGCGCCGCACCGCGCGCACGGGGGTGCGCAGCCGCGCGTCGGGGATGGCCTGCAGCATCTTGCGCACGTACTGGCGCGAGCCGCCGACCACCGTGTGCCACTGCGGCCGGTCGTTCACCTGGATCAGCCCGTGGTTGTGGCAGAAGCGGATCATCGTGCCGACCGGAAAGCGCAGCATCTGGTCGGTGGGGCAGGACCAGATGCAGCCCAGCATCGGCAGCAGGTACCAGTCGCGGAAGGCGCTGCCGAAGCCGTGGCGGTCCAGGAAGTCCTCGATCGGCTCGGCCATCGCCGCTTCCTCGCCGGCCAGCGCGATGCCGGTGCACAGCTTGTTGAAGCGCAGGATCTGCGCCAGCATGCCCAGGAAGCGCGGGCGCAGCAGGTTGCGGCGCTGCGCGAACACCGCGTTCAGGTCCGAGCCGCTCCATTCCAGCCGCTGCTGCGGCACCTGCACCGAAAAGCTCATGTCCGAGGGCGCGGTTTCCACGCCCAGCCGCTTGAACAGCGCCACCAATTGCGGATAGGTGCGGTGGTTGAACACCAGGAAGCCGGTGTCCACGCCGTGCACGATGCCCTCCAGCCGCACGTCCACCGTGTGACTGTGGCCGCCGAAGTGCGAGCCGGCCTCGAACAGCGTCACGCGTGCCTGCGGCGCCAGCGCATGCGCAGCCGCCAGTCCGCTGATGCCCGAGCCGATGACCGCGATGCGGCGCATGACCTCAGGCTCCCGCCCAAGAATGGGGCTTCAGGTCGGCAGCGCGTTGGGTGTCAGGCATGGGGTGCTTTCTGGGAAAGGACAACTTTGAACTGACAAGTATACATTCTGAACTCGTCAGACTCAATTTGTCTGTCGCGGTTTCCCCTTATCCATGCGAGGTGTCGGGATATCCGGTGCAGATCGGACGGGCTGGCCCCGTCGGGCTCGGGCCTCCTAGAATGCGGCACCCGTTGCGCAGGACCCACATGCTCTATCCCGAACTCTTCAAACAGCTCGAGGCCGTGCGCTGGAACATGGACAGCGACATCCCCTGGGACCGCTTCGATGCCGCACTGCTCAGCGACGAGCAGGCCCAGACTATCAAGATGAATGCCATCACCGAGTGGGCGGCGCTGCCGGCTACCGAGATGTTCCTGCGCGACAACCGCGGCGACAGCGATTTTTCGGCCTTCATGAGTGTCTGGTTCTTCGAGGAACAGAAGCACTCGCTGGTGCTGATGGAGTACCTGCGCCGCTTCCGCCCCGACATGGTGCCCACCGAGGAAGAGCTGCACGAGGTGCGCTTCGAGTTCGACCCGGCGCCGGCGCTGGAAACGCTGATGCTGCATTTCTGCGGCGAGATCCGGCTGAACCACTGGTACCGCCGCGCAGCCGAATGGCACACCGAGCCGGTGATCAAGCAGATCTACGAGACGCTGGCGCGCGACGAGGCGCGCCACGGTGGTGCGTACCTGCGCTACATGAAGCGTGCCATGCAGCGCTTTGGTGACGAAGCCCGTGCGGCCTTTGCCAAGGTGGGCGTGCTGATGGCCAGTGCCCGGCGCACCGCGCAGGCGCTGCACCCCACCAACCTGCACGTCAACGCCAGCCTGTTCCCGCGCGACACGGTGCAAAGCCGCCTGCCCGATCCGGCCTGGCTGGAGCACTGGCTGGACAAGCAGATCCAGTTCGACGCCGCCTGGGAGACCAAGGTGGTCGAACGCATCCTGCACAACATGAGCCTGCTGCTCGATCGCAGCTTCGCCAGCGTGCAGGAGCTGAACCGCTACCGCAAGGAAGTCACGGCGCGGCTGGCGCTGGCCGGCGCGCAGCCGCAGCCGGGCTGATCAGCCCTTCTTGGCCTCGGCGGCCATGCGCTCGGCATCCGCCTTGCGGTCGGCGGCGACCTTCTGCGCGCTGGGGCGTTCGCCGATCAGCTTGATGTAGCCCTTCCAGTCGATGCCGGCGGCGGCCACCATGTCCTCGCCCAGCACCGCCTTGCTGGCGCTGGCCACCAGCGGCAGGTTGACGAAGGCCGAGCAGTCGGCCTGCGTGAAGGTGTCGCCGGCCACGTAGGGTGCGAACTTCGCCAGCCGCTTGAAGCCGGGGATGTGCTTGGCCAGCAGCTTGCGCGCGCGCGCCTTCGTGGCCTCGTCCACCGTGCCGCCGAAGAAGGCCTGGCCATACAGCTCGCGCGCCACCAGTTCCAGGTGCAGCTCGATGAAGGTCACCAGCTCGCGCACCTTGGCCGCCTGGAAGGGGTCGGCCGGCACCAGCGCCGGCGTGGGCGCCAGGCCTTCCAGGTAGTCGACGATGACCTGGCTTTCGCACAGCGCGCCCTGCGGCGTGCGGATGAAAGGGATCTTGCCCAGCGGCGAGCAGGCCAGCACGGCTTCGTCCCTGGACTGGGTCATCACCCGCTGCTCCTCGAAGGGGATGCCCTTCTCCAGCAGCACCAGCTTGACCTTGTTGTAGTAGTTCGACAGCGAAAAGCCGCACAAAGTGATCATGTGTGTCTCCATCGGATTGGGGCCGCGAGTTTAGTGAGTGCCCGGCCGGGAAGGCTGTCGCGTCAGGGTCAGCGCCACCGCGGCGCACAGCAGCGCGGCCAGCGAGCCGGTGGCATGGGCCAGCGGCGCCACCGCCACGTCCAGCTCGGTCGGCGGGTGGATCACCGCGCCCCACGGCTCCTCGACCAGCAGTTTGATGCTCTGGCCGACCAGCATCATCCAGCCCACCGTGCGCTGCGCGCCTTGGCCCCGCAGCAGCAGCCAGAGGGACACCGCGGCCACGCCGCCGTGCAGCACGCCCGACAGCCCGCCGTAGTGCAGCAGCTCGGGCTTGGCCAGCAGCGCCAGGTGCGTCAGCGGCCAGGACGCGCACCAGGCCCAGGCCAGCCAGCGCGGCACCCGCGCGGCCCAGCCATAGGCCGCGACCAGCGCGCCATAGCCGCCGGCGATCTCGCCTTGCGGGGTCTCCTGGTCCGGCTCGAAAGCAAGATGGAGGAACGTCGCGATCCCGAACACGCCAAAGCAACGTTCCGGCCCACCGCGCCAGGCCAGTGCCGCGATCACGGCATCCTCGCCAACGGCGAGAGTCGAAAAGGGTTCGAAGGCCAGCACCTCATCCATAACGGCGCGGCTCGCCCAGAGCATCTTTTCCTTGAAGG
>JAFLDH010000314.1 GCA_017302505.1 Burkholderiales bacterium
CCGCAACCTCGAGGCCGCGCGCCGGCTCATCGCCGAGGCGGCCGCCGCCGGCGCCGAGCTGGTGGCGCTGCCCGAATATTTCTGCCTCATGGGCCGGCGCGACGACGACAAGCTGGCCATCGCCGAGGCACCGGGCGACGGCCCGATCCAGCGCTTCCTGGCGGCGCAGGCGCGGCAGCACGGGCTGTGGATCGTCGGCGGCACGCTGCCGCTGCGCGAGCCCGGCCACGAGCGCGTGCGCAACAGCTGCCTGGTGTTCGGCCCCGATGGCGTGCAGGCCGCGCGCTACGACAAGATGCACCTGTTCGCCTTCGACAACGGCACCGAGCGCTTCGACGAAGGCCGTGTGCTCGAACCCGGCAGCACGCCGGTGGCGCTGCAGGCCGGGCCGCTGCGCGTGGGCCTGAGCGTCTGCTACGACCTGCGCTTCCCCGAGCTGTACCGCGCGCTGATGCAGCCGCCCTGCGACCTGCTGTGCGTGCCTTCGGCCTTCACCTACACCACCGGGCAGGCGCACTGGGAGCTGTTGCTGCGCGCCCGCGCGGTGGAGAACCAGTGCGTGGTGCTGGCCCCGGCGCAGGGCGGCACGCACGAGAACGGCCGCCGCACCTGGGGGCACAGCATGATCGTCGACCCCTGGGGCGAGGTGCTGGCCTGCCAGGCCGAAGGCGAGGGCGTGGTGCTGGCCGAAGTGGACACCGCGCGGCGCGACACGGTGCGCACGCAACTGCCGGCGTTACGGCACCGCCGGCTGCACCCCCCTGGCCCCGGGTGATCCACCGATGGGCGGGGTTTGCGCGCTTCCGCTAAAATCACCGGGTTTCCGGGAACAAGCACATGGCCACCAAACGTTCATCCGTCCCTGCCGTCTCTGAAACCGGACAACGCCTGCGCCAGACGCAGGCCGAGTACACGGCCGCCCGCCCGTCCACCGGGCCCGGCGCGAAGCCGATGATGTCCAGCTCGAAGATGTACGTGTGCCGCCGTTGCCAGGCCAACTTCAAGACTGGCGACGGCAAGCCCGACCCGCGTCTGCCGGGCCTGGGCAAGTGCAACAAGTGCCTGGCCACCGCGGCCATGGCCGCCTGAGCCTCAGGCCAGTTCGTTGCGGCGCGGCAGGTCCGCGCCCCGTCGTGAACAGGTGATCGCCGCCGCCCGCGCGGCCCATTCCAGCACCTGCTGCCAGGCCGGCGCGGCCAGCGCGCGCAGCGCGGCGCTGCTCCACACACCGCGCTCGGCCAGACCGGTCAGCAGCGCTGCCTGAAAGGTGTCGCCGGCGCCGACGGTGTCGACCACCGTCACCGGCACCGGTGCAATTTGCAGCGTCTCGCCGCCGGCCCGCCAGGCCAGCGCGCCGTCGCCGCCGCGCGTGACCACCACGCAGGCCACGCCCTGCTGCAGCCACTGCGCGGCCAGCGTACCGGGCGGCACGCCCGGGTAGAGCAGGCCCAGGTCTTCTTCGCTGACCTTCAGCAGATGGGTGCGCGGCAGCATCCACTGCAGCGTATCGCGCCAGCGAGCCAGGTCGGGTTCGACGTTCAGCCGGATGTTCGGGTCGTAGGCGATCAGGCTGCGCGTGTGCTCGCGCTCGACCAGCGCGCGCTGCGTGGCCGCCACCGGCTCCACCACCATTGCATAGGAGCCGAAGTGGAAGGCGCGCGCCGCCGCCGGCAGTTTGTCGAGCGCGTCCAGCGGCAGCAGCCGGTCGGCGCAGCCGTGGCCGTAGAAGGCATAGGAGGGCACGCCGCGCGCGTCCAGCCCCACCAGCCCCAGCGTGGTCGGCGCATCCAGCCGCGGCACCGCGCGGGTGTCGATGCCTTCGTCGTGCAGCGCGCGCAGCAGCCGGTCGCCGAGGAAGCCGCTGGACAGCGCGCCGAAGAAGGCCACCGGCTGGCCCAGCCGTGCCAGGCCGATCGCCACGTTCAGCGGCGAGCCGCCGATGCGCGCATCCAGCGCCAGGCCCTGCGCCGTGGCGTCGCCGCCAAAGACATCCATCAGCGCTTCGCCACTGACCACGAACATCGTTTGCTCCCATGGGGCGGCCCCCGCCGCGATGGCGCGAGCATGGCCCAGGCCGGGGGCCTGGAACCACAGGGTTTTCCATTAATCAATCCACTTGATTTATTAAATCGAGGCCCGCAGAATGCAGCCCATTGCCACAGCGGTGCCGAGCCGGCACCCACCGACCCCGAAGGAGACGACGATGCTGAAGCTGACCTCTGCCGCGCTCTGCGCCGCTGCCCTGTTCACCACCGGCGCGATGGCGCAGTCCGGTCCGCCGGTGATCGGCCTGATCACCAAGACCGAGACCAACCCCTTCTTCGTGAAGATGAAGGAAGGCGCCGAGGCCGAAGCCAAGGCCAAGGGCGCCAAGCTGCTGAGCGGCGCCGGCAAGACCGACGGCGACAACGCCGGCCAGGTGACGGCAATGGAGAACATGATCGCCGCCGGCGCCAAGACCATCCTGATCACGCCCAGCGACAGCAAGGCCATCGTGCCGGCCATCAAGAAGGCCCGCGACAAGGGCGTGATGGTGATCGCGCTGGACAGCCCCACCGACCCGGTGGACGCCACCGATGCGCTGTTCGCCACCGACAACTACAAGGCCGGCGTGCTGATCGGCGAATACGCCAAGGCGGCGCTGGGCGGCAAGCCGGCGAAGATCGTCACGCTGGACCTGTTCCCCGGCCACCCGGTAGGCGCGCAGCGCCACAACGGCTTCATGAAGGGCTTCGGCCTGCCGGCGCCGGATGCGAAGAGCAACGAACTGGGCAAGGACGCCGCCATCGTCTGCATGGCCGACAGCTTCGGCGACCGCGCGAAGGGCCAGACGGCGATGGAAAACTGCCTGCAGAAGGCGCCGGACGTGAACGTGGTCTACACCATCAACGAGCCCGCCGCGGCCGGTGCCTACAACGCGCTGAAGAAGGCCGGCAAGGAGAAGGGCGTGATCATCGTCTCGGTGGACGGCGGCTGCGCCGGCATCAAGGACGTGGGCGCCGGCGTCATCGCCGCCACCAGCCAGCAGTACCCGCTGAAGATGGCCTCGATGGGCGTGGCCGCCGGCATCGACTATGCCAAGACCGGCAAGAAGGTCAGCGGCTACACCGACACCGGCGTGACGCTGATCGCCGCCAAGGCCCTGCCCGGCGTGGACAGCAAGGACGTGAAGACCGGCACCGAGCTGTGCTGGGGCGCGAAATAGGCACCCCCCGTAAAGCGGCTGCGCCGCTCCCCCCAGGGGGGCGACGCCTGCGGACCGGCAGAGCCGGATCCGCGGCGTCCACTCGATGCGCGAACCCCACGCAGGAGACTTCGCTGTGAGCACCCTCAAGAGCAAGCTGCCACCTATCGGCCAGCTCGGCCCCTTCATCGCGCTGGTCATCGCCTGCGCCTTCTTCGGCCTGACCACCGAGCGCTTCTTCAGCGGCGAGAACTTCTCGCTGATCCTGCAGCAGGTGATGGTGGTCGGCGTCATCGCCATCGGCCAGACGCTGATCATCCTGACCGCCGGCATCGACCTGTCCTGCGGCATGGTGATGGCACTCGGCAGCATCGTCATGACCAAGGTGGCGGCCGACCTGGGGCTGCCGGCGCCGCTGGCCATCCTGTGCGGCATCGGCGTCACCGCGCTGTTCGGACTGATCAACGGCCTGCTGGTCACGCGCATCAAGCTGCCGCCCTTCATCGTCACGCTGGGCACCTTCAACATCGCCTTCGCGATCACCCAGCTGTATTCCAACTCGCAGACCATCACCGACGTGCCCGAGGCCATGACCTGGCTGGGCCACACCTTCTCGCTGGGCGGCACCAACGTCGCCTACGGCACGGTGCTGATGATCGGGCTGTACCTGGGCATGTGGTTCTGGCTGCGCGAGACCGCGGCCGGCCGCCATGTCTATGCGGTGGGCAACAACCCCGAGGCGACGCGGCTGGTCGGCATCCCCACCGAGCGCGTGCTGCTGGGCGTGTACGTGCTGGCCGGTGTGTTCTACGGCATTGCCTCGCTGCTGTCGGTGTCGCGCACGGGGGTCGGCGACCCGAACGCCGGCCAGACCGAGAACCTGGACGCGATCACCGCGGTGGTGCTGGGCGGCACCAGCCTGTTCGGCGGCCGCGGCGTCATCCTTGGCACGCTGGTCGGCGCGGTGGTCGTCGGCGTGCTGCGCAACGGCCTGACGCTGATGGGCGTGTCCTCGGTGTACCAGGTGCTGGTCACCGGCATCCTGGTGATCGTCGCGGTCACCGTCGACCAGCTGTCGCGCAAGGCCGCGCGCTGAACCCGGCCCTAGGAGCAAGCACATGGCAAACGCACCCCTGGTGATGCAGGCCCGCGGCCTGGTCAAGCGCTACGGCCAGGTCACCGCGCTGGACGGGGCCGACTTCGAGCTGCGCGCCGGCGAGATCCTGGCCGTCATCGGCGACAACGGCGCCGGCAAGAGCAGCCTGATCAAGGCGCTGTCCGGCGCCACCATCCCCGACGCCGGCGAGATCCTGCTCGACGGCCAGCCGATCCACTTCAGGAGCCCGATCGACGCCCGCCTGGCCGGCATCGAATGCTGCTACCAGGACCTGGCCGTGGCGCCGGCGATGACCATCGCCGAGAACCTGTTCCTCGGCCGCGAGATCCGCCGCGAGGGCTTCCTGGGCAGTGCGCTGCGCATGCTGGACAAGAAGAAGATGCTCGAGATCGCCGTGCAGCGCATGGCCGACCTGAAGGTGGGCATCCGCAGCATGACGCAGGCAGTGGAGACGCTGTCCGGCGGCCAGCGCCAGTGCGTGGCGGTGGCGCGGGCGGCGGCCTTCGCGCGGCACGTGGTCATCCTCGACGAGCCCACCGCGGCGCTGGGCGTGAAGGAAGGCAACATGGTGCTCGAGCTGATCCGCCGCGTGCGCGACAAGGGCCTGCCGGTGATCCTGATCAGCCACAACATGCCGCATGTCTTCGAGATCGCCGACCGTATCCACGTCGCGCGGCTGGGCAAGCGCGCCGCGATCCTCAACCCGAAGAAGATCAGCATGAGCGACACCGTGGCGGTGATGACCGGGGCGATGACGCCGGAACAGATTCCCGCCGAATGCCTGGCGCACTGAGGAGACGGCCATGCTGAAAGGCATCGACCCGCTGCTGACGCCCGAGCTGCTGAAGGTGCTGGCCGAGATGGGCCACGGCGACGAGATCGTGATTGCGGATGCCAACTTCACCGCCGCCACGCTGGGCCGCGGCAAGACGGTGATCCACCTGCCCGGCGTCGGCGTCGAGCGTGTCGCCGAGGCGGTGCTGTCGCTGCTGCCGCTGGACGCGGCGGTAGCGCAGCCGGTGGCCTGCATGCAGGTGTGCGGCATGCCCGACGGCTGGCACAGCGCGCTGCAGCGGCGCATGCTGGCACGGCTGGACCAGGCCGGCTGGGCGCGCCCCGAGCAGGTGCAGGCGGTGGAGCGCTTCGCGTTCTACGATCGCGTCCTCAAGGCACATGCGATCGTGCTCACCGGCGAACCGCAGCCCTATGCCAATTTCGTGTTCAAGAAGGGCGTCATTGGTGAAGCACTCGTCCACTGAGACGCATGCAGTGTCGGCCGGCGCGGCCGGCGGCACGCTGAAGCCGCGCGGCTCCAGCCAGGGCGGCCTGCGCCAGTACAACGAGCGCGTGGTGCTGCAGGCGCTGCGCCTGCACGGCCCGCTGCCGGCCGCCGAGCTGGCGCGGCTGACGCACCTGACCGCGCAGACCATCTCCTTGATCAGCAAGCGGCTGCTCGACGACGGCCTGATCGTCAAGGGCGAGCTGCTGCGCGGCAAGGTCGGCCAGCCCTCGGTGC
>JAFLDH010000315.1 GCA_017302505.1 Burkholderiales bacterium
GGCCGACGGCGGTGACTGCGAGGCGGTGCTGGCCGCCGTGCGCGCCGCCGGCATCGACCTGGACGCGCTGGCCGCGCGGCTGCAGAGCGAAGGCGCCGCCGCCTTCGTCAAGAGCTGGCACGAGCTGCTGGGGCAGATCGCCTCGAAGAGCGCCAGCCTGTCGTCATGAGGAGCACCGCTTGAAGATCCTGGTCGTCGATGTCGGTGGCACCAACCTGAAGATCCTGGCCACCGGCCAGGCCGAGCCGCGGCGCACGCCCTCCGGGCCCAAGATGGACGCGGCGCAGATGGTGCAGGCGGTGCGCGCCCTGGCTGAAGGCTGGGACTACGACGCCGTGTCCATCGGCTACCCCGGGCCGGTGCGCCACGGCGCGCCGGTGGGCGAGCCGCCGAATCTGGCGCCGGGCTGGGTGGGCTTCGACTTTGCCAAGGCCTTCGGCAAGCCGGTGAAGCTGATCAACGATGCCGCGATGCAGGCGCTGGGCAGCTACGACAAGGGCAAGATGCTGTTCCTGGGCCTGGGCACGGGGCTGGGCAACACGCTGATCGTCGACGGCGTGGTGGTGCCGATGGAACTGGGCCACCTGCCCTACCGCGATGCCACCTTCGAGGACTACGTGGGCGAGGCCGCGCTGAAGCGCGACGGCAAGCGCAAGTGGCGCAAGCGCGTCGAGGACGTCGTGGCCCGGCTGCAGGCCGCGCTGCTGCCCGACGAGGTGGTGCTGGGCGGCGGCAACGTGCGGCTGCTGAAGACGCTGCCGCCGGGCAGCCGGGCCGGCGACAACGCCAATGCCTTTGCCGGCGGCTTCCGGCTGTGGCCCACGGCCGCGAAGAAGGCCGCGGCAAAGAAGGCGCCGGTCCGCAGGACCGCGAAAGGATCGAAGGCATGAGCGCACTGACCGCCTCCCCCGCCTGGCAGGCGCTGCAGGCCCATGCCGACGCGCTGCGCGGCACGCACCTGCGTGCGCTGTTCGCGGCCGACCCGCAGCGCGGCGAGCGGCTGGCGCTGCAGGCCGAGGGCATCACCCTCGACTACAGCAAGCACCGCATCACCGACGAGACCTTGCGTCTGTTGCAGGCGCTGGCCACGCAGGCCGGGCTGCGCGCGCGCATCGACGCGATGTTCGCCGGCGAGCGCATCAACGTCACCGAGCACCGCGCGGTGCTGCACGTGGCGCTGCGCGCGCCGCGCGGCGCCGACATCCGTGTCGACGGCGTCAACGTGGTGCCCGAGGTGCACCAGGTGCTGGACCGCATGGCCGCCTTTGCCGAGCAGGTGCGCAGCGGCGCCTGGCGCGGCCACACCGGCCAGCGCATCCGCAACATCGTCAACATCGGCATCGGCGGCTCGGACCTGGGGCCGGTGATGGCCTACGAGGCGCTGCGCCACTACAGTGCGCGCGAGCTGCGCTTGCGCTTCGTCTCCAACGTCGACGGCACCGACTTCGCCGAGGCCGTGCAGGACCTGGACGCCGCCGAGACGCTGTTCATCGTCTCGTCGAAGACCTTCACCACGCTGGAGACGATGACCAACGCGCACAGCGCGCGCGACTGGGCGCTGGCCGGCCTGGGCGGCGATCCGGCGGCGGTGGCCAAGCACTTCGTCGCGGTGTCCACCAACGCGCCCGCGGTGTCGGCCTTCGGCATCCACACCGACAACATGTTCGGCTTCTGGGACTGGGTGGGCGGCCGCTACTCGATGGATTCGGCCATCGGCCTGTCGACCATGCTGGCCATCGGCCCGGCGCAGTTCAGCGAGATGCTGGCCGGCTTCCATGCGATGGACGCGCATTTCCGCACCGCGCCCTTCGAGCGCAACCTGCCGGTGCTGATGGGCCTGCTGTCGCTGTGGTACGCCGACTTCTTCGATGCGCAGACGCTGGCCGTGCTGCCCTACGACCAGTACCTGAAGCGCTTCCCGGCCTATCTGCAGCAGCTGACGATGGAAAGCAACGGCAAGCACGTCACGCTGGACGGCCAGCCGGTGGGCGTGCCCACCTGCCCCGTCGTGTGGGGCGAGCCGGGCACCAACGGCCAGCATTCGTTCTACCAGCTGATCCACCAGGGCACGCACCTGATCCCCTGCGACCTCATCGCCTTCGCGCAGCCGCTGAACCCGCTGGGCCGGCATCACGACATGCTGCTGGCCAACGTGCTGGCACAGGCCGAGGCGCTGGCCTTCGGCAAGACCGCCGACGAGGTGCGCGCCGAAGGCACGGCCGAGGCGCTGGTGCCGCACCGCGTGTTCGAGGGCAACCGGCCGTCGAGCCTGCTGCTGCTGGACAAGCTGACGCCGGCCGCCTTGGGCAAGCTGGTGGCGCTGTACGAGCACAGCGTGTTCACACAGGCCGCCGTCTGGCACATCAATGCCTTCGACCAGTGGGGCGTGGAGCTGGGCAAGGCGCTGGCGCAGCGCATCATCCCCGAGCTGGAGAGCCCGGCGGCACTGGCGCTGGCCCACGACAGCTCGACCAATGCGCTGATCCGGCGCGTGCGGCAGATGCGGGGCCGTCCATGAACGGGCTGACGCTGCGCGAGCAGCAGGCGCGCAAGATCCGCACGCAGGCCGGCTTCATCGCCGCGCTGGATCAGAGCGGCGGCAGCACGCCGAAGGCGCTGGCGGCCTACGGCGTGCCGGCCACGGCCTTCGGCAACGACGAGCAGATGTTCGCGCTGGTGCACCAGATGCGCACCCGCATCATGACCAGCCCGGCCTTCCACGGCGACCGCATCCTGGCGGCGATCCTGTTCGAAGGCACGATGGACCGCGAGGTGGAAGGCCGGCCCACCGCCGACTACCTGTGGGGCGCCAAGCGGGTGGTGCCCTTCCTGAAGATCGACCAGGGCCTGGCGCCGGCCGCGCAGGGCGTGCAGTTGATGAAGCCGATGCCGGGGCTGGACGCGCTGCTGGCGCGGGCGAATGCGAAGCGCATCTTCGGCACCAAGATGCGCTCGGTGATCCAGCAGCCCGATGCGGCCGCCGTCCAGGCGGTGGTGGCGCAGCAGTTCGAGGTGGCCGCGCAGATCCTGGCTGCCGGGCTGATGCCGATCGTCGAGCCCGAGGTCGACATCCACTGCCCCGACAAGCCGCAGGCCGAGGCGCTGCTGAAGGCCGCGCTGCAGCAGGCGCTGGCCACGCTGCCCGACGGCCAGCAGGTGATGCTGAAGCTGACGCTGCCCAGCCACGACGGCTTCTATGCCGATCTGGTGCAGCACCCGCGGGTGCTGAAGGTGGTGGCGCTGTCCGGCGGCTACAGCCGCGCCGAGGGCAACGCGCGGCTGGCGCGCAACCCCGGCGTCATCGCCAGCTTCTCGCGCGCGCTGGTCGAAGGGCTGTCGGCACAGCAGTCGGACGAAGCCTTCGATGCCGGGCTCGACGATGCCATCCAGTCCATCTACGAAGCCTCGCGAACCTAGAAAGGGACGAACCCAATGCAACTCGGAATGATCGGCGTCGGCCGCATGGGCGCGAACATGGTGCGCCGGCTGATGAAGGGCGGGCACCGCTGCGTGGTCTTCGACCGCTCGGCCGAGGCCGTGGCCAACCTGGCGCAGGAAGGCGCCACCGGCGCGGCCTCGCTGGCCGATCTGGTGGCCAAGCTGGACAAGCCGCGAGCGCTGTGGCTGATGGTGCCGGCGGCGGTGGTCGACGCCAGCATCGACGAGCTGCTGCCGCTGCTGGAGCCCGGCGACACGCTGATCGACGGCGGCAACTCGTACTATGTGGACGACATCCGCCGCGCCAAGGCGCTGGCGCCGCGCCAGCTGCACTACGTGGACGTGGGCACCAGCGGCGGCGTGTGGGGCCTGGAGCGCGGCTACTGCATGATGATCGGCGGCCCCGCGGCCACCGTGCAGCGGCTGGACCCGATATTTCGCACGCTGGCGCCGGGCATCGGCACGATCGAACGCACGCCCGGCCGTCCGGCCGGCCAGGGCACCGCCGAGTTCGGCTACCTGCATTGCGGCGAGAGCGGCGCCGGGCACTTCGTGAAGATGGTGCACAACGGCATCGAATACGGCCTGATGGCCGCCTACGCCGAAGGCCTGGGCATCCTGAAGGGCGCCAACATCGGCAAGCGCAGCCATGACGCCGATGCCGAGACCACGCCGCTGCGCGACCCCGAGCACTACCAGTACGAGCTGCCCCTGCCCGACATCGCCGAGGTCTGGCGCCGCGGCAGCGTGGTCTCGTCCTGGCTGCTGGATTTGACCGCGGCGGCGCTGGCGCAGGACCCCGGGCTGGCGCAGTTCGCCGGCCGCGTGTCCGATTCCGGCGAAGGCCGCTGGACGCTGAAGGCGGCCATCGACGAGGCCGTGCCCGCACCGGTGCTCAGCAGCGCGCTGAACGCGCGTTTCAGCTCGCGCGGCGAGGCCGATTTCCAGAACAAGCTGCTGTCGGCGATGCGCTTCCAGTTCGGCGGCCACCACGAGAAGCCGGCAGAGCAATGAAGCCCTCAAGTTCCCTTCGGGCTGCCGGGCGGGAGGCCTCATGAGCCGTCCGGAACCGTCCACCGCCGACGCGCTGGTGTTCTTCGGCGCCACCGGCGACCTGGCCTTCAAGAAGATCTTCCCGTCGCTGCAGGCGATGGTCAAGCGCGGCCACCTGGACGTGCCGGTGGTCGGCGTGGCCAAGGCCGGCTGGGGGCTCGAGCAGTTCCAGGCGCGTGCCCGCGACAGCCTGACGCAGCATGGCGGCTTCGACCCGCAGGCCGGGCCGAAGCTGCTGGGCCTGCTGCGCTACGTGGACGGCGACTATGCCGACCCAGCCACCTTCGCCGCGCTGCGCCAGGCGCTGGGCGCCACGCATCGGCCGATGCACTACCTGGCCATCCCGCCGGTGCTGTTCGGCCAGGTGGTGCAGCAGCTGGCCGCGGCCGGTTGCACGGCCGGCGCGCGCGTGGTGGTCGAGAAGCCCTTCGGCCGCGACCGTGCCTCGGCCGTGGCGCTGAACGAGGTGCTGCTGGCGCACTTCGACGAGGCGCACATCTACCGCATCGACCATTACCTGGGCAAGGCGCCGGTGCACCACATGCTGCACTTCCGCTTTGCCAACGCCTTCCTCGAGCCCTTCTGGAACCGCGGGCATGTGGACAGCGTGCAGATCACGATGGCCGAGGATTTCGGCGTGCAGGGCCGCGGCAGCTTCTACGACGCCACCGGCACGGTGCGCGACGTGGTGCAAAACCATCTGTTCCAGGTGCTGTGCCACCTGGCGATGGAGCCGCCGGTGCGCACCGACAGCGAATCGATCCGCGACGAGAAGATCAAGCTGCTGCGCGCGGTGCGCACGCTGGCGCCCGACGACCTGGTGCGCGGCCAGTTCGACGGCTACCGCAGCGAGCCCGGCGTGGCCGCGGCTTCAGGCACCGAGACCTTCGCCGCGCTGCGGCTGTGGGTGGACAACTGGCGCTGGCAGGACGTGCCCTTCTACATCCGTGCCGGCAAGAACCTGCCCGTCACCTGCACCGAGCTGATGGTGCGGCTGAAGCGCACGCCCTCGGTCTATTCGGCGCACAGCCCGGCGCCGAACCATGTGCGCATGCGCATCAGCCCGGACATCACGCTGGCCATCGGCATGAACGTGCTGTCGCCCAACGACGAGTCGCTCAGCCATCCGGTGGAGATGCTGGCCAGCCGCCACCCGGGCGCGGGCGAGATGGATGCCTACGAGCGCGTGCTGGGCGACGCGATGCACGGCGATGCGACGCTGTTCGCCCGCGAGGACGCGGTCGAGGAAGCCTGGCGCATCGTCGACCCGGCGCTGGCCGCGCCGCCGCCGGTGCAGCCCTATGCGGTGCACCGCTGGGGCCCCG
>JAFLDH010000316.1 GCA_017302505.1 Burkholderiales bacterium
GTCGTCGGCGTGCACGCCAAGGCGGAGGTGGATGGCGTGTTCGTCGAGGGTTTCGCCGGCAGCCTCGTCGTACAGCTGGCGCAGCACGCGCTCGGCGCGCGCGACCGCCGCGGCGTCGTGGCCGCTCACCCGGAACACGTTGCCGCGGTTGGCGATCTCGACGCCCATCCGCAGCTCCACCTGGCGCAGGTGGGCGTCGAACGGGCCGGCTAGGTTGGCGAGGCGCTCGGTGTCGTCGGGTTCGAGGACGAAATCACGTTGGGTCTGCATCCGCAAAGGGTAGCGCGCGGGGGATGACGGCCGCGAGCGCGCCGCCGTCTTCAGCGTCTGCACCAGCTCGCGGCGCGAATCTTCCAGGAACTGCTTCAGCCCCAGCCGCGGCTTGGCCACCACCGCCACCGCGCCGGCGCTCAGCGCGTCCAGCGCCATGCGGCTGCCCTGCGAGGTCAGCGTCGAGCAGATCACCGTGGGGATCGGCGATTCGCTCATCAGCTGGCGCAGGAAGGTCAGCCCGTCCATGCCCGGCATCTCGATATCGAGCAGCAGCACGTCGGGCCGCTGCTTGCGGATCACCGGGCCGGCGATCAGCGGGTTGGGCGCGCTGCCCATCAGCGCGATCTCCGGATCGCCCTGCAGCAGATGCATCAGCGTCTGCCGCACCACGGCCGAATCGTCGACCACGTACACCTGGATGGGCACTTCTGGTTCCTTCGTTGTTCAGACCGGCACAGAGGTCGCCTGTGGCGGCTGCGGGCCCACCGTCCAGGAGAGCCTGCGGTAGCAGGGGCCACCGACCTCGGCATCCAGCACCACGATGCCGTCGCGCTGCAGTGCGTGCAGAGCCCACTGCGCATTGCCCTCGCCCACCTGCGGGCCGGGCAGCATGTCGGGGAACATGTTGCCGCCGCCGTAGACGAAGGCCTGGCATAGCGCCGGCACAATGCCGCGGCGGCGCAGCAGGCGGTACATCGTGTCCAGCGCCACATGCGCGTGGGCGGCCGTGGCGTCGCTGGTGCAATGGTCGCCGGAATGCACGATGTGGCACATCGCGCCCACCGTGCGCCGCGGGTCGGTGAGCACGATCGCGATGCACGAGCCCAGCAGCGTCTCCAGCCGGTCGCCGCGATCGGCGCACACCACGTCGCCGGGGTGCAGCGTGTAGGCCCTGGGTTCGGCCTGCGGCCAGGCCGGTGCCGGCGCGATCACGACACCGCCTTGCGGAAGGCCCCCGGGGCCACCGCCTGCAGCGGCGTCTTGCAGGGCACGCGGCCTTCGGCGGTACCGATGAAAAACAGGCCGCCGGGGCGCAGCAGCGTCAGCACGCGGTCCACCACGTCCACCTTGGTGGGCGTGTCGAAGTAGATCAGCACGTTGCGCAGGAAGATCACGTCGAAGGGCCCGATGCCCTCCACCGGCTGGCACAGGTTCAGCTGCCCGAAGCGCACCCGCTCGCGCAGCTTGTCCTGGATCTGCACCAGGCCTTCGGACTCGCCCTCGCCGCGCAGGCAGTAGCGCCGCAGGCGCTCGGGCGAGACATGGCGAAGCCGGTCCTCCGGGTACACCGCCTGGCTGGCGCTGCGCAGCACGCGGTCGCTGATGTCGGTGCCCAGGATCGACCACTCGCTGGTCAGGCGGCCCTGCTGCTGCAGGTCGGACAGCAGCATGGCGGTGCTGAAGGCCTCGTCACCGAAGGAGGAGGCCGCGCTCCACACCGCCAGCGTGCGCGGGCGGGTCTTCGCCAGTTCGGCCTCCAGCAGCTCGTAGTGCGCGGGTTCGCGGAAGAAGTAGGTCTCGTTGGTGGTGAGCAGGTCCACCGCCATCTGGAACTCGCCGGCATCGTCCTGGCCGGCGATCAAGGCCAGATAGTCCTCGTAGCTGTGCAGGCCCAGGCGCTGCAGGCGCGGCGCCAGGCGCGACGAGACCAGCGGCTTCTTGCTGTCCGAGAACGACAGCCCGATGCTCGAGTACATCAGGTCGGTGATCCGACGAAAGGTGTCGTCGCGGAGCGTTTGCATGGCGGATCAGGCTTCGATCTGGTTGGGTGTGGGCAATGGCTCAGCCATGCGTGCCGGTGGCCAGCCAGGCGGCGCGCCGTTCCGGCGCCTTGGGCTGCAGCTTGAAGAAGCTCACCACCTCCTGCAACTGGTCGGCCTGGCCGCTCAGCTCCTCGGAGGTGGCCGCCAGCTCCTCGGAGGCCGAGGCGTTCTGCTGCGTGGCCTTGCTCAACTGGCCCATCGCCCCGCCAATCTGCGTGACCGACTGGCTCTGCTCCTGCGAGGCCGCCGCAATCTCCTGCACCAGCTCGCTGGTCTTCTGGATGCTGGGCACGATCTCGTCCAGCAGCTTGCCTGCACGCTCGGCGGTGGATACGCTGTTGCCGGCCAGGTCGCCAATCTCCTTGGCCGCTTCCTGGCTGCGCTCGGCCAGCTTGCGCACCTCGGCGGCCACCACCGCAAAGCCCTTGCCGTGCTCGCCGGCGCGCGCCGCCTCGATGGCCGCGTTCAGCGCCAGCAGGTTGGTCTGGTAGGCAATGTCGTCGACGATGCTGATCTTCTGCGCGATCTGCTTCATCGCCGCCACCGTCTGGCTGACGGCCTGGCCGCCCTCGCCGGCCTGCCGGCTGGCCTGCGTGGCCATGCCGTCGGTGACCTTGGCGTTGTCGCTGTTCTGCGTGATCGAGGCCGACATCAGGTCGATCGAGGCGGTGGTCTCTTCCACCGACGAGGCCTGCTCACTGGCCGACTGCGACAGCGACTGCGCGGTGGAGTTCACCTGCGCCGCCGCGCCCGTCAGCGCATCCGCCGCGGCACGCACGTCGCCGATCACCTGCGCCAGTTGCGCGGTGGTGGCGTTGCCGGCGTCCTTGACCTGCGCGAACAAGCCCTGGTAGTCGTGCTCGATACGCTGCGACAGGTCGCCGCGGGCCAGTGCCTGCAGCAATGCCGCCACGTCGTTGAGCCCTTGCTCGGTGGTGTCCATCAGGCGGTTCATGCCGGCACCCAGCTTGCGGAAGAACTCGCCGCTGTCCTGCATGTCCAGGCGCTGGCTGAAGTTGCCTTGGGCCGCGGCGTCCACCAGCGCGTCCACCTGCTGCTCGGCCGCCACCTGCTCGGTCACGTCGGTCCACTGGCCCACCGTGCCCAGCCGTTCGCCCCGCTCCGACAGCACCGGGTTGGTACACAGGTCGAACAGCCGGCCGCCGAGCAGCATGCGGGTGTTCGCGGTGCCGTTCAGCGCCTGCAGCCGTGCCACCGCGGCGGCCGGGTCGGGGTAGAACATGCCGACGCTGCCGCCCAGCACCTGTTCCGGCTTGAAGCCGGGAATCTGCTTGCGGAACCCTTCCGCATGGCGGCGCAACGTGTCCTGCAACGCCCGGTTGACGTAGACGATGGTGCCGGCCTGGTCGGCAATGCGCACCGGCAGGCTGACATGGTCCAGCGCGTTGCGGATGCGCAGGTTCTCGGCCGCCACGCGCTGCTCGGCCTCGCGCGCGGCCAGCGCGGCGGTGCGGTCCTGCCATTCCACCACCGTGCCCAGGCGCTCGCCGCGCTCGCCGACGATCGGGTTGACGAAGACCTGGAAGCGGCGCACGCCGATCTCGACCGCGCTGCTGTGCGCGCCGCGCAGGTCGGCGGCCATCGCCCGCAGCGTGCCGGGCGTGGGATGGAAGCTGTCCAGGTCGGCACCGATGACCGCGCGCGCCTGGAACCCCGGCAGCACCGCCTTCAGGTCGCTTTCCACCTCCTTCAGCATGCTCTGCAGCGAGCGGTTGGCGTAGACGATGCGGCCCTCGGCGTCGGCCACCATCACGTTGGCTGCCGCCGCATCCAGCGACTGCTTGATGCGGGTGTTGCTGGCCAGCAGCCGGGCATCGGCCTCGGCGCGCTCGCGCTGCTGCTGCTGGTGTGCCGCCTCGGCCGCGGCACGCTCGCGCAGCTGCTGCTGCATCGCGGCCAGGGCCTGCATCAGCTGGCCGATCTCGTTGCTGCCGCGCACCGGCACCGCGCTGTCCAGGTCACCCCGTGCCACCGATCCGGCCACATGCACTGCCTCGTTCACGGGCCCGGTGATGCTGCGTGCGAACAGGGTGCCCAGCGCCACGGCCGCCGCCAGCAGCACGAACAGGGCGCCCAGGGCCAGCCACTGCGCGCGGCGCAGGTCGGCCACGCGCTCGCTCAGCATCTGGGCCAGCTCGGTCTGCGCCTGGGCATTGAGCGCATAGACCGCGCCGATGGCCAGGCTGAACTGCTGGAAGTAGTCGGCCGCGGTCAGCTTGGGGCCGGCGTTCTTCAGCAGGCTGCGGTCCAGCAGGGCCAGTGCGTCGACAACCCGCTCCTTCACCTGCTCGACCTGCCCTGCCAGGGCCAGAGGCCCGCCCGGGGCGGCGGCGCTGGCCTTGTCGAGGTTGGTGGTCATGGTGGCAAAGCGCTCGACGGCCCGCTCCTGCAGCGACACCAGCGCCTGGCGGCCCTCGGGCGGCAGCTTGCCGGCCGCGAGATAGCCGGTGCCCAGACCGCGCAGCTGCGCCAGCCTCTCTGTCAACGCCGGCGAATCCACCAGCGAGGCCATGATCAGGAAGTAGCTCTCCGCCTGCGGATCGAGCGAGAGGCCGTAGGCGTCGAGCAGCGCATCCGCAAAGGCCAGGTGCGCCGCCACCAGCTCGCTGTGCTGCGCCAGGCTGTCGGCCGGCCCAAGCTTGCGCGACGCGACGCGCGCTTCCAGCTCCTGCCACTGGGCCTGCTGCTGCTCCCACCGGGCCTGCAGCGCGGGGGCCGCGTCGGCCTCGGCCAGGCTGGCCTGCAGCGCCTGCTGCGCCTCGGCCAGCGCCTGGCGGGCTTGCTGCCGTTGCGCACCCGGGCTTTCATCGCCGGCCAGCCAGCCGGTGGACGTGCCGCGGTGCACCTGCAGGTGGCGGATCACCGTCTGCAGCGCCGCCAGCGGTGCGGTGCCGCGCTGCTCCAGCCGGGCGGTGTCGATCTCCGCCATCGAGCGCTTCAGGTACAGCGCCGTGGGCAGGGCAGCCATCAGCAGCGCCAGCACGCCCAGCACGGCGAACTTCTGCGCCAGCGAAAGGCGATGCACCAGCGCCTGCAGCGCCGAAGCGGGCGGGTGGACTGGCAAGACGGGCGGTTGCGCAGCAGGGATGGTTTGCATGAGGCGGGACTTTCGATCGGAGCTCGGGGCCGGTCAGGCCGCCAGAGCCTGTGGCCCGGACTCGCACAGCGCGGCCATCTCGTCCACGTCCAGCGCCTTGTCGGGCTCGAGGATGATCACGAAGCGGCTGGCCACCTTGCCCATGCCGCGGATGAAATCGCGGCGCACGGCGGTGCCGAAGCTGGGCGGCGGCTCCACCTGCGAGGGCGGGATGTCGATGACCTCGCTCACCGCATCGACCAGCAGGCCGAGCTCCACCCGCTCGTCGTGGCGCAGGGCGTCGAAGATGACGATGCAGGTCTTCTTGCCCACGGCCGCGGCCGGCTGGCCGAAGCGCGCCTTCAGGTCGATCACCGGCACCACGGCGCCGCGCAGGTTGATGACGCCGCGCACGAAGGCGGGCATCAGCGGCACCGGGGTCATCGGCCCGTACTGGATGATCTCGCGCACGGTGCGGATGTCCATGGCGAACACCTCTTCGCCGAGCGTGAAGGTCAGGTACTGCGCCGGCGCGTCGTCGGCAACGGCTTGGGTTGGCTGGCTCATGGGACGCCTCGCGCTCAGTAGGGGCGGAAGTTGCCGCCAGTGCCGGTGCCGCGCGCCACGCCGGCCACCGCCTTGACGGGGGCCGCGGCGGGGCGGCCGCCA
>JAFLDH010000317.1 GCA_017302505.1 Burkholderiales bacterium
GGCCGCGGCGGGCCCCACCGGCTACAGCAATGCGGCCAAGCGGGCCGCGCCGGCGGTGGTCAGCATCGTCGCCAACCGCAGCGCGCGGCCGCGTGCCGGCAGCGAAGATCCGTGGTTCCGCCATTTCTTCGGCAACGGCCGCGGCCCGCAGACGCCGCAGGCCGGCCTGGGCTCGGGTGTCATCGTGTCGGCCGACGGCTACCTGCTGACCAACAACCACGTGGTCGAAGGCGCCAGCGACATCGAAGTGCAGCTGGTCGACGGCCGGCAGACCCAGGCGCGGCTGGTCGGCACCGACCCCGAAACCGACCTGGCGCTGCTGCAGATCAGGCTGGACTCGCTGCCGGTCATCGAGATCGGCGATGCCCGCAGCCTGCAGGTGGGCGACGTGGTGCTGGCCATCGGCAACCCCTTCAATGTCGGGCAGACCGTCACCTCGGGCATCGTCAGCGCCCTGGGGCGCAACCGGCTGGGCTTGTCCACGTTCGAGAACTTCATCCAGACCGATGCGGCCATCAACCCCGGCAATTCCGGCGGCGCGCTGGTCGACACGCAGGGCCGGCTGGTCGGGATCAACACCGCCATCTACAGCCGCAGCGGCGGCAGCCTGGGCATCGGTTTCGCCATCCCCACCGACACGGCCCGCACGGTGATGGAGGCGCTGCTGCGCGACGGCCAGGTGACACGCGGCTGGATTGGCGTCGAGCCGCGCGACCTGACGCCCGAACTGGCCGCCAGCCTGAGGCTGCCGGTGAGCGAGGGCGTGCTGATCACCGGCGTGCTGCAGGACGGGCCGGCCAGCCGCGGCGGCATGCGGCCGGGCGACGTGGTGATGGCCATTGCCGGTACGGCCGTCGGCAACACCGCCGAACTGCTGGCCGCGGTGGCCGCGCTGAAGCCGCAGACGACCACCCAGGTGGCCGTGCAACGCGGCGCCCAGCCCTTGATCCTGAACCTGCAAGTGGCGCAGCGGCCGCGGCAACAGCGCCGCGCTGCCGAGTAGCGCGCCTAGGCGGCGCTGTCGGCCTTGGCTTCGGCGTCGGCGTCGGGCGCCTTGGTGTGCTTGATGAACAGCTTGGCACACCAGATGCCGAGCTCGTAGAGCAGGCACATCGGGATGGCCAGCGCCAGCTGCGACACCACATCGGGCGGCGTGATGATCGCCGCCACCACGAAGGCTCCCACGATGAAGTAGCCGCGCCACTTCTTCAGCTGCTCGATGGTCACCACCCCCAGCCGGGCCAGCACCACCACCGCCACCGGCACCTCGAAGGCCGCGCCAAAGGCGATGAACATGGTCATCACGAAGCTCAGGTAAGCCTCGATGTCCGGCGCCGCGGTGATGCTCTTCGGCGCGAAGCTCTGGATGAACTTGAAGACCTGGCCGAAGACGAAGAAGTAGCAGAAAGCCACGCCCAGGAAGAACAGCACCGTGCTGGACACGACCAGCGGCAGCACCATCTTCTTCTCGTGGCTGTACAGCCCCGGCGCGACGAAGGCCCACACTTGGTACAGCACCACCGGCAAGGCAATCAGGAACGCGGCCAGCAGGGTGATCTTCAGCGGCACCAGGAACGGCGAGATCACGTTGGTGGCGATCAGCGTGGCCCCTTCGGGCAGGTTCGCCACCAGTGGCGCGGCCAGCAGGTCGTACAGCGGACCGGGGCCCGGCCACACCATCAGGACGCCGAAGACCACGCCCACGGCGATCAGCGCGCGGATCAGCCGGTCGCGCAACTCGACCAGGTGCGAGACGAAAGGCGCCTCGGTGCCTTCGAGCTCGTCGCGTTCCTTGCCGGGCTCGCTCATCGCGGCGGCCTGAAGCGCGCCACGCGCGCCGCGCCGGACTGGGCGCGGGTGCGGATGCCGTTGCGCTGCTTGTACCAAAGGGGCGTGGCGCCACGCTTGAGCCGCCAGCGCTTCTTCGGGTGCTTGTACTGCGGCGGCGTGCCCGGCGGCTCCTGCAGCGACCCGCCGATGGAAGCGCCCAGGTCCGACCAGCTGGATTCCAGCGCCGAGCTGGCCTGCTGCACCTCGGTGCGCACGCTGCTCTCGACATCCCGCGCCGCATCCTCGAACTGCGTCTTCATCTTCTTCAGTTCGTCCAGCTCGATCGAGCGGTTGACCTCGGCCTTGACGTCAGCCACGTAGCGCTGCGCCTTGCCCAGCATGTGGCCGACCGTGCGCGCCACGCGCGGCAGCTTCTCCGGGCCGATGACGATGAGCGCCACCGCGCCGATCAGCGCGAGCTTGTCGAAACCGAAGTCGATCATGCAGGCTCAGCCGGGCGCGGCCACCGTGCCGGTGCGGGCAACGGCGACATGGGTGCTCAGGACTTGGTGCGCGCTTCGACGTCGACGGTGTTGGCCGCAGCGCTTTTCTGCGCGCCGACCTGCGGCGGGCTTGCCTGGGCGTCGGCCTCGGCCGTGCCCTCGCTGCCGCTCTTCATGCCGTCCTTGAAACCCTTGACGGCGCCGCCCAGGTCGCTGCCCATGTTCTTGAGCTTCTTGGTGCCGAAGATCAGCACCACCACCAGCAACACGATCAGCCAATGCCAGATGCTGAATGAACCCATCTCAAATCTCCTGCAAAGCCATCCACGATTCTAGGTGAGCGCGGACTGACGGCGCCGCGTCAGCCTTTGGCCCAGGGCCGAGGGCCGCCCATCACGTGCATGTGCAGGTGGGGCACTTCCTGCCGGCCGTCCGGCCCGGTGTTGATCAGCGTGCGAAAACCGTTGACGACACCCAACTCGCGCATCAGCCGAGGCGCCAGCCCCAGCATGCGGCCCAGCAGCGCGTCGTGCTCGGGGCGCACGTCATAGTGCGAGGCAATGTGCTCCTTCGGGATGATCAGCACATGCACCGGCGCCCACGGGTTGATATCGTGGAAAGCCAGAAGTTCCTCGTCCTCGTAGACCTTGCGAGACGGGATCTGGCCGGCAACGATCTTGCAGAAGATGCAGTTCGGGTCGGTGTGCATGACGGTGCGGTCCTCGGAGGCTCAATCGGGCATCGGCTGGTTGGCATTCAGGCTCGACCAGCCGCGCACGATGCGGTAGAGGAACCAGATCGAGATCAGGCCCCAGGCGATCCAGCCCGGCAACAGGAACAGCAGCCACAGCGGCGCAGTCACCAGGTACAGGCCGGCAGCCCACAGCACGCTGCGGATGCGCCAGGAGAAATGCGAGGCCTGCCAGGTGCCGGCGGCCTCGTCGCGCTTGACTAGGTCGATGACGAAAGCCACGACCAGCAGCGCCACGCTGGCCTGCATGCCCGGCAATACCGCGCCCAGCGCAACGATCAGGTGCAGCAGGTAGCTGACGTGGCCGATGCTCTTCAGCGTGCCGTCGCGTTCGTTGACGTCCAGGGTCTGGTTCATGTGCCTTCACTCTCCCGCTTCTGCAGCTTGCGCGCGGCGAACTCCTCCAGCCCCGACATGCCCTCGCGGCGCTCCAGCTCGGCCAGCACGTCGGCCGGCTTCAGCCCGAATTGCGCCAGCAGCAGCATCGAATGGAACCACAGGTCCGCCACCTCGTAGACGATCTTCTGGCGGTCGCCCTCCTTGCCGGCCATGACCGTCTCGGTGGCTTCCTCGCCGACCTTCTTCAAGATGGCGTCGCCCCCCTTGGAAAACAAGCGGGCCACGTAACTCTTGTTCGGATCGCCGCCGCGGCGCGATTCGATCACCTGCGCCAGCCGGGCCAGCGTGTCGTTGCTGCTCATGCTCAACGGTAGATGTGTTCGGGGTCGACCAGCACCGGCTCCACCGTCTGCCAGGCGCCGTCCTCGTAGCGCTGGAAGAAGCAGCTGTGCCGGCCGGTGTGGCAGGCGATGCCCGGCTCGTGGCCGAGCTGCGTCACCTTCAGCAGCAGCACGTCGTTGTCGCAGTCCAGCCGCATCTCCTGCACCTGCTGGAAATGGCCGGATTCCTCGCCCTTGTGCCACAGCTTCTGCCGCGAGCGGCTCCAGTACACCGCCTGGCCGGTGGCCGCGGTGCGCGCCAGCGCCTCGCGGTTCATGAACGCGAACATCAGCACGTCGCCGCTGCCGGCCTCCTGCGCGATCACCGGCAGCAGGCCCTGCGCATCCCACTTGATAGCGTCCAGCCAGTCCATCGGGGCAGTGTAGCAATCAGGTGTCGTGCGTCGCGCCGGCAAAGCCCCGCTCGGCCGCGAACCATTGCAGCACCGGCACCGTGCCGGGCAGCACCGGACCCACCTGCACCGGCAGGCTCTGCCAGGCCATGGCCTGGCCTTCGCGCATCTCGAAGTCGCCCTGCCAGGCAAAGACCTTGCAGAAGTGCAGCCGCACCCGGGCGTGCTCGTAGTCCACCACTTCGATCTTCCAGGGCTGAGCCGGGCCGATGGTGATGCCCAGCTCCTCCTGCAGTTCGCGGCGCAGCGCCTGCTCGACCGTCTCGCTGGCCTCCAGCTTGCCGCCCGGAAACTCCCAGTAGCCGGCGTAGACCTTGCCTTGCGGCCGGCTCGTCAGCAGGAAGCGGCCGCTGCCGTCGATCAGCACACCCACCGCCACCTCGACCGGCACCCGCTCGGTGCGCGACGCGGCGTTCAAGCGTGGTGCCTTCCGGAGTAGTCCTTGGCGAACTGGTAGGCCACGCGGCCCGAGCGCGAGCCGCGCTCCAGCGCCCAGACCAGGCTTTCCTGCCGGGCGGCGGCAATGGCGTCTTCGGGCACGCCGAAGCCACGCAGCCACTGCGCCACGATCGCCAGGTACTCGGCCTGGGTAAAGGGATAGAAGCTGACCCACAGGCCGAAGCGCTCGGACAGCGAGATCTTCTCCTCCACCACCTCGCCGGGATGCACCTCGCCATCCTCGGTGTGCTTGTAGCTGAGGTTCTCGCTCATGTACTCGGGCAGCAGGTGGCGGCGGTTGCTGGTGGCATAGATCAGCACGTTGTCCGAGGCCTGCGACACCGAGCCGTCCAGGATCGACTTCAGCGCCTTGTAGCCGGGCTCGCCCTCGTCGAAGCTCAGGTCGTCGCAGTAGACGATGAAGCGCTCGGGCCGCTCGGCCACCAGTTCGACGATGTCCGGCAGGTCCACCAGGTCGGCCTTGTCCACCTCGATCAGGCGCAGGCCGCGCGGCGCGAACTCGTTCAGGCAGGCCTTGATCAATGAGCTTTTTCCGGTGCCGCGCGCGCCAGTCAGCAGCACGTTGTTGGCACCATGGCCGGCGACGAACTGCTCGGTGTTGCGCAGCAGCCGCTCCTTCTGCGGCGCCACCTCCACCAGGTCGGCCAGGCGGATCGTGGCCACATGGCGCACCGGCTCCAGCCGGCCGCCGCCACCGCGCTTGCGGTAGCGGAAGGCCACGGACGCGGCCCAGTCAGGGGCGCTCAGGCTTTGCGGCAGCACCGATTCCAGCCGGCCGAGCAGCGCTTCGGCCCGGGCCACCAGGGATTCGAGGGACGAGGGATTCATGCGGCCAGTGTAGGGTCAGCCGTCGCCGGCAAGGCATGCACCGCGCCGTCGGCCACCACGTAGACCCGCTCGCCGGGCTTCGGCCGCAGCACGTGCAGGCCGGTGAAGGCGCCGAAGGCCGGCAGCAGACCGACCCGCGGACCGAAATGGAAGCAGGGCAGCCGCAGCCGCTGGTGCGCGCGGCCACCGAGCACCACGCCGGGGTGCACATGGCCGGCCAGCACGTAGGCATCGGCCGGTGTCTCCGGGTGATGGCACAGCGCCAGCCCGGCCATCGCCAGCGGCTCATCCACCGCCTGCACGCCCAGCGCGGCGGGCGGGTCGCCGGCGCGGCCGTCGT
>JAFLDH010000318.1 GCA_017302505.1 Burkholderiales bacterium
AAGCGCGGCCAGCGCGGCGGCGATGTCGGCCCGCGTGCAGCCGCAGTCGTAGGCCCAGCCGTTTTCGCGCAACGTCTGCAGGGCCCGGGCGTAGGCCGCGCCGCGCTGCGATTGGTACAGGGGTGCCTCATCGGGCAACAGGCCCAGCGTGGCCAGCTGTTGCAGGATGACCGTGTCCATGCCCGGCCGGCAGCGCGGTGTGTCCACGTCTTCGATGCGCACCAGCCAGCGGCCGCCCTGCGCACGCACGTCCAGCCAGCTGGCCAGCGCGGCCACCAGCGAGCCCGCGTGCAGCGGCCCGGTGGGCGAAGGTGCAAAGCGGCCGACCACCGCGCCGCCCGTCATGGCTTCAGCTGCTCTGCCGCTCCAGCAGCGCCTGGCGCGTGGTGGACACAGCCAGCTGCTGCAGCCACCACTGCAGGCCCAGCCCGAGCGATGCGCGCTCGCGCCGGCCCTGGCCGCAGCGCCAGGCATATCCCAGGCGGGCCGCGGTGTTCGGCCGCAGCGTCTTCTTCTGCACCAGCCGGCCGCTGCGCAGGTGTTCGCGCACCAGCGGCTCGGGCAGGTAGCCGCATCCCATGCCGCGCAGCAGCGCCTCCACCTTGGCCGCCATGCTCGATACGGTCAGCACGTCCTGCCCCGGCAGCAGGTTCACCGTCAGCGGCGACAGGTGCTGCGCCGTGTCGGCCACGGCCACGGCACGGCAGCGCAGCAGTTCCACGTCGCTGATCGGCTCCTTCGCCGCAGCCAGCACATGCTGCGGCGACACGGCGAAGACGAAATTCACCTCGCCCAGCGGCTCCATCGCCACCCCTGGCGGCGGGCTGTGCATGCCCACGCCGATGGCCAGGTCGGCCTGGCCGCTGACCAACGCCTCCCAGGTGCCGGCCAGCACCTCGGTGCGCAGGCGCAGCCGTGTACCCGGGCCGCCGCTGCCGGTGGCGCCGCCGCTGGCCAGGCCTTGCGGGTTCAGCGCGTAGAAGGCCTCGCACAGCTCGTACACCGTGACGCGCGAGACGGCGTCGTCCACCGCGATGCTGAGTTGCGTCTCCCAACCCTGCGCCGCGCGTTTCACCCGGTTGGCCACGGCCGCCGTTTCGGCCAGCAGGCGCCGGCCTTCGTTGAGCAGTTCCTCGCCCGCGGCAGTGAAGCGCGCCTGGCGCGAGCGGCGGTCGAACAGCAACACGTCCAGCGCTTCCTCCAGCTGGCGCACGCTGTAGGTCAAGGCCGACGGCACCTTGCCCAGTTCACGCGCGGCGCCGGCAAAGCTGCCGGTACGGGCGATGGTGTCGATCATCGTCAGCGCGTCGGGCGTCAGGGCATGGTGGATCTGCGGCATGGGAGACAGAAGCGTTCGGGCGGCTTCATCTTATTTGAACGGCGTGCTCAAGCGCAGGGGGCTTCGGTTCCCGCCCCGCGCTCCTACATTGCTTCCATCGTGCCGCCCACAAGGAGACCGACCATGCTGACCCTTCGCCCCGCCCATGAACGCGGCCATGCCAACCACGGCTGGCTGGACAGCTACCACAGCTTCTCGTTCGCCGACTACTACGACCCGGCCCACATGGGCTTCGGCAACCTGCGCGTCATCAACGAGGACCGCATCGCCCCCGGCAGCGGCTTCGGCACGCACGGCCACCGCGACATGGAGATCATCAGCTACGTGCTCAGCGGCGAGCTGGCGCACCAGGACAGCATGGGCAACGGCAAGCGCGCCGGTGCGCCCTCGGGCGTCATCCGCCCTGGCGATGTGCAGCGCATGAGTGCCGGCCGCGGCGTGATGCACAGCGAGTTCAACCACGCGCCGAACCAGCAGACGCATTTCCTGCAGATCTGGATACTGCCGCGGCACCGCGGCATCGAGCCGGGCTACGAGCAGCGCCATTTCGACGCCGCCGGCAAGCGTGGCCAGCTGCGCCTGGTGGTGTCCGAGGACGGCCGCAATGGCGCGCTGAAGATGCATGCCGATGCGGCGCTGTACGCGGGCCTGTTCGACGGTGCCGAATCGGCCGAGCTGGCGCTGGACCCGAAGCGCCTGGCCTACGTGCACCTGGCCCGCGGCCGGCTGCAGGTGAACGGCCATGCGCTGCAGGCTGGGGACGCCGCGCTGCTGGACGGCGAGACGCAGCTGCGTCTGGACGGTGGGCAGGACGCCGAGGTGCTGGTCTTCGACCTGGCCCGCTGAGCCTCTGCCGGCGCGGCAGCGCGTACAGTGCCGGGCATGCAAAGGCTGCTCGACCTGCTGCGCCTGCTGCCGCCGGCCGACTGGGCGGCGATGGCCTTCTTCCTGGCCGTCTGGATCGGCTATGCGATCTTCGCGCGGCGGCGCGCTCGCACGCAACCTTCCTTCCTGGGCAGCTCGAACCGGGTGCGCCGGCAGTGGATGCTGCAGACCACGCACCGCGAGGTGCGCGTGCTCGACGGCGTGGTCGTGCAGCAGCTTTCCTCGATCGCGTCCTTCTTCGCTTCGACCACCATCCTGATCATCGGCGCGCTGGTGGCGGTGCTGGGCGCCACCGAGCAGGCCAGCGACCTGGTACGCGAGATTCCCTTCGCGGCGCGCACCTCGCTGCTGGTCTTCGACTTCAAGGTGGTGGTTCTGACGGCGATATTCGTCTACGCCTTCTTCCGCTTCACCTGGTGCATCCGGCAGTACAGCGTCGGCGTGCTGCTGGTGGCGGCGGTGCCCGAAGCCGGCGCCATCGACGACGACGCGCAGCGCCAGCGCTTTGCCGATCGCGCCGGCCGGGTGATGGGCCTGGCGGCCGAGTCCTTCAACGACGGGCTGCGCGCGTACTACATGTCCTTCGCCGCGGCGTCGTGGTTCATCTCGCCTTGGGCGATGATGGCCGCCACCACGGCCGTGGTGGTGGTGCTGTACCGCCGCGAGTTCCGTTCCGAGGTGCTGAAGCTGCTGGAGCCGGGCTGGGGCAAGTAGCCAGCTCCGTTCAGGGCGGCACGCGCCGGCCCAGATCGGCGGCCAGCGTATCGGCGATCACCCGCACGAAATGTTCGTTGCTGTGCCGCTGCGCGGCCGGGCTGCCCAGGAAGGCGCTGATCGCTTCCTGGTGACGGCGATGCTGTTGCGGCGTGATGCGCCGCAGGTGATCGAGCAGCGCACCTTCGTCCGCGAAGGTATCGGCATCGATGTAGCAGTCGGCCGGGATGTGCGCGATGGCCCCGGGCGTGCCCAGGTACACCGGCACGCAGCCCCAGACGAAGCAGTCGAAGATCTTCTCGGTCAGGTAGCCGGGCACGCCGCGCACGTTCTCGTAGGCGATGGCGAAGCGGGCGCGGGCCAGCACCTCGCCCTTGCTGTGCACCGGCCCGCGCCAGGTGGCGAAGGGCGCCCGCGCCGGCGCGATGCGGTTGCGCCACTTGCGCAGCCGCTTGACCGCGCGGCCCCACACGCCGGGCTGCACCGGCGGCTGGTCCCAGCCCTGGCCGAACAGCGCGAACAGCTCCGGCGCATGCGCCTCGAAATGCATCAGCGTGCGCAGCCGGCGGTGGTGCAGGTTGCGCGGGTTGGGTCGCGACAGCGCGTTGTTCCGCGTCAGCATCACGCAGAACAGGTCGCGCTCGTGCCAGGGCGCGGTGCTGCGCACGCGCAGGTCGTTGGGGATGTCCAGCTGGATGAAGCGTTCGCCGTCCACCAGCTCCTGGTTGTAGGTGAAGACCTTGCGGTAGCGCTGCAGGTGCGCGCGGTCACCGTTCACCGGCCGCACCAGCGGGTCTTCGTACAGGTAGGTGTAGGCCGGCCAGTCGGGCAGCGTGTGGCGGGCATTGATGTGCAGGTCGCAGGCCACCGGCTGGCCCTTCAGCAGGTCGGGGGTATGCAGCGCGATGCCGTGTTCGGCCAGCCGGTCGCGCAGCGCGCGGTAGGGCAGGTAGAAGTCACCACCCTGCGGGCCGCGGCCGGCGATGTAGACCTCGTCGCCCGTGTGCTTGCCCGCCCACAGGGCGGCATTGAGTGCGTCGGCCATGCTCAGGCCTTGCGCAGCACCGCGTACAGGCTGTCGCTAAGCGGAAAGCGGTCGAGCAGGTTCATGCGCTCGACGCGCAGGCCCGCGGCCTGCGCCGCCGCTGCCAGCGTGTCCGGGGTGAAGTAGTTGACGTGGTCCGGCCAGCGGTAGCCGCACCAGCGCGCGCCGCGCAGGCTGCGGTTCCAGCTGGCGTAGTTCGGCACCTTGATCAGCACCCGGCCGTCGGCGCGCAGCGCCCGCGCCGCCTCGCGCAGCAGCGGCAGCGGCTGGATCTCGTGCTCGAGGAAGGAGGACATGACGATCAGGTCGAAGTAGCCGGCCTCGAAGCCGGCCAGCCCCTGCAGCGCGCTGGCATGCACGCACCGCCCGCCGTAGGGTGCCAGCGCAGCGGTCGAGCGGCGCGCCAGCTCGTTGCTGATCTCCACGCCGAAGGGCCGGCAGCGCCGGCGCACGGCCTCGGGCAGGCGGTCCATCACCTGGCCCAGCAGCTGGCCTTCGCCGCAGCCCAGGTCGAGCATGCGCACCTCGTCGGCGGCGGACGCGCGCACGATGGCGGTGGCCAGGTCGGCAACCTTGTTGCGCTTCATCACCCGGTGGCGGAAGCGCTTGGCCGCGGTGCTCATCGCGTACAGCGCCGGCTCGTCGGCGGCGCGCTTGTCGGCCTCGCGCTGCCAGGTCACCTCCCAGGCCAGGTCGGCCTGCAGGCTTTCGTAGCCGGGCGGGTTCTCCAGGAACACCAGCCCCGAGGCGTCGCAGCGCCGCACCACCCAGGGCGCGGGCGCCACGTCGTGCAGCTGCGTGGTCGGGGTTTCGCGTTCGAGCAGCGGGCTGACGCGCTTGAGGTTCATGGCGCGCAGTCTAGGCCGTCCACTGTTCACCGACCCACGGCGAGGGCAGCAGGAAGCGGCCGCGCGCGGTGCGGCCGCCGCGGATCGCGTCGGGCGGGTTGATCTCGCCGTGGAAGACCACGATGCGCGTGCCCGGCGGCACGGCCGAGACACGCCAGTGGTTCAGCGGCCAGCGCGGCAGGCAGTGGTACTTGAAGCTGCAGCACCAGCCGCGCGGCCAGTAGGCCAGCTTGCCCTGCGCGTGCAGCGCATACGACAGGTATTCCTGCTCGTTGCGGTGGCGGCGGCGCACGTCCGCCTGGTGCTCGACGAAGCGCTGCAGCACGTCGGCATGCGCGCCGATGCGGAAGCGGTAGACCGAGGAATTGCCGGTCACGCGCCAGGGCCGCTTCCAGTCCTTGATGATGAAGAACTCGCCGGGCAGCGTGAAGAACTCGTCCAGCGGGCCGACGACGACGATGTCCAGGTCGACGAACAGCGCCTGGCCCTGCAGGCCGTGCAGATCGGTCTTGAAGGTGGTCAGCTTGGGCCAGCCGCGGTCGGCGCCCGGGGCCAGGTCCAGCGTCGGCAGCGGCAGGCATTCCACCTCGGGCCGCACGCCGTCGGCGTTGTCGGTCAGGCAGACGAAGCGGAAGTCGCCGGTCAGGTGGCGGCGCACCATGCCGTACAGCCGGTTCACGTATTCGGGGCCGTACTTGGTGCCCCACTTCATGCACAGCACGATCCGGTCGTCGCTGCGCTTCATGCGGCCTCGATGCGCCGTGGCGGATAGGTGTCCCAGCCCTGGCAGCCCGGGCATTGCCAGAAGTAGTGGTGCGCCTCGAAGCCGCAGGCCGCGCAGCGGTAGCGCTGCAGCGGCCGCGCCGCGGCGGCCACCACCTGCTGCAGCCGCGCCGGCGTGGCCGCGTCCCA
>JAFLDH010000319.1 GCA_017302505.1 Burkholderiales bacterium
CGGCCGGCGCCGCGGCCTGCGCCAGCGCTGCGACCAGCCGGCGTGCGCTGGCCGACCCCAGCCCCTGCACCAGCTGCGCGACGCGAAAGCCGGACATCTGGCCACGCGGGTTCTGCGCCCAGCGCAGCAGCGAGAGCAGGTCCTTGACGTGCGCGGCCTCCAGGAACTTCAGGCCGCCGAACTTGCGGTAGGGGATGTCGCGGCGCAGCAGCTCCAGTTCCAGCGCGGCGCTGTGCTGCGAGGTGCGGAACAGCACCGCCTGTCGCTTCAGCGCCAGGCCGCCCTCGCGTTGCAGCAGTACCTGGTCGGCCACCCAGGCGGCCTGCGCGGCCTCGTCGGCCAGGCTGACGAGTTGCGGCTGGCTGCCGTCGCGCCGGTCGCTCCACAGCGTCTTGGCGAAGCGCTCCGGCGCCTCGGCGATGACCGCATTGCAGGCCTGCAGGATCGGTTGGCTGGAGCGGTAGTTGCGCTGCAGCGCCAGCACCGCCGCGGGCGGATCGAACTGGGCGGGGAAGTCGAGGATGTTGCGCACCTCGGCCGCGCGGAACGCGTAGATGGCCTGCGCGTCGTCCCCCACCACCGCCAGGCCGCGCCCGTCGGGCTTGAGTGCGCGCAGCACGCGGGCCTGCAGGCGGTTGGTGTCCTGGTATTCGTCGACCAGCAGATGGCTGAAGCGGTTGCCCAGCTCGCGGGCCGTTGCGGCGTCGTCGAGCAGGTGGCTCCAGTACAGCAGCAGATCGTCGTAGTCGAGCACGCACTGGCGCTGCTTCTCGGCCACGTAGGCGCGGAACAGCGCCTTCAGCTCGGCCGTCCAGGTGGCGCACCACGGGAAATGCTGTTGCAGCACCTGTTCCAGCGGCTGCTGGCTGTTGACCACCCGCGAATAGATGCCCAGACAGGTGCCCTTGAGCGGAAAGCGCGCGTGCGTCTTCGACAGCCCCTGCTCGTGGCGCAGCAGGCCCAGCAGGTCTTCGCTGTCGCCGCGGTCGGCGATGGTGAATGCCGGGTTCAGGCCGATGCGCGGCGCATGCTCGCGCAGCAGCCGCGCGCCGACGCTGTGGAAGGTGCCGGACCAGGGCAGGGCGGGCGGCGACTGAGTGGCGCCGAAGCCCAATGCCTGGTGCAGCAGGCGGCCGACGCGCCGCTCCAGAGACTGCGCCGCGCGGCGCGAAAAGCTCAGCAGCATGATGCGCTGCGGGTCGGCGCCGTCCAGCACCAGCCGGGCCACGCGCGCGGCCAGCGTCAGCGTCTTGCCCGAGCCGGCGCCGGCAATGATCAGCAGCGGCGGAGGGCCCCCCGCCAAGGCCTCGCGGCCGTGGAACACCGCCGCGCGCTGCTCGTCGTTGAGCGCGTCAAAGGGCCCGGGGGCTACTGGCGGGCGGAGCAGCAGCGAAGGCATCGCAAGCATCGTGGCGAGTCTACTGGATGGACATACAGAAACCCGCGTGCGCGATGGCTTGAAGCGAGCCCGCCCATACCCATCTGACGGGGTCGATCAAGATCGCTGCAACGCCATGGCGCTGATGTTCATCCTGCTGCTGCTGCATGCCTACGTTGGCTGGCGGTTGATTCCCGTGCTGGGTGCTGCGCCGTGGTTGCAGTGGCTGCTGGCAGGCGTGCTGCTGGCGTCGTGGCTGCTGATGCCGATGGCGCTGCTGGCGCGGCGCATCCGCCGCCAGCCGCTGTCCGACCGGCTGGCCTGGAGCGGGCTGCTGCTGATGGGCCTGTTCTCGTCGCTGTTCGTGCTGACGCTGCTGCGCGATGTGATCTCACTGCCGTTGTGGGCGGCCGCGTCGTGGTGGACGCTGCCGGCATGGCTGACGCTGGCCTCGGCCGCGGCGGTGCCGGTGCTGGCGCTGCTGTTCACCCTGTGGGGGCTGTGGAACGCGCGGTGCACCGCGCAGGTGGTGCGGGTGGACGTGCCGATCGCCCAGCTGCCACCGGCGCTGCACGGCTTCTCGATCGCGCAGATCAGCGACGTGCACGTGGGCCCGACCATCAAGCGCGGCTACCTGCAGGCCATCGTGGAGCGCGTGAATGCGCTGCAGGCCGACATGGTGGCGGTCACCGGCGATCTGGTCGATGGCTCGGTGCAGTCGCTGGCCGTGCACGTGGCGCCCCTGGCTGGCTTGAGCTCGCGCCACGGCACCTTCTTCGTCACCGGCAACCATGAGTACTACAGCGGCGCCCAGGCCTGGGTGGAGGAACTGCGCCGCCTGGGGCTGAAGGTTCTGATCAACGAGCATGTGCTGCTGCGCCATGGCGATGCCGCGCTGGCGCTGGCCGGCGTGGCCGACTTCAGCGCGCACCATTTCGAGCACACGCACCGCAGCGACCCGAAGGCGGCCATCGCCGGCGTGGCCGACGAGGCCGCAGTGCGCGTGCTGCTGGCGCACCAGCCGCGCAGCGCGCCGGCGGCGGCCGAGGCCGGTTTCCACCTGCAGCTGTCGGGCCACACGCATGGCGGGCAGTTCCTGCCTTGGAACTGGTTCGTGCGTCTGCAGCAGCCGTTCACCGCCGGCTTGAACCGGTGGCAGAACCTGTGGGTCTATACCAGCCGGGGCACCGGTTACTGGGGCCCGCCCAAGCGGCTGGGCGCGCCGTCGGAAATCACCCATCTGCGGCTGGTGGCGGCCTGAAAGATCGCGGCGGCCCGATCCGACCCAGGGGCATACTCGTTGCAAGGAGGCTTGAAATGACCCGTCGAAACCTGTTGTCCTGGTTGTCCGGCCTGGGCCTGGCGCCCGCTGCGGGTGGCGTGGCGGCGCAGGCACGGCCTGCCGCACCTGCAGCGGCGCCGGCGATCACGCCGCTGAAGCTGAGCGATGCCGAATGGAAGCAGCGCCTCAGCCCCGCGGCCTATGAGGTGCTGCGCCGCGAGGGCACCGAGCGGCCCTTCACCAGCCCGCTGAACAAGGAAAAGCGCAAGGGCACCTACCATTGCGCCGGCTGTGACCTGCCGTTGTTCACCTCGGACATGAAGTTCGACAGTGGCACCGGCTGGCCCAGCTTCTTCACCACGCTGCCGGGTGTGTTCGGCACCAGCACCGACTACAAGCTGTTCATGCCGCGCACCGAGTACCACTGCGCACGTTGCGGCGGGCACCACGGCCATGTGTTCAACGACGGCCCGGCGCCCACCGGCAAGCGCTACTGCAACAACGGCGTGGCGCTGACCTTCGTGCCGGAGGCGGCATGAGTGCGGCGATGCGCGCCGCGCTGGCGGCGGTGTGGCTTGGCGCCGCCGCAGGCGCTTGGGCACAGTCCGCCAAGACCGAGACGGCCATCTTCGCCGGCGGCTGCTTCTGGTGCGTGGAGGCTGACTTCGACAAGGTGCCGGGCGTGATTTCCACTACCTCGGGCTACATTGGCGGCAAGGTGCCCAACCCCACCTACCAGCAGGTCTCGGCCAAGACCACCGGCCACGCCGAGGCGGTGGAAATCGTCTACGACCCGTCCAAGGTCAGCTATGCGCAGCTGCTGGAGCATTTCTGGCGCACCATCGACCCGACCACCAAGGACCGGCAGTTCTGCGACAGCGGCACGCCGTACCGCACGGCGATCTTCGCGTTGGACGGCACGCAGCTGAAGGCGGCGCAGGCCTCGCTGGCAGCGCTGGAGAAGAGCAAGCCCTTCCCGGAGCCGATCGTCACGCAGATCGCGCTGGCCGGCCCCTTCTACGCGGCCGAGGACTACCACCAGGACTACTACAAGAAGAACCCGGTGCGCTACCAGTACTACCGCACATCCTGCGGCCGCGATGCGCGGCTGAAGCAGCTGTGGGGTGCGAAGGCACCGTCCTGAAATGAAGAAGGGCCCGGTCCTGGCAGAGCGGGCCCTTCGGTCACGAAAGACGGCGCCTATTCGAGCTTGACCTCGACGCGGCGCGCCTCGGCGTTGGGGCCGGTGCCGGTCAGCACTTCGGGCTTCTTCAGCTCGACCTTGTCTTCGGGCACGCCCAGTTCCTTCAGCGTATCGCGCACCTTGAAGGCGCGCTGCTTGGCCAGCTCGGCGTTGGCCGCGGCGTCGCCGGTGGCATCGTGGTAGCCGCTGATGACTGCCTTCTTGCCTTCGGCCACGCCCTTGACCACGCTGACCAGTGCGTCGGCGGCACCGCCGGCCAGGTCGGCCTTGCCGGTCTCGAAGTAGAACTTCACCAGGCCGGGCTCGACCACCTGGATGCGCGCCACTTCCACCACCACCGGTACGGCCACCACGGCCACTGCCGGGGCGGCCGCGCCGTGGGCGGCGGCCGGGGCGTTGTTCACCACCGGCAGCAGCGGCACGATCAGCAGCGCGACGATGTTGATGATCTTGATCAGCGGGTTCACGGCCGGGCCGGCGGTGTCCTTGTACGGGTCACCCACCGTGTCGCCGGTGACGGCGGCCTTGTGCGTCTCGCTGCCCTTGCCACCGTGGTGACCGTCCTCGATGTACTTCTTGGCGTTGTCCCAGGCACCGCCGCCCGTGCACATCGAGATGGCGACGAACAGGCCGGTGACGATCGTGCCCATCAGCAGGCCGCCCAGCGCGGCCGGGCCGAGCAGCAGGCCGACCAGGATCGGCACCACCACCGGCAGCAGCGACGGCACCATCATTTCCTTGATGGCGGCCTTGGTCAACATGTCGACGGCCGTGCCGTATTCCGGCTTGGCCTTGCCTTCCATGATGCCCTTGATCTCGCGGAACTGGCGCCGCACCTCGACCACCACCGAGCCGGCGGCGCGGCCCACGGCCTCCATCGCCATGGCACCGAACAGGTAGGGGATCAGGCCGCCGATGAACAGGCCGACGATGACCTTCGGGTCACTCAGGTCGAAGCTCAGGCTCATGCCGCGGCCTTCGAGCGAGTGCGTGTAGTCGGCAAACAGCACCAGCGCGGCCAGGCCGGCCGAGCCGATGGCGTAGCCCTTCGTCACCGCCTTGGTGGTGTTGCCCACCGCGTCCAGCGGGTCGGTGATATCGCGCACGCTGTCGGGCAGCTCGGACATCTCGGCAATGCCGCCGGCGTTGTCGGTGATCGGGCCGTAGGCGTCCAGCGCGACGACGATGCCGGCCATGCTCAGCATCGAGGTGGCGGCCACGGCAATGCCGTACAGGCCGGCCAGCCCGTAGGACACCATGATCGCGATGCAGACGAAGATCACCGGCCAGGCGGTGGAACGCATCGACACGCCCAGGCCGGCGATGATGTTGGTGCCGTGGCCGGTGGTCGAGGCCTGCGCAATGTGCTGCACCGGCTTGTACTGCGTGCCGGTGTAGTACTCGGTGATCCACACCAGCGCGGCGGTCAGCACCAGGCCGACGGCGCAGGCGCCGAACAGGCGCATGTGCGTGCCCGCGCCCAGCGCGTCGGCCGGCATCACCGCGGTGGTGACGAAGTAGAAGGCGATCAGCGACAGCACGCCGGCCACCGCCAGGCCCTTGTACAGCGCCGGCATCACGTTCTTCATGCCGGGGCTGGCCTTGACGAAGTAGCAGCCGATGATCGACGCGATGATCGACACGCCGCCCAGCAGCAGCGGGTACACCGCGGCCTGCATGCCGGCGCCCTTGACCACCAGCGCGCCCAGCGACATGGTGGCGATGATGGTCACCGCATAGGTCTCGAACAGGTCGGCCGCCATGCCGGCGCAGTCGCCGACGTTGTCGCCCACGTTGTCGGCGATCACCGCCGGGTTGCGCGGGTCGTCCTCGGGGATGCCGGCCTCGACCTTGCCCACCAGGTCGGCGCCGACGT
>JAFLDH010000032.1 GCA_017302505.1 Burkholderiales bacterium
CGCGGCGAGCGGGCCCTGGTCGGCCGCCGCCAGCGCGGCCTGCCAGGGCCTGTCGGCCACGTCGGGAAGGCTCATGCAGCCCCCCAGCAGTGCCAGCAGCAGGGCCATGCACCCGCCCAGGCAGGCGTGGCGGACGGCGGTGGTTGAACGGCGCGACATGGGGCAACAGGCTCGAAGACGGATGTTAGGATCGCGCCCCTTCATTTTCCGGCCGTCAGGAGCCGCACCGACTGATGCCGCGCAAGCCCGCCTCACCGAAGCCGCCGCGCCAGCGCCAGAAGCCGGCCGTGCCGCCGACGCGGCCCAGCAAGGAACTGCAGGTCTTCCCGAACCCGGCGCCGGAGCGCGACTACCTGATCCGCTTCCAGCTGCCCGAATTCACCTGCCTGTGCCCGCTGACCGGGCAGCCGGACTTCGCGCACTTCAGCATCGACATCGTGGCCGACCAGCGCTGCGTCGAGCTGAAGAGCCTGAAGCTGTACTTCTGGAGCTACCGCGACGAAGGCGCCTTCCATGAGAAGGTGACGAACACAGTGCTCGACGACATCGTCAAGGCGATCGCGCCGCGCTTCATCCGCGTGAGCGCACGCTGGTACGTGCGCGGCGGCATCTACACCGACGTGGTGGTGGAGCACCGCAAGAAGGGCTGGAAGCCGGCCGAGGCGGTGACGCTGCCGCCGGCCACGATGGCCACGGGGTTGTCGGCCTGAGCACCGTGCTGCCGGCCGCGCGCCCGGCCTACCAGAAGTACGCGCTGCTCGTGCAGCCCAGCCGCATCGACGGGCTGGGCGTGTTTGCGGCCGAGCCGATCGCCGCGCGGCGCAAGATCGGCGAGATCCGCGGCGAATCGATCAGCGTGGACGAGGCACGCATCCGCGCCACCCGCACCGAGCGCATCATGATCGTCGAGCTGTCGCCGAAGCGCGCCATCGACTTCAGCAAGTCGGCCGACGCGATGCGCTACACCAACCACAGCTGCCGGCCGAACGCCCGGCTGGACATCCGCCAGGGCCGGGTGGAGTTCTATGCGCTGCGCGCCATCGCGCCGGGCGAGGAAATCACCGTCGACTACGGCGAGACGCACCACCAAGGCAAGCTGGCCTGCCGCTGCGGCGCGCCGGGCTGCATCGGCTGGCTGTAGCGCTAGTAGGTCTCCAGGTGCAGGCGGCCCTCGCGCTTCAGCGCGGCGCCGACCGCCTCCCAAGACAGGCCGGCACCCAGCGCAACGTCCTTCAGCGCCAGCACCACGCCCTCCTCCATCGCCTTCAGGCCGCAGACGTAGAAATAGGCGTTCGGGTCCGCCAGCAGGCGGGCCAGGTCGGCGGCGCGCTCGCGCATCGCGTCCTGCACGTACTTCTTCAGTTGGCCCGGCGTGCGGCTGAAGGCGAAGTTGATGTCGATGAAATCCTTCGGCAGGCTTTGCAGCGGGCCGAAGTACGGCAGCTCTTCCTTGGTGCGCGCACCGAAGAACAGCATCAGCTTGCCGCCTTCGAACTTGCCCGAGTTGCGCAGCCGGCGCCGCCATTCGGTCATCGCCCGCATCGGCGCGCTGCCGGTGCCGGTACAGATCATCACGATGTGGCTCTTCGGGTGGTTGGGCATCAGGAAGCTGGCGCCGAAGGGGCCGATCACCTGCACCTCATCACCCACCACCAGGTCGCACAGGTAGTTGCTGGCCACGCCGCGCACCGGGTTGCCCTGGTGGTCTTCCAGCACGCGCTTCACCGTCAGCGACAGGTTGTTGTAGCCCGGCCGCTCGCCGTTGCGCGGGCTGGCGATGCTGTACTGCCGCGGGTGGTGCGCCCGGCCTGCCGCATCGCTGCCCGGCGGCACGATGCCGATGCTCTGCCCTTCCAGCACCGGGAAGGGCATCGCGCCGAAGTCCAGCACGATGTGGTGCGTGTCGTAGTCCTTGCCCACCTCGGTGACGCGCACGTTGCCCACCACCGTGGCCTTCACCGTCTTCTCGGCGGCCTTGGGGCCGTAGAGGTTGGTGTAGGCGTGTGCGGCCGACCACGGCGGCAGCATGGCACCGTATTCGGCGCTGTGGAAGCCGGTTTCGCCGCTGACGGCGGCCGGCAGCGCCGGTGTCTCGGGCAGCGCTTCGGGCTGGGCATCCGGCGCCACGCCGGCCTCGGCCAGCTGCTCGGTGGTCAGCTCGGCGGGCAGCGATTCCCAGCCCAGCTGCTCTTCCACCGAGTAGGCGCGGGCCCGCGGCACGGTGCGCCAGTTGTCGATGCTGCCGGTGGGACACGGCGAGATGCAGGCCATGCACAGGTTGCAGGTCTCGGCGTCGACGACGTAGTTGTTGCTGTCGTGCGTGATCGCCTTCACCGGGCACACCGATTCGCAGGTGTTGCAGCGGATGCAGATCTCGGGGTCGATCAGGTGCTGCTTGATCACCCCCGTGTCGGCCATGTCCATGCTGGGCTCCCGGCGCGGCCTCAGCTGAAGCGGATGTAATCGAAGTTCACCGGCTGGCGGTTGATGCCGATCATCGGCGGCGCGATCCAGTTGGCGAACTGGCCGGGCTCGACCACACGGCCCATCAGGCTGGCGACGAAGGCACGGTCCTCGTCGGTGGGCAGCCAGCTCTCGACGTGCTGGTTCCACTCGTGGTCGTGCACCACACGGCCGTCCGGCGACACCTTCACGCCCGACAGCGAGCCGATGTTGCGGTGGAAGGCCTTGTGCGGCGTGCTCAGGCGGAAGGGGATGCCGGCCTTCTCGATCACCTTGTTCCAGCGGCCCACGCCGCCCTTGCTGTCGGTGATGTAGTCGTCGCGCAGCACCTCGTTCAGCGCGTTCAGCATCGGCACTTCCTTCTCGACCAGCTGGCCGTTGACGACGTTCAGCACCTTGTAGTGCTGGCCGCGCAGCTGGTGGTCGTCGGTGCGCTTGCCTTCCTCGAAGCGGCCCTTCAGGCCGGTGCTGTAGAAGGTGGCGGCGTTGCTGGATTCGTCGGCGCCGAACAGGTCGATGGTCACGCTGAAGTGGAAGTTCAGGTAGCGCTGGATCGTCGGCAGGTCGATCACGCCGGCGGCGCGTAAGCGGGCCGGGTCGTCGGTCTTCAGCTCGTTCATCACCTGGCAGGTGCGCTGGATCACGCGCGACACGCCGCTCTCGCCCACGAACATGTGGTGCGCCTCTTCGGTGAGCATGAACTTGGTGGTGCGGGCCAGCGGGTCGAAGCTGCTTTCGGCCAGCGCGCACAGCTGGAACTTGCCGTCGCGGTCGGTGAAGTAGGTGAACATGAAGAAGCTCAGCCAGTCGGGCGTCTTCTCGTTGAAGGCCTGCAGGATGCGCGGGTTGTCCTGCTGACCGCTGCGCCGTTCGAGCAGCGCCTCGCCTTCCTCGCGGCCGTCGCGGCCGAAGTACTTGTGCAGCAGGTAGACCATCGCCCACAGGTGGCGGCCCTCTTCCACGTTCACCTGGAACAGGTTGCGCAGGTCGTACTGGCTCGGGCAGGTCAGGCCCAGGTGGCGCTGCTGCTCCACGCTGGCGGGTTCGGTGTCGCCCTGCGTCACGATGATGCGGCGCAGGTTGGCGCGGTATTCGCCGGGCACGTCCTGCCAGGCGTCCTCGCCCTTGTGGTCGCCGAAGTGGATCTTGCGGCCGGCCTCGGCCGGGTTCAGGAAGATGCCCCAGCGGTAGTCGGGCATCTTCACGTGGCCAAACTGCGCCCAGCCCTCGGGGTCGACGCTCACCGCGGTGCGCAGGTAGACGTCGTAGTCTGTGCTGCCCTCGGGGCCCATGTCCTGCCACCACTGCAGGTAGTTGGGCTGCCACTGCTCGAGCGCGCGCTGCAGCGTGCGGTCCTCGCTCAGGTTGACGTTGTTGGGGATCTTCTCGCTGTAGTTGATGCTGCTCATGTCGTCTCCAGGGGTGTGCGGTGTGTCAGACGCGGTTCCAGTCGAAGGCGGCCTTGTCGCCCTTGCCGTAGACCTTCAGGGCGCCCTTCTCGCCGACGGCGTTGGGGCGCTGAAAGATCCAGTTTTGCCAGGCCGTCAGCCGGCCGAAGACCCGCGTGAACATGTTCTCGGGTCCGTTGAAGCGCAGGTTGGCTTCCATGCCGGTCAGGGCATCCGGGCTCATGGCCACGCGCTCCTCGATGGCGATGCGCGTCTCGTCGGCCCAGTCGATGTCGTCGGGATTGCTGGTCACCAGGCCCAGCGCGAAGGCCGCGTCGGCATCCAGCGGCTGACCGATCTGTGCACGCACGGCATCGAGCGCGGGCTGTTCGTCATAGAAACGGCGCTGCAGCCGCGACTGGCCGGTGACCATCGGATAGGCACCAAAGTTCAACTCGCCCACCGCGATCTTCGGCGCGCGGGCCGGCTCGTCGGGCAGCGCCAGCATGTAGCTGCGGTCGCAGGCCAGCGCCAGCTCCAGTAAGCTGCCGGCGAAGCAGGAGCCTGGTTCGATCAGCGCGAATAGGCTGCGGCTGGACACGTCCAGCCGGCTGAAGGTGCGGCGCAGCAGGCCGATCGTTTCGCGCACCAGCCAGTGGCCACGCTGCGCCTGCAGCACCGCGTCCATGGCCTGCACCGCGGCCACATCGCCTTCGGTCTTGATCAGCCAGGTGCCGATGTCGAGTTCGTTGGTGCGCATCGACAGGATGGCGTCTTCCAGCTCGCGGGCCAGCGCCAGCGGGTACCAGGCGGCGCCAGCGGCCTCGATGGCGGCGATGTCGGCTTCCACCGGCGCCTGCGGCGCGCGCACGGTGAAGGTGGCGGTGCGCTTGCTGCGGTCGATCTGCACCTGCACATGGCCGTAGCGCAGCGCGTCGGGCTCGATGGTGCGGTTCAGCGGCGTCAGCGCCACGCCGCGGGCCTGGGCCGGGCGATCGCTGCGCTGGGCGAGTTCCAGCGCACGTTCCTGCACGCGGGCGGCAAACTGTGCCGGCTTGGCGATGTCGTCCACCAGCCGCCAGTCCTTGGCGCGCTGGCCGCGCACGCCTTCGGTGGTGGTGCAGAAGATGTCGGCCAGGTCGTGCCGCACCTTGCGCTTGTCGGTCACGCGGGTCAGGCCGCCGGTGCCGGGCAGCACGCCCAGCAGCGGCACCTCGGGCAGGCTGACGGCGCTGCTGCGGTCGTCCACCAGGATGATCTCGTCGCAGGCCAGCGCCAGCTCGTAGCCGCCGCCGGCGCAGGCGCCGTTCACCGCGGCCAGGAACTTCAGCCCGCTGTGCGCGCTGCTGTCTTCCAGGCCGTTGCGCGTCTCGTTCGTGAACTTGCAGAAGTTCACCTTCCAGGCATGGCTGCTGACGCCCAGCATGAAGATGTTGGCGCCCGAGCAGAACACCTTGTCCTTGGCGCTGGTGACGACCACCGTGCGCACCTCGGGGTGCTCGAAGCGGATGCGGTTGATCGCATCGTTGAGCTCGATGTCCACGCCGAGGTCGTAGCTGTTCAGCTTGAGCTTGTAGCCGGGCACCAGGCCGCCGTTCTCGTCGAAGTCGGCCACCAGCGTGGCCACCGGGCCTTCGAACTTGAGCTTCCAGTGGCGGTAGCGGCTGGGGTCGGTCTGGTAGTCGACGCGGGGGGGCTGGCTCATGGTGGTCATCCTTCGGCGTGGCACCCGGCGCTCAGGCGGCGGGCGGGTTGGGCATGGCACGCATCATAATTCATATTTGCGACAGGTCAAGAGCTTTCATGCATTTTTCTGCATTCTGGTTCAGGCCGGCAGCTGCAGGGCCTTGCGCACCATCTCGCGCAGCCCCTGGAAGGTGGCTTCCTGCGGCTGCGCGCTGGTGTCCAGCCGCAGGTCGGCCTTGGAGTAGAACGCAGCGCGGCCGGCCAGGATGCCCTTCAGGTCTTCCATCGCCTCCTTGCTGGCGGCCATTGGCCGCAGGTCGCCCTGGGCCAGCACGCGCTTCATATGGTCTTCGGGCGCGGCCTGCAGCCACACCGTGGTGCAGTGGCTCAGCAGCAGGTTGAAGGTGGCCGCATCGGACACCAGCCCGCCGGGCGTGGCGATCACCGCCTCGGGGTAGATCTGGATCGCTTCTTCCAGCGCGCGGCGCTCGTAGCGGCGGTAGGCGTTCTGGCCGTACAGCGACTGGATCTCGTTGACGCTGCAACCGGCGAACTTCTCGATCTCGCGGCTCAGTTCCACGAAGGGGAAGCCCAGGTCCTCGGCCAGGCGCTGGCCCAGCGTCGACTTGCCGGCCCCGCGCAGCCCCACCAGCGCCACGCGCGGGCTGCGCGCGGCGCCCTCGCTGCCCATGCCCAGCACCTGCGCCACCGCCACGCGCACCCGCTTCAGCGTGGCCTCGTCGCGGTGCTCCAGCATCTCGCGCAGCAGCAGCCATTCGGGCGAGCGGGTGGTGGTGTCGCCGATCAGTTCGGCCAGCGAGCAGCGCAGCGCCGCCGCCACCTGCAGCAACACAAGCATCGAGACATTGCCGATGCCGTACTCCAGGTTGGCCAGGTGGCGCTCCGACACGTCGGCGGCCAGCGCCACGGCGCGGCGGGTCATGCCGCGGCGAGCGCGCAGCGCCCGCACCCGCTCGCCCAGCCCCACCAGGAAGGGGTGTTTGTCCTCGGCCACCTCGGGCGGGGGATGCAGTATTGTGCTTGACATGCCGTGCCTGCGGTTCTATCGTTCTGGAAAGCACAATAATTCATATTGCTGCCCCAGGCAAGCACCCAGCCCCCACCGGAGACACGCCGTGACCCTTCCAGACCACATTCCCGCGCCGCCCGAGCGCTTCAACATCGCCCAGCACCTGCTGGGCCTGAACGCCGGCCGTGCCGCCAAGCCGGCCTTCGTCGACGAACACGGCAGCGTCAGCTACGGCCAGCTGGCCGAGCGCGCCGCGCGGCTGGGCGCCGGCCTGCGCGCGCTGGGCCTGAAGCGCGAGGAACGCGTGCTGCTGCTGATGCTGGACGGCACCGACTGGCCGGTGGGCTTCCTGGGCGCGATGCATGCCGGGCTGGTGCCGGTGGCGGTGAACACGCTGCTGACCGCCGACGACTATGCCTACATGCTGGAGCATTCGCGGGCCCAGGCGGTGCTGGTGTCGGGTGCGCTGCTGCCCGCGCTGAGTGCGGCCATGACCAAGTCCGATCACGAGGTGCAGCGTGTCGTCGTCTCGCGCCCCGTCGCGCCGCTGCATGCCGACGAGGTGGAGTTCGAGGCCTTCCTGGCCGCGCAGCCGCCCGCGGCCAAGGCGGCCGCCACCGGGCCGGACGACCCGGGCTTCTGGCTGTATTCCTCGGGCTCCACCGGCCGGCCCAAGGGCACGGTGCACACCCATGCCAACGTCTACTGGACGGCCGAGCTCTACGGCAAGGGCGTGCTGGGGCTGCGTGAGGACGACGTCTGCTTCTCGGCCGCCAAGCTGTTCTTCGCCTATGGGCTTGGCAATGCGCTGACCTTCCCGATGAGCGTGGGCGCCACCACGCTGCTGATGGCCGAGCGGCCCACGCCGGACGCCACCTTCAAGCGCTGGACCGGCGGCGTCGCCAACCTCATGCCGACGGTGTTCTATGGTGCGCCCACCGGCTTTGCCGGCATGCTGGCCCACCCCGCCCTGCCGACGCGCGAGCAGGTGGCGCTGCGCCTAGTGTCCTCGGCCGGCGAGGCGCTGCCCGCCGAGATCGGCGAGCGCTTCCAGCGCCACTTCGGCGTGCCCATCGTCGACGGCATCGGCTCGACCGAGATGCTGCACATCTTCCTGTCGAACCGGCCCGGCCAGGTGCGCTACGGCAGCACCGGCTGGCCGGTGCCGGGCTACGAGATCGAGCTGCGCGGCGAAGACGCCAGCCCCGTGCCCGACGGCGAGCCCGGCGACCTGTACATCCGCGGCCCGTCGGCGGCACTGATGTACTGGGGCAACCGCACCAAGACGCGCGAGACCTTCCAGGGCGGCTGGACGAAGAGCGGCGACAAGTACGTGCGCAATGCCGACGACGGCAGCTACACCTACGGCGGCCGCAGCGACGACATGCTCAAGGTCAGCGGCATCTACGTCAGCCCCTTCGAGGTGGAGGCGACGCTGGTGCAGCACCCGGCGGTGCTGGAAGCCGCGGTGATCGGCGTGACCGATGCCGAGGGCCTGACCAAGACGAAGGCCTTCGTCGTGCTGAAACCGGGCGGCAGCGCCACGGAGGACGAGCTGAAGGCATTTGTCAAAGACAAGCTGGCGCCCTACAAGTACCCACGACAGATCGCGTTCGTGCCCGACCTGCCGAAGACGGCCACCGGCAAGATCCAGCGCTTCAAGCTGCGTGAGCAGGAGAGCAAGCTGGCATGACGGTGGCCTTCGTCGAGATCGAATGGGACGGCCGCCACGTTCGCATCGAGCACGAATGGATCGGCGCTGAACGCCCAGGCCAGCCGCTGCTGATCTTTCTGCACGAGGGGCTGGGCTCACGCTCGATGTGGCGCGACTTTCCGCAGCAGCTGTGCAGTGTGCTGGGCTGCCGCGGGCTGGTCTATTCGCGGCCGGGCTACGGTCGCTCGACGCCGCGTGCGGAGGGTGAGCGCTGGCGCCCTGACTTCATGCACCGTCAGGCCGATGAACTGCTGCCGGCGCTGCGCACGGCGCTGCGCATCGAAGAGCCGGCCTGGCTGCTGGGCCACAGCGACGGAGGCTCGATCGCGCTGCTGCATGCTGCGCACCACCCCGGTTCGGTGGCCGGGCTGGTGGTGATGGCACCGCACCTGTTCGTCGAGGACCTGTCCATCGAAAGCATCCGCCGCACGCGCGAGACCTTCCTGACGACCGACCTGCCGCAGCGGCTGGCCCGGCACCATGACGACGTGGACTCGGCCTTCTGGGGCTGGAACGACATCTGGCTGGACCCGGCCTTCCGCAGCTGGAACATCGAGGCCGAGTTGGCGCCTATCCGCTGCCCACTGCTGGCCATCCAGGGCGTCGACGACGAATACGGCACGCTGGCGCAGATCCATCGCATCCGGCACTGGCTGCCGCAGGCCCACCTGCTGGAGTTGGCCCGGTGCGGCCATTCGCCGCACCGCGACCAACCCGGCCAGGTCATCGACGCCATCGCGGCGTTCATCGCCGGCGTCTCCGGTGGGCCTTGATGGCAGTAGGGTTGAACCCAACCCAGGCCGACGCGCCCTACCCTGCGCACTAGGATTGTCTCAGGCAGTTGACTTTCTTCGTGTGTCAACCTGACAGGAGACGAGCATGTCCGAACTGAATCGTGTGATCGACGAGGCGGTGGCGCGCCAGGATCTGCCCTTTGCCGTGGCGATGACGGCCAATGCCGACGGCGTCGTCTGGTCCGGCGTGGCCGGCGACGCCGCCCCTGGCCGCAAGGCGGCGCTCGACACGGTGTTCCGCATCTTCTCGATGACCAAGTCGGTGGGCAGCACCGCCGCGATGATCCTGATGGACCGCGGCCTGCTGAAGCCCGACACGCTGGTCGAAAGCGTGCTGCCCGAGTTTGCCGAGCTGAAGCTGCTGGAAGGCTTCGACGCCGACGGCAAGCCGAAGCTGCGCGCCCCGCGCGTCAAGGCCACCGTGCGCCACCTGGCCACCCACACCTCGGGGTTGACCTACGAGTTCTGGAACACGGACATGCCGCGATACATGGAAGCCACCGGCGCGCCGACCATCCTGTCGGGCCTGAAGGTGGCCATGAACTACCCGCTGCTGTTCGAGCCCGGCGAGCGCTGGGACTACGGCATCGGCATCGACTGGCTGGGCCGCATGGTCGAGAAGATCGACGGACGGCGCATCGACCAGTTCTGCAAGGAAGAGATCTTCGACCCGCTGGGCATGAATGACACGCGCTGCGAAGTCGAGCCGCACATGGCGTCGCGGTTGGCCGGCGTGAGCATCCGCGGCGAGGACGGCCAATTCGGGCCCTTCGACCTGGCACCACCGTCGAACCCCGAGTTCTACGGCATGGGCCACGCGCTGTACTCCACTGCGCCCGACTACATGCGCTACCTGCGCATGTACCTGAACAAGGGCACGCTGGACGGCAAGCGCATCCTCAGCGCCGCCTGTGTCGAGCAGATGCTGGGCAACCAGATCGGCAGCACGCCGATCCCCCGCCTGAAGACCGTGGCGCCGCCGCTCACCGCCGATTTCGAGCTGTTCCCGGGCAAGCGCAAGTCGCACAGCATGGCCTTCATGCGCTTCGACGAAGACATCCCGGGCATGCGGCACGCGGGCTCGCAGGGCTGGGCCGGCGTGCTGAACAGCCACTACTGGTTCGACCCCAAGGCCGGCGTCGCCGGCGTGCTGATGACGCAGTCGCTGCCCTTCTTCGAGCCTCGCTACGCCGACACCTACGAGGCCTTCGAACGCGCGGCCTACCGCAACCTGCAGCGCTGACGGCGCCAGGCGCACCGGCCGCCCTGCGGCCGGTGCCGCGCCGTCATTCCGGTGACTGGATCTTGTCCTGGAACTGCTCGCGCAGGATGCGCTTCAGGATCTTGCCGCTGGGGTTGCGCGGGATCTCGGCCACCACCACTGCCGCCTTCGGCAGCTTGAAGCCGGCCAGCTTGCCCTTGCACCAGGCCACCAGTTCACCGGGCTCCAGCGTGGCGCCCTTCTTCGGCACCACCACCGCCAGCGGCACCTCGCCCCACTTGGGCGAGGGCAGGCCGATCACCGCCGCGTCGGCCACCTGCGGGTGGCCCAGCAGCATGTTCTCCACCTCGGCCGGATAGATGTTCTCGCCGCCCGAGATCAGCATGTCCTTGATGCGATCGCGGATAGTGACGAAGCCGTCGGCATCCATCGTGCCGACGTCGCCGGTGTGCAGCCAGCCGTCGCGCAGCGTCTGCGCGGTGGCATCGGGCCGGTTCCAGTAGCCCAGCATGTTGTGCGGGCCGCGCATGATGATCTCGCCGGGCTCGCCCGGCGGGCAGTCCTTGCCGTCGACATCGACGATGCGCAGCTCGGTGTAGAAGTAGGCGCGGCCGGTCGAGCCGGCGCGCGTCAGCGCGTCTTCGCCCATGATCAGGCAGCCCGGGCCGCAGCTTTCGGTCAGGCCGTAGAGCTGGTGCACCTCCACGCCGATCTCGGCATAGGCCTTGATCAGCGTCACCGGCACCGGCGCCGCGCCGCACAGCACCCAGCGCAGCGTGCGCGCGTCGTGCACTTTCGGGTCGTACACCGCCTGCATGAACTGCAGCATCGCCGGCACCAGCAGCGTGGTGCTGATCTTCTCCTCGCGGATCAGCTCCCAGGCCGCCTTGGGGTCGAAGGCCTTCAGGATCACCTGCGTCACGCCCACGTACACGCAGCACAGCGTGGGCATCAGCGCGCCCACGTGGAACAGCGGCAGCGCCGTCAGGTAGCGGTCCTTGTAGTGGAAGTCGGCCGTCGCGGTGACGTTCATGGCCGACCACAGCACCGTGCGGTGGCTGTGCATCACGCCCTTGGGCAGCCCGGTGGTGCCCGAGGTGTACATGATGAACAGCAGGTCTTCGTCGGCCCCGGCCAGCACCGGCTCGTCGGCCGGTTTCGCGCCCATCCAGGCCGCATAGTCCTGCGCAAAGGGCGCCGTGCTGCCGCCCACCTGCACCCAGGTGCGCAGGTCGGTCTTGTCGCCGCGGCGCTGCAGCTCGGCCACCACCGGCGCGAAGTTCTCGGCATACAGCAGCACGGTGGCGCCGGAATCCTTCAGGATGAATTCCAGCTCGTCGGCGGTGAGCCGCCAGTTCAGCGGCACGTTCACCGCACCCACCTTGGCCACTGCGAAGAAGCTCTCGACGAACTCCGCACCGTTCATCAGCAGCAGCGCCACCCGGTCGCCGGGCTTCACGCCGGTGGCGCGCAGCGCGTGGGCCACGCGGTTGCAGCGCGCGTTCAGCTCGCGGAAGTCGAAGCGCCGGCCGGCGATGGCGGGCTCGACCATCGCCTCGACCGAAGGGCTCAGGAAGGCACGGCGGGTCAGGAACTGTCCGATGTTCATCTGCATGGCAAGTCTTTCCTTCAGGGGCGGAGGGTGCGGAAGCAGCTGCGGATCTCGTCGACCAGCACGCCGGGCCGCTCCAGCGCAGCGAAGTGGCCGCCGCGTTCGAGTTCGTTCCAGTGCACGATGTTCCGGAAGCGCTGTTCGGCCCAGCGCCGCGAGCAGCGGAAGATCTCCTTCGGGAACAGGCTGATGCCGGTGGGCAACGTCACGGCCTCGCGGTTGACCTTGGCGAAGCTTTCCCAGTACAGCCGCGCCGACGAGGTGGCGCTGTTCGGCAGCCAGTACAGCATCACCTGGTCGAGCAGCTCGTCGCGCGTCAGCACGTTCTCGGGGTGACCGTCGCAGTCCATCCAGGCCTGGTACTTCTCCACCACCCAGGCGGCCTGCCCGGCCGGCGAATCGGCCAGGGCATAACCCAGCGTCTGTGGCCGCGTGCCCTGCTGGCGCGCATAGCCGGCGCCTTCGGCGCGGTAGTGCTTCATGCCGGCCAGCGCCGATTTCTCGGCCGGCGTCAGGTCGGCCATCGTGGTCGGGTCGGGCGCGACGATCGGCATCGTCAGGTGGATGCCCAGGCAGGGCCCTGCGTCCTGCAGGCCAATGGCGGTGGTGACCATCGAGCCCCAGTCGCCCCCTTGTGCCACATAGCGCGTGTAGCCCAGCCGCCGCATCAACACGGCCCAGGCGCGGGCGATGCGCTCCACGCTCCAGCCGGGTTCGGTGGGCTTGCCCGAGAAGCCGTAGCCGGGCAGCGCCGGGCACACCAGGTGGAAGGCATCGGCCGCGCTGCCGCCGTGCGCAGTGGGGTCGGTCAGCGGCTCGATCACCTTGTGGAACTCGGCGATCGAGCCCGGCCAGCCGTGCGTCATCACCAGCGGCAGCGCCTCGGCGTGCCTGGAGCGCACGTGGATGAAGTGGATGTCCACGCCATCGATCGTGGTCTTGAACTGCTCGAAGCGGTTCAGCCGCGCCTCGCGTGCGGGCCAGTCGTAGACGTGCGCCCAGTATTCGCACAGCTGCCGGGTGTAGGCCAGCGGCATGCCCTGCGACCAGTCGGCGACCGGCTCCTTGTCCGGCCAGCGCGTGGCGAGCAGCCGGCGCTTCAGGTCGGCCAGTTGCTCGTCGGTGGCGCTGATGCTGAACGGGGTGATCGCCTCGCTCACGGCGGCTTCAGCCGGTGAAGCGCTTGCCGGCCTGCGCCAGCTCGCGCAGCAGCGGCGCGATGGCAAAGCCCTCGCCCAGACGCGGCGCATGCTTCTGCAGCGCCGCCACCACCTTGGCCGCGCCGACGGTGTCGGCGTAGAACATCGGGCCACCGCGGTACACCGGCCAGCCGTAGCCGTAGATCCACACCACGTCGATGTCGCTGGCGCGCTGCGCGATGCCTTCGGACAGGATCTTCGCGCCCTCGTTGATCATCGGGTAGACCAGCCGCTCCAGGATCTCCTGGTCGTCGATCTGGCGGCGCTGGATGCCCTTCTCGGCCGCGAAGTCGAGGATCAGCTTTTCCACCAGCGCGGAATTGCTGCGGTTGCGCTTGGCGTCGTAGTCGTAGAAGCCGGCGCCGGTCTTCTGGCCGCGGCGGTCCTGCTCGCACAGCCGCTCGCGGATGGTGGCGCCCTTGCTGGTTTCCTTCGACCAGCCGATGTCCAGGCCGGCCAGGTCGCTCATCTGGAACGGCCCCATCGGCCAGCCGAAATCGAAGGCCACCCGGTCCACGTCCCAGGGCAGCGCGCCTTCCAGGATCAGCGCATTGGCCTGCGCCTGGCGCTGCGCCAGCATGCGGTTGCCGATGAAGCCGTGGCACACGCCGGCCACCACCGCCACCTTGCCAATCTGCTTGCCGACTTCCATCGCGGTGGCCAGCACGTCGGGCGCGGTCTTCGCGCCGCGTACCACCTCCAGCAGCTTCATCACGTTGGCCGGGCTGAAGAAGTGCATGCCGACCACGTCCTGCGGCCGCTTGGTGGCCGAGGCGATCTCGTTCACGTCCAGGTAGCTGGTGTTGCTGGCCAGCACCGCGCCGGGCTTGACGATCGCGTCGAGCTTGGCGAACAGTTCCTTCTTGATGGCCATGTTCTCGAACACGGCTTCGATCACCAGGTCCACGTCGGCCAGCGCATTCAGGTCCAGCGTGGGCGTCAGCAGGCCCATGCGCTTTTCGACATCGTCCTGCGTCATGCGGCCCTTGGCCGCGGTGTTCTCGTAGTTCTTGCGGATCGTCGCCACGCCGCGGTCCAGCGCCGCCTGCTGCGTCTCGACGATGGTCACAGGGATGCCGCGGTTCAGGAAGTTCATCGCGATGCCGCCACCCATGGTGCCGGCGCCGATGATGCCGACCTTCTTCACCGGCCGCACCGCCGTGCCTTCGGGCAGGCCGTCGATCTTGGCCGCCGCGCGCTCGGAGAAGAACATGTAGCGCTGCGCCTGGCTCTGCACGCCCTGCACCAGGCCCATGAACAGGCGCCGCTCGGCCGCCTGGCCTTCGTCGAAGGGCAGCGTGGCCGCCGCTTCCACGCATTGGATGATGGCCTCGGGCGCCTCGAAGCCGCGGAAGGCCTTGGCGTTGGCCTTGCGGAACTCGGCAAACAGTTCCGGCGAGCCGCCGGCCACCGACATCGTGCGGATCTTGCGCAGCGGTCGCTTCTCGGCCAGCACGCGCTTCGCAAAAGCGATGCCGGCCGCGCGCAGGTTCTCGCCTTCGGGCACCAACTCGTCCACCAGGCCCATCGCCAAGCCGGCCTTGGCGCCCACCGGTGCGCCGCCGGTCATCATCTCTAGCGCCTTGGCCGCGCCGACGATGCGCGGTAGCCGCTGCGTGCCGCCGGCGCCGGGCAGCAGGCCCAGCTTCACTTCCGGCAGGCCCACCTTGGCCGAAGGCACCGCGATGCGGTAGTGGCAGACCAGCGCGGTCTCGAAACCGCCGCCCAGCGAGGTGCCGTGGATCGCCGCCACCACCGGCTTGTCGGCGCCTTCGATGCGATCGAACAGCGCGTGCAGCGACGCGCCCTTAGGCGGCTTGCCGAACTCGCTGATGTCGGCGCCGGCGAAGAAGGTGCGGCCGGCGCAGGTCAGCACGATGGCCTGCACGGCCGGGTCGCCGAAGGCTTGCTCGAAGGCCGCCGTCAGGCCGTCGCGCACGATGGCCGACAGTGCGTTCACAGGCTGGTGGTTCGAGGTGATGACGGCCACGCCGTCTTCCACGCTCAGGTCGATCACTTCATTGATGGCGGCCATCGCGGCTGTCTCCGTGTTGTCTGGGGGAATGAGGCCGGGGTCAAAACCCGGCGCACGGGCCCGGCCGGGCCCGTGCAGGAAGCGCTCAGAGCGCGATCAGGCTTGCTTGGGGGTGTAGCCCAGCACCGCCTTAACTTCCAGGAACTCGGCGAAGGCATGGTCGCCCCATTCGCGGCCGTTGCCCGACTGCTTGAAGCCGCCGAAGGGCGCCATCAGGTCGGTGGGCGCGCTGTTCAGGTTCACCTGGCCGGCACGCAGCTTGGACGCCACCTTGCGCGTGGCTTCCAGGTCGCCGCCGGACACGTAGGCCGCCAGGCCATAGGGCGTGTCGTTGGCGATGGCCACCGCCTCGTCCACCGTGTCGTAGCCGATGACCACCAGCACCGGGCCGAAGATCTCCTCGCGGGCCACCGTCATCTGGTTGGTCACCGGGCCCAGCACGGTGGGCTTGACGTAGTAGCCGGTCTCCAGGCCCGCAGGCTTTCCCGGGCCGCCGGCCACCACCTTGGCGCCTTCTTCGATGCCGCGGTTGATTAGCGTCTGGATCTTGTCCCACTGCGCGGCCGAGATCACCGGGCCGATGGCCGCACCGCTGTCCGGCGCACCTACGGTGGTGGCCTCGGCCACCTCCTTGGCGATGGCCAGCGCCTCGGCCATCTTGGCGTTGGGCACCAGCATGCGCGTCGGCGCATTGCAGCTCTGGCCGCTGTTCTGCATCACGCCGCGCACGCCGGCGGTGACGGCGCGCTTGATGTCGGCATCGGGCAGGATGATGTTCGGCGACTTGCCGCCCAGTTCCTGGTGCACGCGCTTGACGGTGGGCGCCGCGTTGCGCGCCACCTCGATGCCGGCGCGGGTGCTGCCGGTGAAGGACACCATGTCCACACCCGGGTGGCTGGAGATGGCCGCACCGACGGTCGGGCCGTCGCCGTTGACCAGGTTGAACACGCCGGCCGGCACGCCGGCGGCATGCATGATCTCGGTCCAGACCTGCGCCGAGAAGGGTGCGATCTCGCTGGGCTTGAGCACCATCGTGCAGCCCACGGCCAGCGCCGGCGCCACCTTGCAGGCGATCTGGTTGACCGGCCAGTTCCACGGCGTGATCAGACCGCACACGCCGATCGGCTCCTTGACGATCATCGTCGTGCCGCGTTGTTCGGTGAAGTGGTAGTTCTTCAGCACGCCCAGCGCCGACTGCAGGTGGCCGATGCCCATGGCCGCCTGCGCCTTCTGCGACAGCACGGCCGGCGCGCCCATCTCTTCGGTGATGGCCGCCGCCATGTCGGCATAGCGCTTCTTGTATTCCTCGATCAGCCGCTCGAACAGGGCGATGCGCTCCTCGACACTGCTTTGCGACCAGGTCTCGAAGGCGGCACGCGCCGCCTTCACCGCCTTGTCCACGTCAGCGGCATTGCCCATCGAGATACGGCCGGCCACGGCCTCGGTGGCGGGGTTGATGACATCCAGCGTCTTGGGCGCGACCGGGTCGACCCAGGCACCGTTGATATAGAACTTCAGGTAGTCGCGCATGTGACAGTACTCCACGAGGGGCGGCCCGCAGGCCGAAGGGCACCCATTCTAGGCAGCGGCCCGTCATCCGTTAAGCTGGGGAGAATGCGCCCCCGCGATGTGATCGAACTGCTGCTGCTCAGTCTGCTGTGGGGTGGCGCCTACCTGTTCACCCGCTCTGCCGTGCCGGCCTTCGGCCCGGCGCCGCTGGTGTCGATGCGGCTGGGCATCGCGGCGCTGATCCTGCTGCCCATCGTGGCCTGGCGCGGCGGGCTGCCGCAGCTGCGCGCCAATCCGGTGGCGCTGTTCATGGTGGGCGTGCCCTACACCGCCCTGCCCTTCATGCTGATGACTTGGGGCGCGCTGCACATCACGGCCGGGCTGTCGGCGGTGCTGAACGCCACCGCGCCGATGTTCGCCGCGCTGGTGGCGCATTTCGTGCTGAAGGAGAAGCTCGGCGCCTGGCGCGCCGGCGGGCTGCTGCTGGGCTTTTGCGGCGTCCTGATCCTGATGAGCAGCGGCAGCATCTCTCTGAAGGACGGCAAGGGCCCGCTGGCCGTGGCCGCGGTGCTGGGCACGGCGATGATCTGGAGCGTCGGCGCCAACTACACGCGCCGGCGCATGGCCGGCATCGACCCGCTCGTCGTCACCGCCGGCAGCCTGGCGCTGGCCAGCCTGGTGCTGGCGCCGCTGGCCTGGGCCACCTGGCCCGACACGCCGCCCAGCGCACGCGCCTGGGGCGAGATGGCCTTCCTGGGCATCGCGAGCTCGGGCCTGGGCATGTGGATGTACTTCCGGCTGTTGGGCCGCATCGGCGCGGTGCGCGCGATGTCGGTCACCTTCCTCAGCCCGCTGGTGGCGATGGTGTCCGGCGCGCTGTACCTGGGCGAGGCGCTGACGCTGCAGATGCTGCTGGGCTGCGCGGTGGTGCTGTTCGGCACCGCCTTGAGCCTGGGCCTGATCGGCCCGCGGCGGGCGGCCGCCGCCACGCGCTGATCACTTGCCCTTGGTGGCTGCGCGCTGCGCGCACATCTCCTTGGCCATGGCCTCGGCATCCCAGCGGTCGGCCAGCGACGGATAGGGCTCGTGGCTGTTGACCATGTCGCGCACGCAGCGGTACTGCTGCACCTGGCTGCAGCCCAGCAACACCGGCAGCAGCAGGCCGGCCAGCCACAGGCGAAGGCGGCGGCTTTCCATCGCGCTTCAGTCGAAGTTCAGCAGCACCTTCATCGCCTGCGAACGGTCGGCCGCCAGCGCAAAGGCCTTGGCCGCGTCGCGATAGGGCAGCGTGGCAGAGACCAGCGGCTTCAGGTCCACCAGCCGCTGGTTCAACAGCTGCACCGCGGTGGCGAACTCGGCATGGAAGCGGAAGGTGCCGCGCAGTTCGAACTCCTTGGCGACGATCGTGTTGATCGGCAGTGACATCTCGCCACCCAGGCCCATCTGCACGATGATGCCGCGCGGCCGCAGCGCGTCGAAGGCGCCGGTCAGCGCGCGGGCATTGCCGCTGGCCTCGAACAGCACGTCGAACTGGCCCTTGTCGGCGCTGAAGGCGCGCAACGCGTCGGGCTCGTCCTTCACGTTGATGGCCTGATCCGCACCGATCTTCAGCGCGGTGCGCAGCGGCTGCGCCGCCATGTCGGTGACGACAATGTGCGTGGCCCCAGCGCGCCGCGCGGCAATCACCGCCATCGCGCCGATCGGCCCGCAGCCGGTGACCAGCACGCTCTTGCCCAGCAGCGGGCCGGCGCGGTTCACTGCATGCAGCGCCACGGACAGCGGCTCGGCCATCGCGCCTTCGGCATCGCTGACATGGTCAGCCAGCTTGTGCGCCTGGCTGGCGTCGCAGACGATGCGCTGGCGGAACGCGCCCTGCACGTGCGGCATGCGCATCGCGCTTCCGTAGTAGCGCATGTCCAGGCAGTGGTTGTGCAGCCCCTGCTGGCAGTAGCGGCACTGGCCGCAGGGCCGGCTGGGGCTGATGGCCACGCGCTCGCCAACCGCAAAGCCGGGCACTTCCGGGCCCACCGCCTCGATGCTGCCGGCCACCTCGTGGCCCAGCACCATCGGCTGCTGGATGCGCACCGTGCCGAAGCCGCCGTGCTGGTAGTAGTGCAGGTCCGAGCCGCAGATGCCGCCGCAGCGCACCCGCACCTGCAGCTGGTGCGGCAGCAGCTCGGGCGTGTCGACGGTCTCGACCCGCAGGTCGCCGGGGGCGTGGATGACCAGGGCTTCCATCGCGGTGTGTCCTTTCAGGGGTTCTTCGGCGGCTTGGGCTGCCAGGGCCAGCGGCCCTCGATCTCGACGGCCAGCGTCCAGGCCAGGAAGGTGCGCACCAGCACCAGCAGGCCCAGCACCGCCACGTTCACCAGCGTGGGCTCGAGCGCCACGGTGCGCACCACGTCGCCGGCCACCAGGAATTCCAGACCCAGCAGCAGCGCGCGGCCGATCTGGTGCTTGTAGTCCTCGTAGGCCTCGGGCGCGTCCACCTTCCACAGGAAGCGCACCGTGCCGCGGGTGATGGCCACACGCAGCACGCCGACCACGATGACCAGCGCGCCCAGCATCTCGATACCCAGCGCCGCCCATTCGATGATGTTGCGGATGGTGGTGATGGTCTCTTCGGCGTGCATGGCGGCACTCACAGCGTGGCGGTGACGCCGCCATCCACGTACAGGATGTGGCCGTTGACGAAGCGCGAGGCGTCGCTGGCCAGGAACACCGCCGCACCCACCAGGTCCTCCACGTCGCCCCAGCGGCGCGACGGCGTGCGGCCCACCAGCCAGGCGCTGAACTCGGGGTTGTCGACCAGCGCCTGGTTCAGCTCGGTCTTGAAGTAGCCCGGCCCCAGGCCGTTGACCTGCAGCCCGTGCGGGCCCCAGTCGATGGCCATGCCCTTGGTCAGCATCTTCACCGCACCCTTGGTGGCGGTGTAGGGCGCGATGTTCGGCCGGCCCAGCTCGCTCTGCACCGAGCAGATGTTGATGATCTTGCCGCGGCCACGCGGGATCATCTGCCGCGCCACCGCCTGGCCGACGATGAACACGCTGTCGAGGTTGGTGCGCATCAGCTGGTGCCAGTCGGCCTGCTCGAAGTCCTGCAGCGGCGCGCGCTTCTGCATGCCGGCGTTGTTGACCAGGATGTCGATGGCGCCGATCTCGGCCTCGATGCGCGCCACCGCCGCGGCCACCGCCGTCGCGTCGGTGACATCGAAGGCCAGCGCGTGCACGGTGGCGCCCTGCGCCCGCAAGGCGTCTGCCGCGGCCTGCAGCTTGTCGGCACGGCGCGCGTTCAGCACCACCGCGGCGCCGGCCCCGGCCAGCCCCTGCGCCAGCGCCAGGCCGATGCCGGCGCTGGAACCGGTCACCAGCGCCAGCCTGCCGCTCAGGTCGAACTGCTTCAGCACGGATTGCATGGAACTCCCTCGCATGGCGAAGCGCGCAGCATAGTCCCTGCCTGCCACGTTGGGGACAACCCTGGAAGGCGGCCTCTGCTACCGTCGCGCATCGCCACGCGGTGTGGCAGCGCAGGAGACAACATGAATTTCACGATGTCGGAGAAGCAGGCCTACTGGCGCAGCCGGGTGATCGAGTTCATGAACGAACACGTCTATCCGGCCGAGGCCACCTACGACGCGCAGATGGAAGCCTTCGGCGCCAACCGCTGGCAGGTGGTGCCGGTGCTCGAGGAGCTGAAGGCCAAGGCCAAGAAGGCCGGGCTGTGGAACCTGTTCCTGCCGCACGATTCGCTGCCGCCCGACAGCCCCTACAAGGGCGCGGGCCTGACGAACCTGGAATACGCGCTGTGCGCCGAGGAGATGGGCAAGATCGGCTACGGCTCCGAGGTCTTCAACTGCTCGGCGCCCGACACCGGCAACATGGAGGTGCTGGCCCGCTACGGCAGCGATGAGCACAAGGCCCGCTGGCTGCAGCCGCTGCTGGCCGGCGAGATCCGATCGGCTTTCCTGATGACCGAGCCGGCGGTGGCCTCGTCCGACGCCACCAACATCGAGACCTCGATCAAGCGCGACGGCGATCACTACGTGATCAACGGCCGCAAGTGGTGGTCCTCGGGCGTCGGCGACCCGCGCTGCAAGATCGCCATCGTCATGGGCAAGACCGACCCCGATGCGCCGCGCCATTCGCAGCAGTCGCAGATCCTGGTGCCGCTGGACAGCCCGGGCATCGAGATCGTGCGCATGCTGCCGGTGTTCGGCTTCGACGACGCGCCGCACGGCCATGCCGAAGTGCTGCTGAAGGACGTGCGCGTGCCGGCCAGCAACCTGCTGCTGGGCGAAGGCCGCGGCTTCGAGATCGCCCAGGGCCGCCTGGGGCCGGGCCGCATCCACCACTGCATGCGCACCATCGGCGCGGCCGAGGTGGCGCTGGAGAAGATGGTCAAGCGCCTTCAGTCGCGCGTGGCCTTCGGCAAGCGCATCTCCGAGCAGACCATCTGGGACGAGCGCATCGCCAACGCCCGCATCGACATCGAGATGACCCGCCTGCTGTGCCTGAAGGCCGCCGACATGATGGACAAGGTGGGCAACAAGGTGGCGCAGCTGGAGATCGCGATGATCAAGGTGCAGGCGCCGAACATGGCGCTGCGCATCCTGGACGACGCGATCCAGGCCTTCGGCGCGGCCGGCGTATCCAGCGACCCAGGCCTGGCCAAGAGCTACGCCCACCAGCGCACGCTGCGCCTGGCCGACGGCCCGGACGAGGTGCACCGCCGCGCCATCGCCCGGCTGGAGTACGGCCGCTACAAGGCGCGCTGACCGCAGCCCGGGGCTTCCAAGACGGCGCGCGGGGCGGCATCATCCGGCCCGCGCGGCCCCTCACCACGCCGCGCGGAGGCCGTGTCATGAAGCTTGCCGCGTTCCTGGGTCTGAGCGGTGTCATCGCCATCGTCTTCGGCCTGGAGTTCCTGCTGATCCCCGAGCTGGCGCTGTCGCAGTACGGCGTGCCCACCGAGCCGCACAACCTGATGCAGGCGCGCTACTTCGGCGGCACGCTGCTGTGCATCGGTCTGCTGAACTGGCTGGCCCGCAAGACGCAGGAAGACAGCACCCGCCGCGCGCTGCTGATCGCAGGCATCGTCGGCAACCTGGTCGGCCTGGCGCTCAGCGTCTGGTCGCGCCAGGCCGGGCTGCAGGGTGCGCTGGCCTGGCTGAGCGTGGGCATCTACGGCGCGCTGATCCTGGGCGGCCTGCACTTCCTGCTGCGACCCTCGCGCCGCGACTGATGTCGCTTCGCGGCCTGCCGCATGAGTCTTTAGCGGCAGCAACCGGCGTATAGCGGCCGCTTGTTGTCTGTTTGCTTTAGCGCGAGCCGAGGACGGTGGGGAAGCGAATCCTTCCATGTCCCCCGCCCGGTCTTCGACCGTGCTCCTCCTCTACTTCCAGGATTCGCTTCCCCACCATCCTCGGCTGGGCACCATCGCGGCGTTCGCAGCGTGGACAACAGCCAATACACCCAGCGCGAGGTACTGGCTGTTGATGATGCCCTGCGCACCACGGCGGTCGCCTGCCGAGGACGGGGGATGCGAATCCGCGAGGTAAAGGAGGAGGGACGGGCGCCAGCCCGTCCCGGGGGACAGGAGCGGATTCGCATCCCCCGTCCTCGGCCCGCGCGGGACTCATCGGCACGACGGCTCTGCGCCGATAGCTGGCGCACATCCCTATGTCGTTGATCTCGAATCCACGAGTCAAGCAACTAGCCGCTCAGGCAGCGTCACAGGTGGCGCGATGGCCCCAAAGGACGCGGAGGCCCTGACGCGCCGCGCGGGCCTATGCTGCGTGGCATGCGTCTCTTTTCGTACCGCGATCGCCCGGTGCACCTGGGCCCCTATCCGATGGAGCGGCTGGCACGGCGTGCCGACCTGCCGGACCTGAACCGCGTGGCGCCGATGCGTGCGCTGTCCTTCGCGCACGACGACCCGCTGTCGCTGACCCATGCGATGGCCCGCTACATGGCGATGTTCGACCTGGTGCGCGACGGCCCGGTGCAGGCCGCACCGGCCGAGATCCCCGACGACCCGGCCGAGCGCAGCCGCCACCTGAAGGCCGCGGCGGCCTACTTCGACGTGCCGATGACGGGCCTCTGCGCCGTGCCGCGCGAGGCCCGGCTGCCGGTACCGATCCGCAACCCGTCCGTGGCCGCGCTGGGCCAGGAGCTGGAGCGCAGCCAACCGAAGAGCTTTGCCGCCGGCCTGGACATGATCCTGGCCGACGTGCTGGACTCGGCGCGGCAGCAGCACGGGCCGATCCTGCAGCATGGTCATGCGATCGTGCTGCTGGTGCCCTATGCCCGCGAGCCGCGCCCCGGTGAGCCCGGCTGCGACTGGCTGCACGGCACGCAGGCGCAGCGCGCGGCGCTGCTGGCAGCGCAGACCGCCGTGCTGCTGTCCACCTACCTGCGGCTCTTGGGCCACGAGGCGCGCGCCCACAGCGCCAGCTGCAGCGAGCTAGACCTGAACGCGCTGGCCGTGGCCGCCGGCCTGGTGACGCCTGACCTGCGCAACCCCTTCGTCGGCCCCCGCTATGGGCTGGCCGCCGTGAGCACGACGCTGCGGCTGGCGGCCGATGCGCCGCTGGCCGACCACGCCGCGCCGGGCGCAGCCTGGTGGCTGGGGCTGGGCGGCACGAAGAGCCGGCTCGATGCCGACCCCTTCGCGCGGCGCGAATTCCGCCAGGGCCCGCTGCCCTTCGAGACCCTGCCGCGCCGCGACACGCCCACCACCTTCATCGACCACGCGCGCGTGCCGCGCTTCCCAAAGCGCGCCGACTTCTTTGCCCGCGCGCTGTTCGGTGACCTGGGCAAAAGCGTGCAGGACAGCGCGCGCAACGCCTACTACGTGATGAAGAGCCCCATCGGCGCCTGCGCGCGGCGCGCGCTGGGCGCGTTGCTGCTGCTTCAGTTCGGCGAGGCGCGCGGGCCGGTCTCACCCACCACCACTGACCCGCAGCGCAATGCCGACAACCTGAAGGCCGCCAGCTACTACCTGGGCATCGATGCCGCCGGCAGCTGCGCGGTGCCCGAGTGGGCCTGGTACTCGCACGACGCCGGCGGCAACCCGCTGCCGGCCTACCACGCCAACGCGCTGAACCTGCTGGTCGACCAGGGCCACGAGACGATGGAAGGCGCCAGCGGCGACGACTGGATCAGCGTGGCGCAGAGCATGCGTGCCTACCTGCGCTTCTCGCTGCTGGGCGGCGTGGTGGCCGAGCAGATCCGCCGCCTGGGCTACGGCGCCCGCGTGCATTCGGTGCTGGACGGCGACGTGCTGCAGCCGCCGTTGCTGCTGCTGAGCGGCCTGGGCGAGGTCAGTCGCATCGGCGAGGTGATCCTGAACCCCTTCCTCGGCCCGCGTCTGAAGAGCGGCACCGTCACCACCGACCTGCCGCTGGCGCCCGACCGCCCCATCGACTTCGGCCTGCAGCGCTTCTGCGAAAGCTGCAACAAGTGCGCGCGCGAATGCCCTTCGGGCGCGATCAGCGCCGGGCCGAAGCTCATGGTCAACGGCTACGAGATCTGGAAGAGCGACGCCGAGAAATGCGCGCGCTACCGCATCACCAATGCCGGCGGTGGCATGTGCGGCCGCTGCATGAAGACCTGCCCGTGGAACCTGGAAGGCCTGCTCGCCGAGCAGGCCGCGCGCTGGGTGGCGATGAACTTCCCGGGCAGCGCACGCTGGCTGGCACGGCTGGACGACGCCCTGGACCGCGGCGGCATCAACCCGGTGAAGAAGTGGTGGTGGGACATCGAACTGGACCGCGCAACCGGGCGCTACCTGCGCGCCGCGCAGACCCATGCCCGCGGCCTGCAGAAGGACCTGGCGCTGCGCTACGAGGATCAGACCCTGGCCGTCTACCCGGCCGATGTGATGCCGCCGCCCTACCCCGTGCCGCATCCGGTGAACCGCGAGGAAGGCATCCACCGCTACCGCGCGCTGCTGACGCCGACGCAGTACCGCGCGCGGCTGGCGGCCGGCGACACCGACGGCCTGGTGCCCGGGCCGAAGCCGCTGCCGGCCGAGCCGCCGGTGATCCCGGTGCGACTGCAGCGCCGCGTGGCCATCGCGCAGGACGTCGTGCGCTTCGAGTTCGTCGCGCCCGACGGCGGACTGCTGCCGCCCTTCGAGGCCGGCGCGCATGTGGACGTGGTCATCGCGCCGGAGTACCAGCGCGCCTACAGCCTGGCCGGTGACCCGGCCGACCGCCGCCGCTATGTGCTGGGCGTGCTGAACGAGCGCCAGGGCCGCGGCGGCTCGGCGCTGATGCACCGCGCCTTCCGCGAAGGCCGGCAGGTGTTCATCGGCCGGCCGGTGAACCACTTTCCATTGATCGAGGACGCGCCCTACACGCTGTTCTTCGCCGGCGGCATCGGCGTCACGCCGCTGATCGCCATGGCCCACCGGCTGCATGCGCTGGGCCGCGACTTCCGGCTGCACTACAGCGCCGCCAGCCGCGCCGCGGCCGGCTTCCTAGAGGACCTGGCGCACGCACCCTGGGCGCACCGGGTGACGCTGCACTTCAAGGACGAAGGCGGCCGCGCCGAACTGCCCGCGCTGCTGCCCTGGCACCAGCCGGGCTGGCAGCTCTACACCTGCGGCTCGGCGCGCTACATGGACGCGGTGTTTGCCGCGGCAGCGGCCCTCGGCTGGCCCGAAGCGGCGCTGCACCGCGAGTACTTCCAGCTGCCGGAGGCGCCGGAACGCGTGAACCATCCGTTCCAGCTGCAGCTGGCCCGCAGCGGCCGCGTGCTGCAGGTGCCGGCCGACCGCAGCGCGGCCGAGGTGCTGGCGGAGGCCGGCATCGCCGTGCCCACCAAATGCAGCGACGGCCTGTGCGGCGTCTGCGCCATGGCCTACGACGCCGCCGCCAGCGGCCCGGTGGAGCACCGCGACGTGGTGCTGAGCGCGGCCGAGCGGCAGCAGCGCGTGATCCTGTGCTGCTCGCGTGCCGCCCAGGATGGCGGCAGGCTGGTGCTGCCGCTGTAGCCGGCCGGGCCGCTCAGCGCGGCGCGGGCGCGTTGTCGGGCGTGGCCACCGCGCCGAACAGGGTCGGCTGCACCACGCCCATCGCCTCCTTGAAGATCAGGGGCGGCGCCGCTTCCTGGGCCTGCGCCTGCAGCCGGGCCTGCATGCGCGCCACGCGCTCGGGCTGCGCGGCGGCCAGGTTGTTCTTTTCGCCCGGGTCGGTCTTCAGGTCGTAGAGTTCCACGCGCGAAGGCAGCGTGGCCTGCCAGACCAGCTTCCAGTCGCCGTCGCGCAGTGCGGCACGGAAGGGCTCCACACCGATCACCACCTCGCTGCGCGCCGACGGCTTGCCTTCGGCCAGCGCGGCCCACTGGTCCAGCCCGTCCAGCGGCTTGGTGCCGGCCAGCGAGGCGCCGGCCAATGCGGCGAAGGTGGGCATCAGGTCCACCGCATGCAGCGGGGCTTCGACCACCGTGCCGGCCGGGATGCGCCCCGGCCAGTTGGCCAGCGCCACCACGCGCACGCCGCCTTCGTACAGCGAGCCCTTGCCGTCGCGCCAGGGGCCGTTGTCGGCCGGGATCTTGCTGCCCGACATGTCGATCTCGCCGGTGAAGCGCGCGTCGCGCGGCCCCCCGTTGTCGCTGTGGAAGACGATCAGCGTGTTGTCGCGCAGGCCCTTGGCCTCCAGCGTGGCGACGACGCGGCCGATCTGCTCGTCCATCGAGGAGATCATCGCCGCGTAGGCACGCCGGTCGCGGTCGGCGATGTGCTTGTAGCGGTCCAGCCAGCGTTGCGGTGCCTGGTAGGGCGCATGCGGCGCGGTGAAGGCCAGGTACAGGAAGAAGGGCTGCTTGGCGTTCTGCCCCTTCAGCCAGCGCACCGCCTCGTTGCCGATCAGCTCGGTGGCGTAGCCGGTCTCCTTCAGCGGCTTTTCCTGGCGGTACCAGTCGCGCACCCCATGGGCGGTGTGGGTGAAGTAGTCGATCTCGCCGAGCAGCGCGCCGTACTGGTGCTGGAAGCCGCGCTGCAGCGGCCAGTACTTGCGCTCGGCATGGCCCAGGTGCCACTTGCCGACGATGGCGGTGCGATAGCCGGCCTCGGCCAGCACCGCGGGCAGCAGCTTCTCGTCGGTGGGCAGGCCGTAGCGGGCGTTGCTGGGGATGACCAGCGTCTGCAGACCGTAGCGATGCGGGTAGCGGCCTGACATCAGTGCCGCGCGCGTCGGCGTGCACATCGGCTGCGCGTAGTAGCTCTCGAGCCGGGCGCCGCCGGCCGCCAGCTTGTCCAGGCTGGGCGTGGCGATGTCTGAGCCGTGGAAGCCCACGTCCTTCCAGCCCTGGTCGTCGGAGACGATGAGCACGATGTTCGGCCGCGCGGGGGTCTGTGCGGCGGCGGGCAATGCCATGCTGGCCATGGCCAGTAGCGGCAGCAACCCAGTGAGGATGGCATTCAGCAGGTTCTTCATGCCTGGATTTTGACCTGCGCGCCGAGGTGTAGTGTCCGCATCGCAGGCGCTGGCGTGACGGCACCCAGCAGCGCCAGCGCGCGCTGCACCAGCGCCGGGGCCTGGTCCGCGGGGCCGTCGATCAGCACCGTGCGGTCGGGCCGCACGATTGCCACCCAGCCCGGGGGCGCGGCACCGGGCAGCAGCGTGCCGGTCAAGTCTTCCCAGGCG
>JAFLDH010000320.1 GCA_017302505.1 Burkholderiales bacterium
CATGGTGCTGGCCACGGCGCTGTTGCACGCTGCCGGCCTGGCAGCCGGTTTCGCGCTGCGCCCGCGCAGTGCCTGGTGGTCGCGCGCGGCCGGCGTGGCCGCGTCGCTGTTCGGCGCCGCGCTGCTGTTCGGGGCGGCCTGACCATGGTGCCCGGTGAACTGCTGGTCGACGGCCCCGACCATGCGCTGAACCCCGGCCGCCGTACGCTGACGCTGGTGGTCGAGAACACCGGCGACCGGCCCATCCAGGTGGGCTCGCACTACCACTTCGGCGAGACCAACGCCGCACTGCGCTTCGACCGCGCGGCGGCGCGTGGCATGCGCCTGAACATCGCGCCCGGTACCGCCGTGCGCTTCGAGCCCGGTCAGCACCGCACCGTGGAACTGGTGGACCTGGGCGGCACGCGCCAGGTCTATGGCTTCCGCGGCCAGGTGCAAGGAGCCCTCTGATGGCCACGATCGGACGCCGTGCCTATGCCGAGATGTTCGGCCCCACTGTCGGCGACCGCGTGCGGCTGGCCGACACCGAACTGATCATCGAGGTCGAACAGGACTACACGCTGCGTGCCGGCGGCCACGGCGAAGAGGTCAAGTTCGGCGGCGGCAAGGTGATTCGCGACGGCATGGGCCAGAGCCAGGTGGTCAACGGCCCCGGCCCGGCCGAGGCGGTGGACTGCGTGATCACCAACGCGCTGATCCTCGACCACTGGGGCATCGTCAAGGCCGACATCGGCCTGCGCGGCTCGCGCATCTGCGCCATCGGCAAGGCCGGCAATCCCGACACCCAGCCGGGCGTGGACATCGTCGTCGGCCCGGGCACCGAGGTCATCGCCGCCGAAGGCATGATCGTCACCGCCGGCGCCATCGACAGCCACATCCACTTCATCTGCCCGCAGCAGATCGACGAGGCGCTGTCCTCCGGCGTCACCACGATGCTGGGCGGCGGCACCGGGCCGGCCACCGGCACGCTGGCCACCACCTGCACGCCGGGGCCGGAGAACATCGCGCGCATGCTGCAGGCGGCCGATGCCTTCCCGATGAACCTGGCCTTCCTGGGCAAGGGCAACGCCAGCCGGCCCGAAGGGCTGATGCAGCAGATCGAGGCCGGCGCGGTGGGCCTGAAGCTGCACGAGGACTGGGGCACCACGCCCTCGGCCATCGACTGCTGCCTGGGCGTGGCCGAGGCCACCGACACGCAGGTGTCGATCCACAGCGACACGCTGAACGAATCGGGCTTCGTCGAGGACACCATCGCCGCCACCAAGGGCCGCACGCTGTGCGCCTTCCACACCGAAGGCGCCGGCGGCGGCCATGCGCCGGACATCCTGCGCGTGGTGGGCGAGCCGAACTTCCTGCCCTCGTCCACCAACCCGACCATGCCCTACACCGCCAACACGGCGGACGAGCACCTGGACATGCTGATGGTGTGCCACCACCTCGACGCATCGATCGCCGAGGACCTGGCCTTCGCCGAAAGCCGCATCCGTCGCGAAACCATCGCCGCGGAGGACGTGCTGCACGACCTGGGCGCGATCAGCATGATGAGCAGCGACAGCCAGGCGATGGGCCGCGTCGGCGAGATGGTGATGCGCACCTGGCAGACCGCGCACAAGATGAAGCTGCAGCGCGGCGCCCTGCCCGAGGACAGCGCACGCAACGACAACTTCCGCGCCAAGCGCTACGTGGCCAAGTACACGATCAACCCGGCGCTGGCCAACGGGCTGAGCCACGAGATCGGCAGCGTCGAGGTCGGCAAGTGGGCCGACCTGGTGCTGTGGAAGCCGGCCTTCTTCGGCGTCAAGCCCTCGCTGATCCTGAAGGGCGGGATGATCGCGATGTCGGCGATGGGCGACCCGAACGCCAGCATCCCGACGCCGCAGCCGGTGCACTACCGGCCGATGTTCGGCGCCTTCGGCGGTGCGGTGGCGCGCGGCTCGCTCACCTTCCTGAGCCAGGCCGCGATGAGCAATGACCTGGCCGGCGTGCTGGGCCTGCGCAAACCGGTGTCGGCGGTGAAGCACTGCCGCGGCGTGACCAAGCGCCACATGGTGCACAACGGCTACGTGCCGAAGATGCAGATCGATGCGCAGACCTACGAGGTGCGCGCCGATGGCGTGCTGCTGACATGCGAAGCCGCCACTGTGCTGCCGATGGCGCAACGCTACTTCCTGTTCTGAAGCAGACCCTGTTGCGCGCGCTGCGCCACGGCCTGATGGCCGTGTCGGCGCTGTGTCTTGGGCTGCCCGCACAGGCGCAGGCACCGGCGACCGAGCCCGCGCAGGCCATTGCGCCGGCCGACATCCCGGCGCGGGCCGATGCCGACGAGAAGTTCCTGCAGGGCGTGCAGCGCCGGCTGCAGGCGGCCGATCCACTGCGCCGCATCGAACGCACACTGGCCGCACAGGCGCAGGCGCTGGACGAACTGGACGAGCGCACCGACCGCAGCGGTCTGGCGCAGCTGTCGGTGCAGCGACTGGAGAGCCTGGAGCGCCACTGGCAGCTGAAGGACCGCGCGCTGGCGCAGACACGCACCGAGCTGACCCGCCTGACCAATGCCGCCTCCGAGGACGCGGCCGAACTGGCGCTGCGCCGCGCCGCCTGGCAGGCCACCGAGGCGCAGCCCTACCTGTCGCCCGCCTTGGTGGAGCGCGCCGCCGAGATGGTGGCGCAGATCGACCGCACGCAGGACGCGCTGGCCGAGCCGCTGGCCCGCCTGCTGGGGCTGGGGCGCCAGAGCAGCGCGTTGGCCCTGCAGGCACAACGCGGCGTCAGCCGGGTGGCCAGCCAGGTGGCCGATCAGGACCGCCGGCTGGTGTCGATGGACACGCCGCCGCTGTGGCAGGCCGTGGTCGAGGGCGACGTGCAGCAGCCGGTCAGCGTGGGCTTGCGCCGCAGCCTGGAGATCGAAGGGGCCTTCGCGCGCGATTTCGACGCCACCCATGCTCGCCTGCTGCCCGCCATGGGCCTGGTGGCAGTGCTGCTGCTGCCGCTGAGCTTCTGGCTGCGGCGGCGGGCCCGGCTGCTGGTGGCGGCCGGCCAGCTGAACGATGCGGCGCTGCAATCGCTGGCGCGCCCCTGGGCCGCCTGGCTGCTGCTGGTGGCCGCCATGGCCGTCGCCTACGGCCTGCAGGGCCCCAACCTGCGCCAACAGCTGGTGATGCTGCTGGCCTGGGTGCCGGTGCTCGGGCTGCTGCAGCGGCGCCTGCTCAGCCTGGTGGGCCCGTGGGCCTATCTCAGCGCGGTGTTCTACTGCCTGAACGTGGTGATCTCGCTGCTGGTCGGCAACCCGCTGCTGTACCGGCTGTTGCTGCTGGGACTGAACCTGCTGATGCTGCTGACGCTGGCACTGCACCTGCTGCGCGCCCACCGCAGCCAGCCCGCCGACGAAAGCCGCGTGCGCCTGGGCACCTGGCATCTGGTGGCCTGGGGCGCCTGCCTGGTGCTGGCGGTGGCGGCGCTGTCCAACCTGGTGGGCAACATCTCGCTGTCGGCAATGCTGGTCTCGGCCACGCTGGACAGCAGTTATGCGGCCCTGGCCATCTATGCCGGCAGCAAGGTGGTGGTGGCGCTGGTGCAGGTGCTGCTGGCCGGGCCCACCGCATCGCGGCTGGCGCAGCGCTATTCGGCGTCGCTGGCGCCGGCGCTGGCCACCGTGGGCCGGCTGCTGCTGGTGTCCGGCTGGGTGCTGTTCGCGCTGCAGTCCTTCCGCGTCTACCGGCCGGTGTCGTCCTTCGTGGTGATGGTGCTGACCTACGAGTTCCAGATTGGCGAGCTGTCGCTCAGCCTGGGCAGCCTGGTGTCCTTCGCGCTGGCCACGATGCTGGCCTTCTGGCTGGCCAAGACCATCCGCCAGGTGCTGGCCGAGGACCTGCTGCCCAGCCTGTCGCTGCCGCGCGGCGTGGGCAACAGCGTGTCCTCGCTGAGCTACTACGTGGTGCTGTTCCTGGGCCTGCTGGCAGCCTTGGCCGCGGCCGGCTTCCAGGTGGGTCAGCTGACGCTGGTGTTCGGCGCGCTCGGCGTGGGCATCGGCTTCGGCCTGCAGGACGTGGTGCGCAATTTCGTCGCCGGGCTGATCCTGATGTTCGAGCGGCCGCTGCAGCGCGGCGACACGGTCGAGGTGGCCGGCATCCTGGGCCAGGTGCGCGAGATCGGCCTGCGCGCGACGGTGGTCACCACCTTCGACGGCGCCGATGTCATCGTGCCCAACGGCATGCTGCTGGCCGACAAGCTGGTGAACTGGACGCTGCACGGCACGCGCCGCCGCGTCGAGGTGGCCGTCAGCACGCCCTATGCCGCCGACCCGCAGCGCACGATGGACCTGCTGATCGAGATCGCGCGCAGCGTCAAGGGCGTGGCGGCGACGCCGGCGCCGTCGGCCATCATGACCGGACTGGCGCCGGGCGAGCTGCAGTTCAGCATCCGCGCCTGGACGCAGGACTTCACCGACTGGGTGCAGGTGCGCACCGAACTCGCGATGAAGGTACGCAACGGCCTGGCCGAGGCCGGCATCGAGGTGCCGAAGCCACAGCGCGAGATCGTGCTGCGCACGATGCCGCCCGGGCCGGCCGAGGATCAGCGCACGAACTGATCCACATAGTCGGCGCCCAGGCCCACCTCGGTGTAGTGCTTGCGGCACATCGCGATCTTGGTGAACACGTCTTCGTAGCCGGTGGTCTGGCCGGCCTCGTCCACGTAGACCATCGCACCGTGGATGTTGAAGAAGGTGATCATCTCGGTGTCGCCGCCCGAGGCCTCGTCGACCACCAGCGTGTGGATCTCGCCCGGCGGCTCGTAGACGAAGCTGCCTTCGCGGGCCACCCAGTCGTGCTCCAGGTAGCGCCAGGCGCCGCGCAGCACCAGCCCGGTCACCCATGACGGATGGATGTGCCGCGACAGCACGCCCGACTGGCGCACGCGCAGCAGGTTGCACCAGCTGCCGGTCACCGTGTTCAGCAGCAGCGGCCGGAACCACACCTTGGGCGCCTGCGGCACCCAGACCCGTTCGTCGTCGGGAATGGCGGCAATCGCGATCTCCGGCTGGATGCCGGGCAGTTGCAGGATGGGCGTCATCGCATTCCTTAGGGTTCAGGTGATCAGGTAGCCGCCGTCCACCGGCAGCACCGCGCCGGTGACGAAGCGCGCCGCCGGGCTGGCCAGGAACAGTACCGGCCCGGCGATGTCCTCCGGCGTGCCCCAGCGGCCCAGCGGCGTGCGCGCCAGGATCTGCGCCGAGCGCGCCGCATCGTCCTGCAGGCCCTGCGTCAGCGGCGTGGCGATCCAGCCCGGCGCGATGGCGTTGACGCGGATGCCGTCGGCCGCATAGGCGATGGCCAGGCTCTTGGTCAGCTGGGCCACGCCGCCCTTGCTGGCGCTATAGCCGGGCACCAGGCCGCCGCCGAAGAAGCTCAGCATCGAGGCGGTGTTGACGATGCAGCCGCGCCGGGCCTTCAGCCCCTCGCGGGCGGCAGCGCAGACGCGCATCGTGCCGTTCAGGTTGATGTCCACCACCTGCTCGAAGGCGGCCGGGTCCAGCTCGGCGCCGCGGCGGATGATGCCGGCGCAGTTAACCACCACGTCCAGCGCGCCCAGGGCCGCCACCTCGCGGGCCACGGCCTCGGCGTCGCGCACGTCCAGCGCGCGGCAGGCGATGCCAGCCATGTCGGGCCGGG
>JAFLDH010000321.1 GCA_017302505.1 Burkholderiales bacterium
CCGTGCACCTGGGCTGGGTGCGCACCGCCATCGGCGGGCCGGAGGCGCCGCTGTCGGCCGACGAGAGCGCCGCGGCGCTGCGCCGGCTGATCGGGCGGCTGCAGCCCGCCGACAATGGCGGCTTCTTCGACCCTGACGGCGCGCCGCTGCCCTGGTAGGCAGGCGCCGCGCCGGGAGCCACGACCATGCTGTTGAGCGATGACCATCGGGCGGTGCAGGACGCGGTGCGCGCGTTCGTGCAGGAACAGATCGCGCCGCACGCGGCCGCCTGGGACAAGGACCACCATTTCCCCAAGGCCCAGCTGCGCGGCCTGGCCGATCTCGGCTGCTACGGCGTGGCCGTGCCCACCGAATACGACGGCGCCGGGCTGGACTACCTGGCGCTGGCGCTGATCCTGGAGGAGATCGCCGCCGGCGACGGCGCCACCAGCACCATCGTCAGCGTCAACAACTGCCCGGTGTGCTCGATCCTGATGGCCTTCGCCAACGACGCGCAGAAGGCCCAGTTCCTCAAACCCCTGGCACGCGGCGATCTGCTCGGCGCCTTCTGCCTGACCGAGCCGCATGTGGGCTCCGAGGCCGGCGGGCTGAAGACCACGGCCGTGCGCGACGGTGACCACTACGTGCTCAATGGCGTCAAGCAGTTCATCACCAGCGGCAAGAACGGCGACGTGGCCATCGTCATGGCCGTCACCGACAAGGCCGCCGGCAAGAAGGGCATCAGCGCCTTCATCGTGCCCACCGCCACGCCCGGCTACACGGTGGCGCGGCTGGAGGACAAGATGGGCCAGCACGCCAGCGACACCGCGCAGATCCTGTTCGACAACTGCCGCGTGCCGGTGGCGAACCGGCTGGGCGAGGAGGGCGAGGGCCTGAAGATCGCGCTGTCGGGGCTGGAGGGTGGGCGCATCGGCATCGCCAGCCAGAGCGTGGGCATGGCGCGCGCGGCCTTCGAGGCGGCGCTGGCCTACAGCAAGGAGCGCCAGGCCTTCGGCCAGCCGATCTTCGGCCACCAGGCGGTGCAGTTCAAGCTGGCCGACATGGCCACGCAGATCGAGGCCGCGCGCCAGCTGATCTGGCATGCCGCGGCGCTGAAGGACGCCGGCCGGCCCTGCCTGAAGGAGGCGGCGATGGCCAAGCTCTTCGCCAGCGAGATGGCCGAACGCATCTGCTCGGCGGCGATCCAGGTCTTCGGCGGCTATGGCTATGTCAGCGACTTCCCGGTGGAGCGCATCTACCGCGACGTGCGCGTCTGCCAGATCTACGAAGGCACCTCCGAGGTGCAGAAGATCCTGATCGGCCGCGCGCTGGCCTGAGAGCGTGAGAGGCCATCCAATGCACCCGCGTGAGGCCCCAGAGCCGGCCCAATCTAGGCGCGAAGCACAGCCGGGGCGGGGTCCCGGCGAAGCTTTGCAACGACGAGTGGGCCGGCTCTGGGGCCTCACCCGCAGGGCCGGGGTACCCAAGGGCGCCGGGGGGTGTTGCGCCGCTTGCGCAGGCGTCGGCCTGCGCTGCGCGTCGTGCCTACCCCGGCGCCCTTGGCCACCCCGGCGCGGGTGCATTGGATGGCCTCTCACGCTCTGAGCGCGCCGGGCGCTGCTGCAGAATGGCGCACCTCAGCTTAGCGCCGCCGCCGATGAACGCCTTGCCTCGTGCCCTCCGTGCAGCCCGTCGTCTGCTGGCCCTGAGCGGTCTGCTGTTGGCCGGCGCCGCCGTCCAGGCCCAGCCGTCGGCGATGCCCGACCTGATGTTCCAGAGCGAAGGCAATGCCGGTGCCCAGCTGGCCGCGCGCGGCTACACGCTGTCGAACCAGCAATCGGCTGGCGGCAACCGCTTCTGGCAGTACTGGTGGAGCGCGCAGCGTGGCGAATGCCTGCGCGTGGCCATCAACCATGCGCAGGTCACACAGATCATCGCCACCCGGCCCAGCGACTGCCCGCAGCAGGGCGGCGGGGGCAGTTGGGGAGGTGGCGGCAGCTGGGGTGGCGGTGGGTCCGGCCCGCAGTCGGATCTTGTCAACCGGCCCGAGAGCGTGGCCGCATGGGAGCTGCCGCGACGCGGCTACCAGTTGTCCAACACCGTGGCGGCCGGCGCCGGCTACTGGCAGTACTGGTGGAGCGGCCAGCGCGGCCAGTGCCTGCGTGTGGCGGTCAACCAGGGCCAGGTCACGCAGATCATTGCCACGAATGCCAACGACTGCCCGCAGCGCGGCGGCAACCCGCCGCCCTTTGGTGGGGGGGGAGGCTGGAGTGGCGGCGGTGGCGGCGGCACCCAATCGGACCTGGTCTACCGGCCGGAGGCTCAGGCCGCGCGCGAACTGCAGCGTCGCGGCTACCTGCTGTCGAACAGCGTGCCGGCCGGCGCAGGCTATTGGCAGTACTGGTGGAGCGGCCAGTACGGCCAGTGTCTGCGCGTCGCGGTCAACCAGGGCCAGGTCACGCAGATCATCGCGACCAATCCGGCCGAATGCCCCCAGCGTAACGGCGGCATGCCGCCCGTCGGCCCCGGCGGCCCGCGCGAACCCACTGATCTGCTGAACCAGAGCGTGTCGACGGCCGAACGCGTGATGCCGCAGCGCGGCTATGTGCTGGCCAACAGCGCAGGTGCGCAGGGCGGCGGCTTCTGGCAGTACTGGTGGCAGGAGCAGTACCAGCAGTGCGTGCGTCTGGCCGTCAACGGCGGCCGGGTCACCCAGGTGACATCACGCGGCCGCAGCGACTGCCGGCGCTAGGGCCCCTAGGGCTTTCCCTGGCTGCGCGGGTATTCGCCAGCGCGTACACCCAGCGCGCCTGCCTAGCATTTGCGGTTCGCGCAGCGCGCACTGGCGCGACCCATGATCTCTCCATCCCACCTGACGCATAGGAGTCTTCCCCGATGAGCAAGAGCAAGAGCCCCGCACAACGTCGCAAGTTCCTGGGCAAGGCCGCCGCCGGCGCGGTGGGCACGGGCACGTTGGCCTTCCCGATGGTGTCCAAGGCACAGACCGTGAGCATGCGCTTCCAGAGCACCTGGCCGGCCAAGGACATCTTCCACGAGTACGCCAACGACTTCGCCAAGAAGGTCAACGACATGGCCGGCGGCCGGCTGAAGATCGAGGTGCTGCCCGCCGGTGCGGTGGTGCCGGCCTTCCAGCTGCTGGAAGGCGTGGCCAAGGGCACGCTCGATGGCGGCCACGGCGTGGTGGCCTACCACTACGGCAAGAACTCGGCGCTGGCGCTGTGGGGCTCGGGCCCGGGCTACGGCATGGACCCGAATATGCTGCTGTCCTGGCACTACTACGGCGGCGGCGAAGCCCTGCTGCAGGAGATCTACAAGTCGCTGAACATCGACGTGGTCAGCTTCCTCTACGGCCCGATGCCCACCCAGCCCTACGGCTGGTTCAAGAAGCCGGTGGCCAAGGTCGAGGACATGAAGGGCGTCAAGTTCCGCACCGTGGGCCTGGCGGTGGACATGTACACCGAGCAAGGCGCCGCGGTGAACCCGCTGCCGGGCGGTGAGATCGTGCCGGCATTGGACCGCGGCCTGATCGACGGCGCCGAGTTCAACAATGCCACCAGCGACCGCATCCTGGGCTTCCCCGATGTGTCCAAGGTCTGCATGCTGCAGAGCTTCCACCAGAGCACCGAGCAGTTCGAGATCCTGTTCAACAAGGGCAAGTACGACGCGCTGCCGAACGAGCTGAAGCGCATCATCGACTACGCGGTGCAGGCCTCCAGCGCAGACATGAGCTGGAAGGCCGTGGATCGCAACTCGAAGGACTACGCCGAGCTGAAGAAGGCCGGCGTGCAGTTCTACAAGACGCCGGACGCGATCCTGCGCAACCAGCTCGAGGTGTGGGACAAGGTGTCGGCCAAGAAGTCGGCCGAAAACGCGCTGTTCAAGAAGGTGCTCGACAGCCAGAGGGCCTTCGCGCAGCGTGCCACCGCCTGGCAGAACGACTACCTGGTCGATTTCAAGATGGCGTCCAACCACTACTTCGGCCGCCGCTGAGGCGTTGCCGTCGCCCAAGGGCCGCCGCGGGGCGGCCCTTGTCGCTTGATCCGGGCTCCAAGGAACTTCGATGCAATCGCTGCTGCTCGGCGTGGACCGTCTGTCCACCTGGATCGGCCAGGCCTTTGCCTGGCTGATCGTGCTGCTCACCCTGATGATCTGCGGCGAGGTGTTCTCGCGCTACGTGCTGAACGATCCGCATGACTGGGCGCTGAACGCGCAGATCATGCTGTACGGCACGCTGTTCATGATGGCCGGCGCCTACACGCTGGCCAAGGGCGGCCACGTGCGCGGCGACGTGCTCTACGGCTTCTTCCAGCCGCGCACCCAGGCCACCATCGACCTGGTGCTGTACATCGTGTTCTTCCTGCCTGGCATCGTCGCGCTCACCTGGGCCGGCTGGAGCTATGCCAACGAATCGCTGGCCATCCGCGAGAAGACCTTCTCGGCCACGCCGCTGCCGCTGTACCCCTTCAAGTTCATCGTGCCGCTGGCCGGCGCCATCCTGCTGCTGCAAGGCCTGGTCGAGATCGTGCGCTGCGTGCTGTGTCTGCGAACCGGCGAATGGCCCTCGCGCGAGCAGGATGTCGAGGAGGTGGATGTCGGCAAGCTGAAGGAAATGGTCCACGTCAAGGACGAGGACATCGCCGCGCTGGACAAGTTCGTCGTCGGCGCCGAGCACAAGACCGGAGCCGCGCGATGATGATCCGCAAGGAACTGTGGTTCGGCTTCACGCTGATGGCGATCATCATCGCCGGCACGGCGGTGATGATGCTGTCGGCCGACACCATCAGCAACGGCCACTACGGGCTGATGATGCTGGCGCTGGTGGTGGTGGCCATCATGCTGGGCTTTCCCACCGCCTTCACGCTGATGGGCATGGGCATGCTCTTCACGTACTTTGCCTATCACAGCGGCGGGCAGAGCGCGGGCGGGGCGATCAGGCAGACGCTGGATCTGATGGTGCAGCGCGCGTTCTCGGTGATAAGCAACGACGTGCTGATCTCGATCCCGCTGTTCGTCTTCATGGGCTACCTGGTCGAGCGCGCCAACCTGATCGAGAAGCTGTTCCGCAGCCTGCACCTGGCACTGGCGCGGTTGCCGGGCTCGCTGGCGGTGGCCACGCTGTTCACCTGCGCCGTCTTCGCCACCGCCACCGGCATCGTCGGCGCGGTGGTCACGCTGATGGGCCTGCTGGCGCTGCCGCAGATGCTGCGCGCCGGCTACGACGTGCGCGTCTCGGCGGGGGCCATCACCGCCGGCGGCTGCCTGGGCATCCTGATCCCGCCCAGCGTGATGCTGATCGTCTACGGTGCCACCGCTGGCGTGTCGGTGGTGCAGCTGTATGCCGGTGCCTTCTTCCCGGGCCTGATGCTGGCCGGGCTGTACATCCTGTACGTGGTGGTGCTGGCCAAGCTGAAGCCGCGGCTGATGCCGCCGCTGACTGCCGAAGAGCGCCACGTGCCGCTGCCGGCCGCGCTGCAGCAGCTGGCCGAAACGGTGTCGAAGCGCGCGCTGCCGGGGCTGCTGGCCGGGCTGAAGGGCCGGCGCAACCAAGACGTGTCCACCGGCTACCTGCTGCGCCAGCTGGCCGCCGCGCTGCTGCCCGCGCTGCTGTTCCT
>JAFLDH010000322.1 GCA_017302505.1 Burkholderiales bacterium
GATCGCCGCGCTGGTCTGGCGCTTGGCGCGCGTCTCCAGCCACTTGCCGAGCAGCACCAGCGTGATCACCACCGCCGAGGCCTCGAAGTACAGGTGGTGGCTCATGTCGTGGCCGGCATGGGCGACGAGCTGGTAGACGCTCAGCGCGTAGCCGGCGCTGGTGCCGAGCGCGACCAGCAGGTCCATGTTGCCGGCGCGCGCCTTCAGTGCCTTCCAGCCGGCGCGGTAGAAGCGCGCGCCGAGCCAGAACTGCACCGGCGTCGCCAGCACCAGCTGCAGCCAGCCGGGCAGGCTCCAGTCCTGGCCGAAGGGCATGCCCAGCATCGGCAGCAGCAGCGGCAGCGTCAGCACGGCGGCGACGACGATGGCCCAGCTCTCGGACCCCGCGCGCTTGGCCGGCGTGGCCGCCGTGGTGGCGGACGCGCCATGGCCGCCGGTGTTCGCCGCCACCGGCTCGCGCGTGGTGTAGCCGGCCTTCTCGACGGCCGCGCTCAGCGCCTCGAAGCCGATGCCCGCCGCGCCGCGCACCAACGCCGACTCGGTGGCCAGGTTGACCTCGGCCGATTGCACGCCCGGCACCGCCTTCAGCGCCTTCTCGACGCGGGCGACGCAGGAGGCGCAGGTCATGCCTTCGATCGGCAGCCGGTGCTCGGCCGCGGCAGCAGCGGACGGGTTCGGGGTGGCGGTCAGCGCCGCGGCAGCGGAGGTGGACATCGTTGGGGCTCCGGTGGGTGCGGAGCCGGTGCCCCGCCATGCCCGGCATGCTCGACCTTGCCCCCACGGCAAGGTCAAGACGGCCGAGGCGCAAGGTCGGCCTTGACCTTGCTGCGTTGGCAAGGTCGATGCTGGCGGCTCCCCAACCCCCGTATGGAGATTCCATGATCGAGTTCCGACTCCCCGACATGACCTGCGGCCACTGCGCCAGCACCGTGACCAAGGCCTTGAAACAGGCCGACCCGGCCTGCGAGGTGCGCGTCGACCTGAAGGCGCAGACCGTGCAGGTGCGCAGCGACGAGGACCGCGCGACGCTAGCCGAGGCGCTGATCGACGCCGGCTACTTGCCCGACTGGAACGCGGCGATCCCGTGACCGGCCTCGGCCGCACCGCCCGCCCGGCCCTGCTCGGGGCCGGGCCGATTGAGCAAGGAGCAACCCATGTCAGCCTATTGCCTGTTCGAGAACCTGCAAGTCACCGATCCCGCCGGCCTCGTGGCCTACAAGCAGCGGGTGGCCCCGCTGGTCGAGCGCTCCGGCGGCCGCTACGTCGCGCTCGGCGGCCGCACCGAGCGCGTCGAGGGCGCCTGGTCGCCGGCGTTCCTGGTGATGATCGAGTTCCCCGACTTCGCGCGTGCGCAGCAGTGGTATCACTCGCCCGAGTACGGCGACCTGAAGCGGCTGCGGCTCGCGGCGGGCCGCTACAACGCGGTGATCGTCGAGGGTCTTTGATGAAGAGTGGCTGCTGCCGCTTGACCTTGCCCCCATGACAAGCTTCAAGCTCCGCCCTGACAATCACGTCGATCGACCGGAGGGCCCCATGTCGAACTGGATGAACATCGGCGAAGCCGCCGCCGCCGCGGGCGTGTCGGCGAAGATGATCCGCCACTACGAGCAGATCGGCCTGGTGCCGGCGGCCACGCGCACCGACTCGGGCTACCGCCAGTACAGCGAGCGCGACGTCTCGATCCTGCGCTTCATCCGCCAGTCGCGGCAGCTCGGCTTCTCGATGGAGCAGATCGCCGATCTGCTGGGCCTGTGGAGCAACCGCCGCCGTGCCAGCCGCGAGGTCAAGGCGCTGGCGCAGGCGCAGCTCGACGCGCTGAACGAGAAGATGCGCGAGCTGGCGCAGATGCAGACGGCGCTGGAGCGCCTGGTCGAGTCCTGCCACGGCGACGACGACCCGCACTGCGCGATCCTCGACGAGCTCGCGGTGCACAGCCCCGAAGCCCCGCCGCCCGGGGCGGTCGGCGCCAAGCCGGTGCGCAAGCCGGCGCACGCGCCAAACGGCTCGTCCGCACGCGCGACCCGCAAGGACACCCCCGCGCCTGGCGCGCAGACCCACGTCGACCTGATGGCCTGGACGCGCGCCGTCCACGGCGGGCCCGGGCACCACTGATCGCGCGGACGCGGGCGGGCCACGGGTACGCAGCATCCGACCGGACACGCAGTTCGACCCGGTGCGCGATCCGGGCAGGCGTGTGCTGCTGATCACGATGGCCATCCGCGGCGACGAGTCGGCGGGGCCGGTGATCCTGTACCTTGGCCAGGCTCGGCACCTCGGATCGGAGTGCAGGCGTTGCTGTAACCAGCGCGCACGTCAGCCGTCGGCGCACATCGGCCCTTGGACTGATGGGCGACGAGGTGGAGGCTTGGGGCTCCTGGCGACGATCAGCCGCGGGTCGGGCAGCGTGGCGGTGGCCGGCAGCAAGGCATGTGCGCCGTCGATCGTGCTGCGCTGGACCTGCAGTGCCGACTGCCTGTTCATACTCCAGCCGCTTGGCTTCGTCGAAGCTCAATCCGGAGCTGGCCGCCAACGGCAAGCGGAGCAGCAGCCAGGCGGCGACGCGCACGCGAGAATCAGCAGTACATCCGTCCGGCTGTCCTAGCGCTGGGCAGCGCGATCGTCGGCGTGCAGGAGCGAGTTGACCCTGGTGGACGATCTAACGTCGGCCGATTGCGGAAAGCTCAAGTTGCTCGCCAACTCGGTGGCCGCTCGGTAGCCAATGACCGCTTCCGTGCTGCCAATTTGATCGGGCTTAGGTCAGCTGTGGGTCGTTGGCCGCCCGTCACCTGTCGCCGCTGAAGGTCAGCTGACCGTCCCATCGCCGACATCCCGGCTTTCGGGACGTTACCGCGGGCTCACCGGCCAGGCTTGGCCGCGCCAAGCCCGGCGGTGCCCTCTACCAGTACGTCCGCGTACCGCTCGACGTTGAACCGGAACGTCCCACGGAAGTTGATGTGCGAGAAGTGCGCCGGGCCAATTCGCCGCAGCCAGTCCTCCTCGATGCCGACGCCATCCCGGTTGAGCTTCGTCACCACGGTGTCCATGCGATTCGTGTTCCACGCCAACACGATGTTGGTCAACAGTGCGTGAGCTCCCGAAATGGCCGCCATCTCTTGCCGCCGGCGGCCACGCTCAGGGGCCACCTGGCCGCCATGAATGGCACGCTGCAGCTGATGCACCGACTCGCCCCGGTTGAGCAGGGTGTGTATCTCGCGCCGATAGTCCGGGATGGCCAGGTAGTCGCACAGAAACAGCGTTCGCAGCAGGCGCCCAAGGTGTTCTGCAGCGCGGTGCAGCGGGTCGCCAACCGCTGCTGACCCCAGCCGGTGGATGGTATGCGCCGCGGACACCTTGCCCGCCCGAATCGACGCCGCCAAGCGCACCAGGTCGTCCCAGCCGCGCTCGATCGCCTTCACCGACACCCGGCGCACCGTGACGCCCTCCAGGCTCTCCGGCACCGGCCAGCCCCTGGGCACGAAGAGCTTTCGCTCACGCAGATCGCGCAGCCGCGGGCACAGGTCAAAACCCAAAAGCTTGGCGATGGCCATCGCCACGTTCGTGACGCCGTGGGTATCAACGGCCAGTAGAGAGATTCGGATCCGGTCTTCGGCACGGTTGTGCTGCTCGACGCCTTCGACGGCCACTCCTGCCTGCCGCTCGTTGAGCACGACGGGTTGGTCGTAGAACAAGCCCCAGCGGTCGCGAACGTGGGTGTACAGCCCCGCGGCATAGGTGCGCCGGCGCGGGTCCACCCGGGCCGTCCACAAGTGGCGGCTGGCGTCCATGGCCATCATGTCGGCAGAGCCCTTGGTGCCGTCGCCCCAGAGCGCCGCGATCGGCAGCGCGTTCTGGTACTCCGACACCCGTGCGTTGGCCCGGCGCAGCCTGCCGCTCAGCTCGACGGCCCGCATCGCCGTGGAGATGTGCGCCGCGTCGATGCCGGGGATCATCGAGCCCACGCCCTTGGCGTCGAGATCGGTGCCATGGGCCAGGAGCGCGCCGTAGATGGCCAGCAGCTCGTTGCTCGACGACGGACGGCGGGCCAGCAGCGCCTCGCTGAAGTGGGTGGCGGCGTCGACTTCCAGCAGCAGGTCTGGCAACTGGACGGAGCCGATGTGCTTGAAGACAGCCTCCCGGGTCTTGCGTGGCTCCACTTCCTCGTCCATCGGTCGGATTGGCGGCAAATGCAGGAGCTTGTCTGCGCCGATCTCGATCTGACCGCGACCGGCGGCCTCAGCCAAGGCCGTCAGGCCGACCGACACGCCCGCCAGGATTGGCTCCAAAAACGCCATGGCCTGGTCGGGCAGGCCGAGAATCTGGTGGTGCAGTTCCTTCGTGCGGCTCCAGTCGGCACCTGCCAGCAGCATCGACTCGCGGGCGCGGAAACTGATCGAGTGGTTCACCCATGCGCTGCCGCGCCGCAGGCTCTTGCGCAGCGCCATCATCGTGCTGGCCTCGAATGCCCGGTACCGAGACTGAGGATCCAGGTCGCTGACGATCGTGTTCCATGCGGCGCCCACCGGCGGCAGCTCGAAGTCCTGCGGGATCTCCTTGGTGCCGAGAGCTTGCAGACGCTGCCAGGCCTGCCATTGGTCGTGGCCGGGGTCGCCCGACGCGCCGGCAAACTCGATGTCGCGAAGGCCCGCCAGGTGGGCATGAACGCGCCGGTTGTCCTCGGCCAGCGCCCTACGGACCTGGGACGCGAAAGTGCTGGTGCCAGCTTCGCCGATGTCGTGGAGCAAGGCGCGGGCTTCGAGCACGCGATCGCGCCAGGGCTTGGACTCGTCGTGGAGCACCGACTTGGCTTTGAGGGCCTGCTGCAGGATCGTGCCGCTGCTGCGCGAGCGGCCTTTCTCGACCCGCTCGGCTGCGCGCCGAACCAGGTCCTGGCTGCGCCGTGACGCCTGCAACAGCGCCATGTCGGTCAGTTCCAGCAACGTCACGTGCAGGAAGCAGGTGATCTCGACCGTCTGGCGCTGCCGCTCGATGCGCGCGGTCATCGAAGGGCGGCGCATCTGAACGTGGGCGGCGTAGGCCTGCTGCTTGCTCAGCGCCACGCCGTCCAATGGCCAGACGTGCACGCCCAGTGCTTTCAACGCCCGGATCTTCTCCAGCGTCTCGGACATCGTGCTCGGCGAGTGGCGCTTGGGTGGCGTCTTGAGCCATTCAAGCCGGGTGCCTACGCCCCCGGACTGCGTTGCGTAGCACCAGTCGATGGCCTTGAGGAGGGCTGCCTTGCCGACGCCGGCCTCGATCGTGGCTGCCATGGCCGCCTCGGTGGCGTCGAAGGCCTCGCGCGCCAAGTCTGCAAGGCGGCGCGGCCCAGGGATGACGATGCGCCGTTCGTACAGCCACATGCGGGCGGTTTCGGCGAGATCGTCGGGATGCGCGGCCTCGAGCGCGGAGATTGCCAGAACCTTTTGAAGTTGGTCGACACCAGCCGCATCCAGGTCTAGCAGGCCGAGGTAGGTGCGAGCCCATGCTTGATGTTCGTACAGCGTCTGGCGGCGAGCGTAGAGGGACCGCAGGCTGGCGATGCTCACGGCCGGGGTTTGAAACGCCTCACAGACGGCACGCAGCAGGGTCTTGGGCACCGACGCGAACCGGTCCAT
>JAFLDH010000323.1 GCA_017302505.1 Burkholderiales bacterium
GTGCAGCCCAAGCCGCCGGTCATCGGCCTGGCGCTGGGCGGCGGCGCGGCGCGCGGCTTTGCCCACATCGGCGTGATCCAGGTGCTGGAGGAGGCGGGCATCCGGCCCGACCTGGTGATCGGGACCTCGGCCGGCAGCCTGGTGGCGGCGCTTTATGCGTCGGGCAAGAGCGGCAAGGACCTGGCGGTGCTGGCGCAGTCGATGGACGAGGGCGCCATCACCGACTGGTCCTTTCCTGGCCGCGGGCTGATCCGCGGCGAGGCGCTGGCCCGCTACGTTCGCCAGCACACCGACGGCCGGCGCATCGAGCAGATGAAGATGCCGCTGGGTATCGTGGCCACCGATTTGGACAATGGCCAGGGCATCGTCTTCCGCATTGGCGACACCGGCGTGGCGGTGCGGGCGTCCAGCGCGGTGCCGGCGGTGTTCCAGCCGGTGCGCATCGGCAGTCGCGAATACGTGGACGGCGGCCTGGTGGCGCCGGTGCCGGTGCGCTATGCGCGGCAGATGGGCGCGCAGTTCGTCATCGCGGTGGACATCAGCGAGCCGCCGGACGGCGCCGCCACCGGCGACCTGATGCGCATGCTGCTGCAGACCTTCTCGATCATGGGCCGCAGCATCAACCAGTTCGAACTGGCCGAGGCCGACATCGTGCTGCGCCCCAAGCTGCAGGGCGTGTCCAGCGCCGACTTCTCGGCCCGCGCCAAGGCCATTCAGGCCGGCCGCGAGGCGGCGCTGGCTGCGTTGGGCCCGCTGCGGCTGCGGCTGCTGGCCGACGCGCGCTGACCAAAGAAAAGGCCCGGTGAAGACCGGGCCGAAGATACCTTGCAGGGGTTATTACAAGGTACCGAGGAGACAACCATCCACGGATGCCACGACCGCGAGGGCCGCGACAAGGTCTGTGATGCGAAGTCGCCCCGGAAAGTTCAATCGCCGGGGGCGCGGGGCCCCCGCGGCATCAGGCGCGCTTGGCCTTGCCGGCGGTTTGCGAGGCCTTGACCGCGCTGTTCGTCACGGCGGCGAAGTTGGCCTCGGCCACGTCGGCGGCCTGCTTGGCGGCCTTGGTGACGCTTTCGTAGGCGTTGTTCGCGGCGGTCATCGCCGACTTCACCAGGGCCACGGCGTTCTCGCTGCCGGCCGGGGCGTTCTTCAGGGCGGCGTCCACGGTGGTGGCGAAGGCCTTCTGCGCGTCGGCGAACTGGGCTTCGGCAACCTTGGTCACTTCGGCTTGCGTGGCGGCGGCGATGTCGTACAGGTGACGGCTGTAGGAAGCGGCCTTCTCGGCAGCCGGCTGCAGCATGGCGGCTTGCAGCGACAGCAGTTCCTGAGCGTCCTTCACCGACAGGGCGGCGCGGGTGTTGTCGGCGACTTCGCCCAGCGCGGCCTTGGCGACCTGCAGGTTCAGTTCGACCAGCTTTTCCACGCCTTCGAAGGCCTTGTTCGTCAGACCGAACAGGGTTTCGACATTGGCCTTGTGCGCGGCAACAACTTGTTCAGCGGTCATCATGGTGCGTTCTCCAGAGTTGAGGTTGACGGGACTAGAAGCTCTCGCAGTGGTTGCTGCACTGCAACATGAACAGAAGTATAGAACCGCTGCCGAGGAATGCAAGACATTTTTGCTGCGCCGCAACATAACTGGAGCGCGGCCCCTAGAAATCAGGCGATGCAGGCTTTCCACTCCGACCATTTCACGCTCGAGCTCCCGCCCGGGCACAGCTTCCCGATGAGCAAGTACCGCCTGCTCCGCCAGGCGGTGGAACGCGACATGCCGCAACTGCGCGTCCACGAGGCGCAGCCGGCCAGCGACGGCGAACTGGCGCTGGCGCATGCGCCGGTCTATGTCAGCGCGGTGGCCGAGGGCCTGCTGACGGCTGCGCAGCAGCGCGAGATCGGCTTCCCGTGGTCGCCACGCATGGCCGAGCGGGCGCGGCGCTCGGTGGGTGCGACGATCGCCGCGGCCCGGGCGGCGCTGGCCGAGGGCCTGGCCGCCAACCTGGCCGGTGGCACCCACCATGCGTACCCTGACCGCGGATCGGGCTACTGCGTGTTCAACGACGTGGCCGTTGCCGCGCGGCTGATGCAGGCCGAATGGCACCGTGCCCACCGCCGGTTGCTGCGCGTGCTGGTGGTCGACCTGGACGTGCACCAGGGCAACGGCACCGCCGCCATCTTTGCCGACGACCCGACGGTGTTCACGCTGTCGCTGCACGGCGCGAAGAACTTCCCTGCCCGCAAGGAGCGCAGCGACCTGGACGTGGAACTGCCCGATGGCTGCGGCGACGCGGCTTATCTGCAGGCGCTGGACGGCGCGCTGGCCGAGGTCTGGTGCCGCCACGGCGATGCACCTCCGGGGTTGGCCTTCTACGTGGCCGGCGCCGACCCGCACGAGGATGACCGTCTCGGCCGGCTGAAGCTCAGCTTCGACGGGCTGGCCGAGCGCGACCGACGCGTCTTCACCGCGTTGCGCGAGCGAGGCATTCCGGTGGCCGTGTCGATGGCGGGCGGCTACGGACGGCAGGTGGACAACACCGTGGCCGTGCACCGGCGCACGCTGCTGGAGGCGCTGCACAGCTGGCAGCTTTGGCAGGCACCGCGCGGGGCCGTGCTGGTGAAACAATCCGGCCGATGAACACTGCCCCCAAGCCCCGCGTGCTGGTGGCACGCCAGGTCTTCGACGAAGTCATCGAAAAGCTGGCCGGCCACTTCGAGCTGCAGTACAACCAGGCCGACGCGGTCTGGACGCAGGACGAGCTGATCGCCCGGCTGCAGGGCATGGACGGCGCCTTCGTCACCGGCACCGAGGCCATCGACCGCCGGCTGCTGGACGCCTGCCCGCAGCTGCGCGCGGTGTGCACGATGGCCGTGGGCTACAACAACATCGACCTGGCGGCTTGCACCGAGCGCGGCGTGTTGGTCAGCAACGCGCCCGATGTGTTGACCGAGACCACCGCCGACTTCGGCTTCGCGCTGATGATGGCCACGGCCCGGCGCATCACCGAAAGCGAACACTTTCTGCGCGCCGGCCGCTGGACGCGATGGGGCCACGACATGTTCGCCGGCGCCGACGTGCACGGCGCCACGCTGGGCGTGCTGGGCATGGGCCGCATCGGCCAGGCCATCGCGCGGCGCGGTGCGCTCGGCTTCGGCATGTCGGTGCTGTATCACAACCGCTCGCGGCTCGATCCGGCGGTGGAAGCCAAGCTGGGGGCGCGCTATGTCGACAAGGCCACGCTGCTGCGCGAAAGCGACCACCTGGTGCTGGTGCTGCCGTACAGCCCGGCCTCGCACCATGCCATCGGCGCGGCCGAGCTGGCGCTGATGAAGCCCACCGCCACGCTGACCAACGTGGCGCGCGGCGGCATCGTCGACGATGCGGCGCTGGCCGAGGCGCTGCGCGAACGGCGCATCGCCGCCGCCGGGCTGGACGTGTTCGAAGGCGAGCCCGCGGTCCACCCGGCGCTGCTGCAGCTGCCCAACGTGGTGCTGACGCCGCACATCGCCAGCGCCAGCCTGCCCACCCGGCTGGCCATGGCGCAGCTGGCCGCCGACAACCTGATCGCCGCGCTGGGGCAGGGCCCGCACGCGGGCCGGCCGCCCACCGCGCTGAACCTGCAGGTGCTGGGCGCGCGCTGAAGCGCCGCGCCTGGCGAAATGCCGGTCGATGGGCCAGCAGATCGGCCATTCGTCAGCTGGCAACCTGCCCATAATCGGGCGCATGTCGCTTATTCACCTTGCCCCCGTTTGCGCGGCGCTGCTGCTGACGGCCTGCGGCGGCCCGCAGGTGCGCACCGTGGGCAATGGCGACGGCCCGCCGGCCTACGAGCTGCGCGGCAGCAGCCTGGCCGAGCTGAAGACCCAGGCCGCGCGACTGTGCGCCAACGGCTATGCGGTGCTGCGCGCATCGCAGAGCTTTGGCGGCGTGGACGACCCGGACAACAGCGCGCAGCAATGGCTGCAGCAGGCCGGCGACTGGGTCTCGGGCATGCCCGGCAATCAGGCGCAGGCCACGGTCGTCTGCCGCGGCTGAAGCCCGGCCGGTACCGGCCGGCCTGAGACAATCCCCGACATGGCTGAATGGTGGGTACCGGCCCTGCTGGGGCTGATCGTGCTGCTGCTGCTGTGGCAGCTGCTGCGTGGCCGTGGCGAGGCGCAGGCCGGTGCCGAGGCACTGCAGCGCCTGGAGCGGCTGGAGCGCGAAGTGCGCACCGAGGTGCAGGACAGCGCCCGCGGCACCCGGCAGGAGCTGAGCGGCACGCTGGCCGGCTTCCAGCAGACGCTGCTGACGCACAGCGGCGACGTGGCGCGCACGCAGAACGAGCAGATCGATTCCTTCCGCGTGCAGCTGGCGGCGATGCAGCAGCAGGTCAGCGACGCGCTGCAGGCGGCCACCCATGCGCTGGCCGGGCAGAGCCAGGCCGCGCGCGATGCGCAGGACGCGGCGCTGAAGCGGCTGGCCGATGCATTGGGTGAGCAGCTGCGCACGCTGACCGAGGCCAACGAGCGCCGCCTAGTCGAGGTGCGCAGCGCGGTCGAGCAGCGGCTGGGCGCGCTGCAGGAGGGCAACGAGAAGAAGCTCGAGCAGATGCGCGCCACCGTCGACGAGAAGCTGCATGCCACGCTGGAGCAGCGGCTGGGCGAAAGCTTCAAGCAGGTGGCCGAGCGGCTGGAGCAGGTGCACAAGGGCCTGGGCGAGATGCAGACCCTCGCTCGCGACGTTGGCTCGCTGAACCGGGTGCTGACCAACGTCAAGACCCGCGGCATCTTTGGCGAGGTGCAGCTGGCGGGGCTGCTGGAGCAGGTGTTCACGCCGGAGCAGTACGCCACCAACGTGATCACCGTGCCCGGCAGCGCCGAACGGGTGGAGTTCGCGATCCGCCTACCCGGACAGCGCGGCGACGGTGCGCCCCTGTGGCTGCCGATCGATGCCAAGTTCCCGCGCGAGGACTACGAGCGGCTGCTCGACGCGCACGAGCGTGCCGATCCGGCCGCCGCCGAGACGGCAGCCAAGGCCATCGAGACGCGGCTGAAGCTGGAGGCGCGCACCATCCGCGACAAGTACGTTGCGCCGCCGCACACCACCGACTTCGCGATCCTGTTCGTGCCCACCGAAGGCCTGTATGCCGAGGCGCTGCGCCGGCCCGGCCTGGTGGAGACGATGCAGCGCGAGCACAAGGTGATGCTGGCCGGGCCGACCACGCTGCTGGCCACGCTGAACAGCCTGCAGATGGGCTTCCGCACGCTGGCGCTGGAAAAGCGCAGCGCCGAGGTCTGGGAGGTGCTGGGCGCCGTGAAGACCGAATTCGCCAAGTTTGGCGACGTGCTGGCCAAGACCCGCAAGAAGCTGGAGGAGGCGACGAACACCATCGACGCCGCCGAGGTGCGCACCCGCGCGATGGCCCGCCAGCTGAAGGTAGTGGAGGCGCTGCCCGAGGCGCGCGCGCTGCACCTGCTGCCTGGCGGCAGTGCCGACGACGAGCCCCCGGCCGAGGCGCCGCGTGCCTGAGCCGACCGGCACGGCCGAGGCGCGCTTCCGCCGGCTGCTGCTGGCGCTGATCTTCGGCCAGATCGGACTGCATGCTA
>JAFLDH010000324.1 GCA_017302505.1 Burkholderiales bacterium
CCGGCTGCGGCGCGAGGCGCGGCACGTGCTGCTGCAGCAGGCCGGCGGTGACGCGGCGGCCGAGCCGATCTACCGCGTCGAGGCAATGACGCTGGCCGACTGCCTGGCGTACTTCGAGAGCCTGCGGCTGCAGGGTGCCAAGGCCGAGATCGCCGACAAGATCGTGCGCGAGATCCGCTCGCGGCTGAAGTTCCTCAACGACGTGGGGCTGAACTACCTGAGCCTGGAGCGCAGCGCCGACACGCTGTCGGGCGGCGAGGCGCAGCGCATCCGCCTGGCCAGCCAGATCGGCAGCGGCCTGACCGGCGTGATGTACGTGCTGGACGAACCGTCGATCGGCCTGCACCAGCGCGACAACGAGCGGCTGATCGGCACGCTGAAGCGGCTGCGCGACCTGGGCAACAGCGTGCTGGTGGTCGAGCACGACGAGGACATGATCCTGGCTGCCGACCATGTGGTGGACATGGGGCCGGGCGCCGGCGTGCACGGCGGCCAGGTGGTGGCGCAGGGCCGGCCGGCCGACATCAGCGCCCAGGCCGAATCGCTGACCGGCCGCTACCTGGCGCGGGCGCTACGCATCGAGCCGCCGCATGCGCGGGCCACGCTGGACGCGCAGACCGACCCGCGGGTGCTGCGCATCGTCAACGCGCGCGGCAACAACCTCAAGCACGTGACCGTCGAGATCCCGGTCGGGCTGTTCACCTGCGTCACCGGCGTGTCGGGCTCGGGCAAGAGCACGCTGGTCAACGACACGCTGTATGCGGCGGTGGCGCGCAAGCTCTATGGCAGCCATGCCGAACCGGCGCCGCACGACCAGATCGAGGGCCTGGACGCCTTCGACAAGGTGATCAACGTCGACCAGAGCCCGATCGGCCGCACGCCGCGCAGCAACCCGGCCACCTACACGGGGCTGTTCACGCCGATGCGCGAGCTGTTCGCCGAGGTGCCGGCGGCGCGCGAGCGCGGCTACGGGCCCGGCCGCTTCAGCTTCAACGTGCCCGGCGGGCGCTGCGAGGCCTGCCAGGGCGACGGCGTGATCAAGGTGGAGATGCATTTCCTGCCGGACGTCTACGTGCCCTGCGACACCTGCCACGGCGCGCGCTACAACCGCGAGACGCTGGAGATCCTGTACCGCGGCAAGAACATCACCCAGGTGCTGGACATGACGGTGGAGGATGCGCACGGCTACTTCTCGGCCGTGCCGGCCATCGCGCGCAAGCTGCAGACGCTGCTGGACGTGGGCCTGGGCTACATCAAGCTGGGGCAGAGCGCGACCACGCTGTCCGGCGGCGAGGCGCAGCGCGTCAAGCTGGCGCTGGAGCTGAGCAAGCGCGACACCGGCCGCACGCTGTACATCCTGGACGAGCCGACCACCGGCCTGCATTTCCACGACACGGCGCAGCTGCTGAAGGTGCTGCACCAGCTGCGCGACGCCGGCAACACCATCGTCGTCATCGAGCACAACCTGGACGTGATCGGCTGCGCCGACTGGCTGCTGGACATGGGCCCCGAGGGCGGCGCCGGCGGCGGCCAGCTGCTGGTGGCCGGCACGCCCGAGCAGGTGGCCGCCGACCCGCGCAGCCACACCGGCCGCTTCCTGGCGATGCACCTGCGCAGCTGAACCCCGGCCTACACTGGCCGTGCGCATGCTGCGCGGCAGGAGCGGCCATGGCCCGGATCGTCGTCGACTACTACTTCGCCCCGCAATCGCCGTGGACCTACCTGGGCCACGCGCGCTTCCAGGCCATCGCCGCCCGGTCCGGTGCCGCGATCCGCGTGCGGCCGGTCGACCTGGGCAAGATCTTTCCGCTGACCGGCGGCCTGCCACTGCCGCAGCGCGCCCCGGCCCGCCAGGCCTACCGGCTGGTGGAACTGAAGCGCTGGGCCGACGCGCTGGGCCTGCCGCTGCATCTGCACCCGAGCTTCTTCCCGGTGCCCGGCGATGCCGCGGCGCGGCTGATCCTGGCGGTGGACGCGGCCCACGGCAGCGATGTGGCGATGGATCTGAGCGGGCGCGTGCTGCGCGCCGTCTGGGCCGAGCAGCGCAACATCAACGACGCCGCGACGCTGGCCGCGCTGCTGTCCGAGGCGGGTTTGCCGGTCGATGCGCTGGCGGTAGCCGGCACGCCGCCGGTGCAGCAGCGCTATGAAGAAGCCACCCAGCAGGCGCTGCAGGCCGGCGTGTTCGGCGCGCCCAGCTACGTCGTCGACGGCGAGCTGTTCTGGGGCCAGGACCGGCTGGACTTCCTGGAGCGTCGCCTGCAGGCATGAAAAAGGCCGCGGCGGATGCCGCGGCCTTGTCGGTGGGGGCTGACGAATTACTTCAGGTGCGAGCTGACCAGCTTGGTCATCTCGAACATCGACACCTGCGCCTTCTTGAAGATTTCCTTCAGCTTGGCGTCGGCATTGATCATCGTCTTCTTCGCCTGGTCCTGCAGGCCGTTCTTCTTGATGTACTCCCACAGCTTCTTGGTGACTTCGGTGCGCGGCATCGCCTTGTCACCGATCACCGCGGCCAGGGCCGCGCTGGGGGTCATCGCCTTCATGAAGGCCGCGCTGGGGGTGCGCTTCTTGGCCGGGGCCTTCTTGGCGGCCGCCTTCTTGGCCGGCGCAGCCTTCTTGGCCGGCGCCTTCTTGGCGGGGGCGGCCTTAGTGGCAGGCTTCTTCGGTGCGGCCTTCTTGGCCGGGGCCTTCTTGGCCGGGGCCTTCTTTGCAGGAGCTTTCTTCGCAGTTGCCATGTGTCATTTCTCCATCTGGTCTAGGGACGTCGGACCGGCTTCCGGTGAGGTCTGATCGACCCTCGTGTGAGACGGATTTCCGGCGCGAACGATGTTAATGCCTGCACGAGGGGCTGAGAAGCGGTTTTGCACCGAGAGGTGGCCATTCCCCGTCGAGAAACGCCCTATGTGTGGCGGCAGCGCTATGCTTCATCGCATGAGACTGCTGATCCGTTGGTTGCTGCTGGCTTCGGCGCTGCTGTTGGTGACCCACCTTTACCGTGGCGTCACCGTGACCAGTTTCGGCGAGGCCATGCTCGCCGCCTTCACCATCGGCGCCTTCAACCTGCTGGTGCGGCCGCTGCTGGTGCTGCTGACGTTGCCCGTCACAGTCTTGACGTTGGGTCTTTTTCTGTTCGTGATCAACGCGCTGATGTTCTGGTGGGCCGCGTCATTGCTCGATGGCTTCCACGTCACCGGTTTTGGCGCGGCACTGATCGGTTCACTGATTTACAGCCTTTGCTCGATGGTCATCGATTCAGCGATGCGCCGTTTGTTCTCCCGGCGAGCCTAGATTGCTGGCGCACGGCCTGACCTTCATGTACGACCGGGTACGGTTGCGAGCATCGCTTCCAGTTGCGTGAGCAATGTCTGCTGAATCTGGACGTGGGACTGGCGAGCTTCCTTGCCCTGAAGCTCATGGGCGGAAGCTTCGTCGTTACGGCCCAATGCCCTTAGGAGAGTGCAAAGGCGTGCGTGGGTAAACGCAACGTCGTCGATGTCCGCAGGAACAGACTGCAGTTCGAGACCTCGAGCAAGGTCTGCCAGTGCCGAGTCGAGTTGCCCAAGCTGAAACTTGCACCAAGCTCGGTCAACGTAGAAGCAAGCCTTGCGTCGATCTAGGTTCTCCGGACTGTTGCGCTCCAAAACGTCCTGGAAAATCTCCAGCGCTTCCGCGTACCGGCGCTCACTTGTCAACAGCTGGGCCTTCATGAGTGGAATTAGAAGCGCCATAGACAAGGCGCCAATGCCGTTGTCGTAGTTCTGCGTCGATTCCGTCTCCATTAGCGCCCGCTTTGCCTCTTCCGGAATCGGGTTCCCAAAGGCATCTGCAAGCCGAACCTCATTCGCCCTGAACGCCGCCACGTTATGCAACATGGCACTGATCATCGCGTCGTCCCCCTCGGCCAGCGCGTGCTGGCGCACCGCGGCGTACCAGGGCTTGGCCAGGTCGAAGCGGCCGGCGTAGTGGAAGGCGTCGGCGATCACCAGGCTGACGCGGGCCAGCGCGGCATGGTGGTCGGGCTGCGCCAGGCGCAGCGCCTCACCGGCGTACTGCAGCATCGGCTCCATGCGGTTGCTGTTGAACTCGATGTGCGCCAGCCAGGCTGCGCACAACGGCACCAGCACCGGATGGTTCATTGCACGACTCAGCGCGTGGGCGCGGCGCAGCCGGTCCAGCGCCTTCGGGCCCGGCTCGCCGTAGAACTGGATCAGCGCTTCCACCAGGCTGATCCAGGCGGTGACCTCGGCGTTCGGCCGCGTGCCGAACTCGTCGCGCACCGCCTTGACCAGCGCCTCGGCCTCGTCGACTTTGCCCTGCCGCGCCAGATAGATGCCGCGCTGCGCGCGCAGGCAGGCCGCTTCGACCGGATCGCGGGCCGCGGCGATGCGCGAGGCCAGCTGGGTCAGCAGCCGCGAGGCCATGGCTCAGGCCGTCAGGATGCGCAGCGCCTCGGCATAGCGGGCCGCGGTCTCGCGGGCCACCGATTCGGGCAGCGCGGGCGCCGGCGCCTTCTTGTCCCAGGGCCGGCCGTCGATGCGCACGGCTTCCAGCCAGTCGCGCAGGTACTGCTTGTCGAAGCTGGGCGGGTTCTGGCCTTCGCGATAGCCGTCCAGCGGCCAGAAGCGCGACGAATCCGGCGTCAGCACCTCGTCCATCAGCGTCAGCGTGCCGTCGGCATCCAGCCCGAACTCGAACTTGGTGTCGGCAATGATGATGCCGCGCGCCAGCGCATGGGCCGCGGCTTCGCGGTACAGCTGCAGCGAGACCGCGCGCACCCGCTCGGCCAGGTCGGCGCCGACGATGCGCTGCATCTGCGCGAAATCGATGTTCTCGTCGTGCGCGCCGGCCTCGGCCTTGGTGGCCGGCGTGAAGATCGGCTCCGGCAGCCGCGAGGCATTGCGCAGACCCGCCGGCAGCGCCACGCCGCAGACGGTGCTGCTGCGCTGGTACTCCACCCAGCCCGAGCCGGCCAGGTAGCCGCGCACCACGGCCTCCACCGGCAGCGGCTTCAGCCGCCGCACCAGCATCGAGCGGCCTTCGACCATCGGTCGTTCGTCGGCGGCCACCACGCTGACGGGGTCTTCACCGCTCAGGTGGTTGGGCACCACGTGGCCCAGCTTGCCAAACCAGAACAGCGCCATGCGCGTCAGCAGCCGGCCCTTGCCGGGGATGGGCTGGCCCATCACCACGTCGAAGGCCGAGATGCGGTCGCTGGCCACCATCAGCAGCCGGTCGTTGCCGACGGCATAGTTGTCGCGCACCTTGCCGCGGGCCAGCAGCGGCAGCGAATGCAGCCGGCTTTCGAAGATGGCTTCGGGGGACGAGGGAGCTTCTGGCATGGCCGGCATTGTGCCTGCGGGGCCCGCTTCAGCGGCCGCGCAGCTCGGCAGCCAGTTCGCGGCGTTGTGCTTCCAGCTGGCGCAGCCGGGCGTCGATGACCGAGGCTTCGATGAAATCGTTGGCCGCACCGCTGCGCACCAGCGCTTGCGCGGCGCGCAGCCGGTCGACCGCGCCCGTCAGGTCGCCCAGCGCGGCGCGCACTTCGGCCTGCGCCC
>JAFLDH010000325.1 GCA_017302505.1 Burkholderiales bacterium
GGGTGGCGCGGCATCGCGCCGTCGCGCCGGGCCGGCTCGAAGTGCTCGGCCGCCAGCGTGCGCTTGACGTCGGCAACGGGCAGCAGGTCCTGCGGGCGGCGGGGCCCGGCGACATGCATCCCGACGCTGGCGAGGTCGATCTCTACGAGACACGTGTAGCGCGGTGTCGCGTTCGGCTCGAACCACAGGCCATTGCGCTGCGCGTACCGGCGGACGAGTTCGACGGCGGACTCGTCGCGCCCGGTGTCGCGCAGATAGGCCAGCGTGTGGTCGTCGACCGGGAAGTAGCCCGTCGTGGCCCCGTACTCCGGGGCCATGTTCGCCACCACGGATCGCTCGCCCGCGGTCAGGCTGGCGACGCCGGGACCATGGAACTCTACGAACTCGCCCGCAACGCCGATGCCGCGCAGACGCTGGGTCACGGTCAGCGCCAGGTCGGTGGCGGTGGCGCCGGCAGGCAGCCGGCCGTCAAGGCGCACACCGATCACGTCGGGAATGCGCAGCATCGTCGGCATGCCGAACATCACCGTCTGCGCTTCCAGGCCGCCCACGCCCCAGCCGAGCACGCCGATGCCGTTGATCATCGGCGTGTGGCTGTCCGTGCCGAGCATCGTGTCCGGCACGGCCCAGGCGCGGCCATCGCGCTGCTGTCGGGCGACGACGGTCGCCAACTGCTCCAGGTTGATCGTGTGCATGATCCCGGTGCCCGGCGGGTTTACGCGCACGCCCTGTAGCGACGCCGCGGCCCAGCGCAGGAAGCGATAGCGCTCGGCGTTGCGTCGCAACTCGTGGTCCAGGTTCCGGGTCACCGCATCGGGCTGCGCGTAGACCTCGACGGCGAGCGAATGGTCGACGGACACGTCGACCGGCAGCACCGGGTTCAGCGCTGCCGGGTCGCGGCCGGCTTCGGCCAGCACGTCGCGCATCGCCGCGATGTCGACCAGCGCCGGCGTGCTGGTGGTGTCGTGCATCAGCACGCGGTCGGGCTGGAACGCGACTTCGGCTTCGCTGGTGCAGCGCTCCGGCCACGCCAGGAGGGCGGCGATGGCTTCCGCGCGTTCGGTGCCTTGCATGTTGCGGGCCGCGTTCTCCAGCAGCAGCCGCAGCACCACCGGCAAGGCAGGCAGGCGGTCCCCTGCCAGCGCTGGCAGGTCGATGATCTGCAGCGTCTCCGAGCCGACGTCGAGTGCGGCCGTCGGCACGTCACGGTCCATGGCGCTGCTCATCGGGAGCTGCTGGAGAAGACCATCGTCACGGGGCTGCCCGCCTTGACCGCGTGACCCGTGGGCGACAGCCGACCCGAGGTGCGATCGACGTGGAACGCCACGATGGTGTCGGAGTCCTCGTTCAGTGCGTACAGCAGGCGACCGTCGGGGCTGAGCGTGAAGAAGCGCGGGGTCCGCCCGCCGCTGGCATCGGCGCCCGCGAGGGTCAGCAGGCCGTCCGCCTCTGCGATGCGGAACACGCCGATGCTGTCGTGGCCGCGGTTGGACACGTACAGCGTGCGGCCGTCTGCGTCGATCGTGATGCCGGCGGCGCGGCTGTTGCCGGTGAAGGTCGTCGGCAACGACGACAGCACCTGCAGCGGTTCCAGCGCGCCGGATTCGGCATGCCAGCGATAGGTCGTCACCGTCGAATCGAGTTCATTCACTACGTATGTCAACGATCGCGTCGGATGGAAAGCGAGGTGGCGCGGGCCTGCGCCTTCGCGGGTGACCGCAAATGGCACATCCGCGGGCACCAGGGCGCCACCGATGAAGCGGAAGCTGAAGATCCGGTCCAGCCCCTTGTCCGGCACGACCACGAAGCGCCCTGACGGATCGAACGGATTGAAGTGGGGCTTGGACTGCTGTTGCTCGACGCGGTGCGGGCCGATCGGTCCACTCAGAGGAACGAGCTGTGACAGCGGCTGGAGTGAGCCGTCCGCCGCCACCGGCAGCACCGCAAGGCTGGACCCGATGTGGTTGGACACGACCAGGAAGCGCCCGCTCGGGTCGAAGGCGAGGTGCACGGGGTTCCTGCCCTGCGTGCTCTGTCGGTTCAGGAAGCGCAGTCGGCCGCTGTCGCGGTCGATCGCGAACGCGCTGACCTCGGACTCGTCGCCATGCACCGTGTATAGATGTCGCCCGCCGGCGCCGAGCGCCAGGTACGACGGGTTCACGAGATCGCCGACGACCTGGACGCGCTCCAGTGCACCCGTCGCGGTGTCCATGCGGTACACGCTGATGCCTTCCCCACGGGCATTGCGTTGCCGCGTGGTGCGGCTTCCCACATAGGCGTACATCCAGGTTCCTCTAGTGAAGCACGACGTGGTTGCACTGTAGGCAAGTCGCACCCAGATGAAAATTGAGCAAGCGCCACGGCTGCGTTCTCGGAGCGAGAACGCGCTGGCCTGTCGGGTCTGTCAAGGCGCGTTCTGGGTCGCTGACTGTCGCAGGTGGTCCAGCAGCGTGCGCGCGATGGGGCTCAGCTGCTCCGGGTCGCGCACTATCAACTGCATCTGTCGCACAGCCCAGGGCTCCTTCAGCGAAACGACGACCAGGCGCCCCGCAGCAGCATGGGGCTCCAGCACGCCCTCCGGCAGCATGGTGATGCCCAGGCGCGTTTCGACCAGACGGCACATCGCGTCGAAGCTGCTGGCCTGAACCCGCTGTTGCAAGGTCACGCCGACGGAGCGCGCTGCGTCCGCCAACAGTGCCGACAGCGAACTTTCGGCGTGCGGTCCGACAAACGCGTGCTGCGCGGCTTCGGAAAAGGTGATTGCCTTGCGCCTGGCCAGTGGATGGCCATTGGGAACACCGATGACCAGGCGGTCCGCGTGATACGGGAAGGTTGCCAGTCCGGCGGCGGGGGTCTGGCTGGCGATGACGCCGATTTCCGCCGCGCCGCTGGCGACGCCCAGCACCACCGCTTTCCCTGTGTGTTCCTCGAGGGCTATGTTGACCAGCGGGTAGCGGCCCAGGAACGACTCCAGTTCCTCCGGCAGGAACTGCGTCAAAGCGGATGCCACTGCGTACAGCCGCACGTGGCCCTTCACCCCGGCGGCGTACTCCCCCAGTTCGACGTCCATGCGCTGCATCAGTTGCAGCATCTGGCGGGCATGATGCAGCAGCGACTGGCCGGCCGGGGTCAGCGTTACGCCACGCGGCTGCCGTTGAAGCAGGGGTGTGCGCACGATGTCCTCCAGTTCGGCGATGCGTTTGCTGATGGCCGAGACGGCCAGATGCTCGCGCTCGGCCGCCCGCGTGAGGTTACCGCACTCGGCCACGGCGACGAAGAGCTTCAGGCTGGTCAGGTCGTAGCGCATAGCCGCAAGCGTAGCGCGGTTTCGCCAAACGAGAACGGTCGCTTGGCGAGACTTCAATTTACCTCTGCCACAGCGCTGCCTACGATGCCTTCAAGCGCTTGGCAAGGGCGCATGGAGACAATCTTGACCCAAATGCCCCGTCGCATGCGCCGGCTCAGCCTGGCCCTGATCGCATGCACGCTCCCTTTGGCCGCCTACTCACAGGATGGCAACTACCCAAACAAGCCGATCACGATCATCGTGCCGTTCTCCGCTGGCGGCGGTGTCGACGTGATGGCCCGGCTGCTTGCGGAGAGGCTTCGCCTTACGCTCGGGCAGCAGGTCGTGGTGGAGAACAAGGCCGGCGCCAGCGGGATGCTGGGCGCACTGGCGGTGGTGCGCGCGCCGGCTGACGGCTACACCTTGCTGCTGGGCTCTGCCGGCGAGACGGCCATCAACCCGTACATCTACAGGTCGAAGATGCAGTACGGGCCCGAGAAGGATCTCGCGCCGATCACCGCGGTCGTGAAGGTGCCCAATGTGCTGGTGGCGTCGTCGCAGGCGCCGTTCAAGACAACTGACGAATTCGTCGCCCACGCAAAGAAGAACCCAGGCAAGCTGTCCTACGCTACCAGCGGCGTCGGCAATCCCCAGCACCTGAACGGCGAACTGCTGGAGGAGATGGCCGGCATCCACATGGTGCACGTGCCATACCGCGGTGCGTCGGGCCAACTGGTCGACGTGGCTGCGGGCAATGTGGACCTGACCTTCGTCAGCATGACGGCGGCCGCACCCTTCCTCAAGGACGGCCGGGTGAAGGCCATCGCCGTCACGTCGGCGAAGCGCGCGCCCTTCGCGCCGGACGTGCCAGCGCTCGCCGAGAGCAAGGCTGTTCCCAAGTACGCGCTGGAGAACTGGTTCGGCCTCTTCGCGCCCGCCGCGACGCCGGCGCCGGTGATCGCGAAGATCAATGCCGCCGTCGTGCAGGCGCTGCAGCAGCCCGATCTCGCCAAGCGCATGGCCGAACAGGGCGGCATCCCGTCGCCGATGAGCCCGGCCCAGTTCAAGGACTTCATCAAGACGGAGTCGGCGCAATACGCCCGCATCGTCGAGTTCGCCAAGATCACGCCGGACAACTGAATCCGGTCGCACTCAACCCCGTCAGGAGACTTGTAATGATCCTAACCCGCCGGGCGGCCGTGGCCGCTGCGATCACCCTCTTCGCCTGCGCCAGTTCAGGCTTCGCGCAGACCCCGCTGGAACTGAAGATCACGGCGCCCGCGGGCGCCGGCGGCGGCTGGGACAGCACCTCGCGTGCGATGCAGCAGGCCATGACCGCGACGGGCGCCGCAAAGAGCGTGCAGGTGGTCAACGTGCCGGGTGCCGGTGGCACCGTGGGCCTGGCGCAATTCGTCAACAACGCCAAGGGCGATGGCAACCAGCTGATGATGATGGGCGTGACGATGGTGGGCGCGGTGCTCACCAACAAGGCGCCCGTGACGCTGGACCAGGTCACGCCGATCGCCCGTCTCACGCAGGATGCACTCGTGGTCGTCGTGCCGGCCTCGTCACCGTTCAAGACGCTGGCCGACCTGGCCGCGGCGCTGAAGGCTGACACCTCGAAGGTCGTATGGGCCGGCGGTTCGGCCGGCGGCGCCGACCACATCCTGGCGGCACTCGTTGCACGTGCGGCCGGCGGTGACGCGGCGAAGACGAACTACGTTCCGTTCTCCGGCGGCGGCGAAGCGCTCGCCGAGATGCTGGGCGGCCGTGTCAGCGCGGGGGTGTCGGGCTACAACGAGTTCGAGAGCCAGATCAAGGCCGGCAAGCTGCGCGCACTGGCGTTGTCCTCCGGCAAGCGCATGCCAGGCGTGGACGTGCCGACGCTGAAGGAACAGGGCATGGACGTGGAGTTCGTGAACTGGCGCGGTGTCGTCGCGGCGCCCGGCATCAGCCCGGCGCAGAAGACGGCTCTGTCGGCCGCCGTGGCCAAGACGGTCAAGTCCGACGAGTGGGCCAAGGTGCTGAAGGCTCGCGGTTGGGAGGACTTCTACGCGGACGCCGACGGCTTCGCCGCCTTCCTCAAGGCCGACGGCGCGCGGGTGAGGGACGTGTTGACCTCCGTCGGGTTGGTCAAGTGAACGAGCCTGCCACCGCGCCCAGCACGCACGACGCCGGACCCCGCGCGCCCACGCTGGCCGCGATCGGCGCCGTGCTGCTGGCGCTGGCGGTGGCGCTGTGGATCGACGC
>JAFLDH010000326.1 GCA_017302505.1 Burkholderiales bacterium
CGCGGCGACGATGCGCCTGCTGCTCGTGGCGCTGGGCGGCAGCTGGCTCACGGCCCACGGCGCGGTGCCCTGGCAGCTGTTTGCGCTGAGCGCCGCGGCCATGGTGGTCTACGGCAGCACCTGCGCGGTGGCACTGAAGCTGGACCGCTGGGGCCCGGCGCGCTGATTTCGACGAGACTGCACACCACGATGTTCAAGAAGATCGCGCTGGGCCTGCTGGCCCTGGTCATCGCCGGCGGCGCCGGCTACTGGTTCACGCTGGACAAGGAAACGCGCGGCCTGCTGGCGACGATCCCGACCAACCGCGACCTGCTGTTCTGGAGCCAGGCGCAGCGCGACGCGGCCTTTCGCGCGATGGACCGGCTGCCCTTCCTGGCCAAGGCGCGCAGCGTGCCGGCCGGGGCCGCCGCGTCGCCGCTGCCGCCGGGGCCGCCGCTGGCGCTGCCGCTGGACGTGGCGGCCTACATGGCCAGCCAGCGTAGCGCTGCGCTGCTGATCGTGCACGACGGCAAGCTGCGGCTGGAACGCTACGGGCTGGACTTCGACGCCGCCGGCCGCTGGACCAGTTTCTCGGTGGCCAAGTCGATCACCTCGACGCTGGTGGGCGCGGCGCTGCAGGACGGCCACATCCGCAGCATGGACGACAAGGTCAGCGACTACGTGGTGGCGATGAAGGGATCGCCCTACGACGACGTGAGCATCCGCCAGCTGCTGACGATGACCTCGGGCATCCGCTGGAACGAGGACTATGGCGACCCGGCCTCGGACGTGGCGCGCTTCAACAACCACGAGCCCGAGCCCGGCGTGGACGCGCTGGTCAGCTACCTGCGCCGCCTGCCGCGCGAGGTGCCGGCCGGCCAGCGCTGGCTGTACAGCACCGGCGAGACCAACCTGGTGGGCATCCTGGTCAGCGCGGCGACGAAGAAGCCGCTGGCCACCTATCTGTCGGAAAAAATCTGGGTGCCGGCCGGCATGGAGCAGCAGGCCACCTGGATCCTGAGCCGTAGCGGGCAGGAGATCAGCGGCTGCTGCATCCAGGCGGCGACGCGCGATTTCGCGCGCTTCGGCCAGTTCATCCTGGACGGCGCGCGCATCGGCGGCCGCAGCATCGTGCCCGAAGGCTGGCTGGCCGAAGCCACCAGCGAGCGCATCGGCATCGGCCAGCCGGGCCGCGGCTACGGCTACCAGTGGTGGACCTATCCGGAAGGCGCCTTCGCCGCCCGCGGCATCTTCGGCCAGGGCATCTTCATCGACCCGAAGCGCCGGCTGGTCATCGCCTCCAACGGCAACTGGGCCGGCGGCGCCACCGACCGCGTCGCCAGCCAGGCGCGCGATGACTTCTACCGCGCGGTGCAGCAGGCGGTGGACGAGGAAGCGGCCCGCGCCGGCCGCTGATGCGTCGCCACTAGCCTGCCGCCCGCGCCAGCGCGGCGTCGATCTCCGCGCGGATCTCGTCGAAGCTGTTCAGCGGCAAATCCGGCTGCGGCAGTGGCGTGACCTGCAGCGTCTGCGGGTCGAAGGACACCGCGCCGTAGATCGCCGGGCGGCCGGTCTTGCCCAGCACCTGCTCGTAGGCATCGCCGCTGGAGTAGTGCCAGAACTCCCACGGGTAGCCGACGAAGCCATGGCGCTGCATCAGGGCACTGATCTCCTGGCGGTTGCGCTGCGCCTCGGCCGAGACGAAGGGCGAGTCCATCGGCGTCTTCTCCGACATCTCCAGGTAGGGCGCGCCGCGATCCAGCTCGCGTTGCGGATCGTGCAGATGGCGCACCGAGATATCGATCGCGCTGCCCGACATGTGCGTGCCGAACTTGGGCACGCTGGCCACCAGCGCCGAGCAGCGACGGAACATGAACTCCGGCGTCGGCCGCTGGCCGCCCAGCTCCCACATCACCCGCTGCAGCACCGCGTCGAAGACCTGCGGCTCGCGGCCGAGGTGCTTCTGCATCTCGGGCGTGCGGTAGCCGTCCTCGACGCGCAGGATCCAGCCGCGCTCGTTCATCTCGGCCGCGGCGGCGATGAAGCCGGGGATCTGCCCGTCGCGCAGGTAGTACAGCCGCGGCAGGCCGCGCACGTGCGGCCTTTCGGCAAACTGCACCAGCACCTCGGCCATCTCGGCGGCTTGCTGCAGCGGCACCAGCGGCTCGCCGCATTCGGCCACCGGATAGGGCAGCACCGCCTCGAACATGAAGCGGTACGCGGCCTCCAGCTGCGCGGTCCAGTAGGCGCGCCGTGTCGCGTCGGTGTCAGGGTTCGACATGAGCGTGGGGACAGTGGCGAAGCCCCGAGTTTGCGTGAGAATGATCCGCTCAGGCAGAGCCCCGGCGCGGGCGTCACTTAGGAGACATCGATATGGGAATGCTCGACGGCAAGTCGATCATCGTCACCGGGGCCGGGCGCGGTATCGGCCGCGACATCGCGATGCTGGCCGCGGCCGAAGGGGCCAAGGTGGTGGTCAACGATCCTGGCGTGTCGGAGTCCGGCGCCGGCCACGACGACGGCCCGGCGATGCAGGTGGTGAACGAGATTCGCGCGGCCGGCGGCACCGCGGTGGCCAACACCGACAGCGTGGCCGAATGGGAATCGGCCAACCGCATCATCAAGACCGCGACCGACGCCTTCGGCACGCTGGACGCGGTGGTCAACAACGCCGGCATCCTGCGCGACCGCATCTTCCACAACATGTCGGTGGAGGAGTGGAAGGCGGTGATCGACGTGCACCTGCACGGCAGCTTCTACATGGCACGCGCGGCGGCCTCGATCTTCCGCAGCGAGGAGCGTGGCGCCTTCGTGCACATGACCTCCACCTCGGGCCTGATCGGCAACTTCGGCCAGGCCAACTATGCGGCCGCCAAGCTGGGCATCGTCGGCCTGTCCAAGTCGATCGCGCTGGACATGCAGCGCTATCACGTGCGAAGCAACTGCATCAGCCCCTTCGCATGGAGCCGGCTGATCGGCACCATCCCCAGCGACACGCCCGAGCAGGCGGCACGCCTGGCGAAGATGAAGGCGATGGAAACCAGCAAGATCGCACCGCTGGCGGTGTACCTGATCAGTGACGAAGCCAAGGGTGTGTCCGGCCAGATCTTCGCGGTGCGCGCCAACGAGATCTTCCTGATGGGCCAGAGCCGGCCGATCCGCTCGGTGCACCGCGAGGAGGGCTGGACGCCGCAGACCGTGGCCAGCCATGCGATTCCCGCGATGAAGGCCAGCTTCTATCCGCTGGACCGCTCGGCCGACGTGTTCAGCTGGGACCCGATCTGATGAGTGCGGGCGATTTCGGCATCCTGTCCTTCGGCGCCTACGTGCCGCGTGCGCGGTTGCAGCGTTCGGTGGTGGCCGCCGCCAATGCTTGGTTCGCGCCGGGCCTGAAGGGCCTGGCCAAGGGCGAGCGCGCCATCTGCAACTGGGACGAGGACACCATCACGATGGGCGTGGAGGCGGCGCGCGACTGCCTGGGCGACCGCGACCGCGCCGCCCTGGGCCGCCTGGTGCTGGCCTCCAGCAGCCTGCCCTTCGACGACCGGCTCAACGCCGGCGTGGTGGCCAATGCGCTGATGCTGCCGTCGGCGCTGCGCGGGCTGGATTTCACCGGAAGCCAGCGCGCCGGCTCCAGTGCGCTGATCGAGGCGCTGGAAGGCGCCGGTGCCCAGGGCCCGACGCTGGTGGTGGCCGCCGATGCGCGCAAGGCCAAGGCAGCCAGCACGCAGGAACTTAGTTATGGCGACGGCGCGGCCGCGTTGCTAGTGGGCCGTGGCAAGCCGCTGGCCACGCTGGTGGCGGCGCACAGCGAGACCGTGGATTTCGTGCACCAGTACCGCATGCACGACCGCGCCCACGACTACGCCTGGGAAGAGCGCTGGGTGCGTGACGAGGGCTACCTGAAGATCGTGCCGCGCGCCATCGACGCGGTGCTGAAGAAGGCGGGTGTCGAAGCGGGCGCGGTGACGCACTTCTGCCTGCCGGGCACGCTGTCGCGCATCCAGGCCGCGGTGGCCAAGCGCTGCAATCTGCCGGACGCCAGCGTGCGCGATGCGCTGACCGCCGTCTGCGGCGACACCGGCGTGGCCCACCCGCTGCTGATGCTGGCGGCCGCGCTGGAAGACGCCAAGCCGGGCGACCTGATCCTGGTGGCGGCCTTCGGCGAAGGCTGCGACGCGCTGCTGCTGCGCGTGACCGATGCGATCGCCAGCGCGAAGCCGCGCTTCGGCGTCAAGGGCGCGCTGGCGCAGCGCCGGGAGGACGGTAACTACCTGCGCTACCTGTCCTTCAACGGCCTGCTGGACATGGAGCGCGGCATGCGCGCCGAGCCTGACAAGGCCACGCCGCTGACGGTGCTGTACCGCAACCGCGACATGATCCAAGGCCTGGTGGGCGGCAAGTGCCGCGCCTGCGGCACGGTGCAGTACCCGCGGCAGCGCTACTGCGTCAACCCGGAGTGCAACGCACTCGACAGCCAGGACGACTACCCGTTTGCCGAGCGCAGCGGCAAGGTCATGTCCTACACCGCAGACTCGCTGACCTACACGCCCGACCCACCCACCTACTTCGGCATGGTGGCTTTCGACGGCGGCGGGCGCATGCTGATGGACTTCACCGAGATCGAGGCCGGCAAGATGGACGTGGGCCTGCCCGTGCGGATGGTGTTTCGCATCAAGGACCAGGACCCGCTGCGCGGCTTCCAACGGTATTTCTGGAAAGCGACTCCGGCTTGAGGGAGTGGGCTTTAGCAATCATGCGCAGAATCTCCGAAATCGAGTCAGCCGACTGCCCTTGGACTGCCAAGTCGAAGGTGACAGCGAGTGTCCAACAGCTTCATCTCGTAGATTTGGCACTGGCGCTCTTCGGTTCGACGCGTGGGATCGACCTCAATCTGCCGGCCCGTACGCGGTCGCGACGCACACTCCTTGAACTGAATTGCGACGGGCGCACACGGGCAGGGGAAGAGGAAACTTGACATGGCAATTGACCTGCAAGCACTTCGCCGATACATCGATCAGGGCGAACGCGACAAGACAAGGACTGCGCGTTTTCATTCGGTGGTTCTGAAGCATCCTGAACTGTTCGAGCGGATGGATGGTGAGGAACGCAAGAAGGCCGCTGCACTTCTATTTCATCGAGACAGCTACGCGACCGAGATCAACAAGATGCTTGCGCTCTATCGACAACTCGCTGCCGAAGGCTACTCCCTGAACAAGGATAAGTAGGGGTATCAAGAAGCGGCGCAGTTTGGTTTGCGCCGCCTTTGCGATCGTTCATTGAAAGGTATGGCATGGCTACGGGCATCAAGGACAAGGTCGTCATCCTCGGCATGGGCTGCTCGAAGTTCGGCGAGCGCTGGGACTGCAACGCGCAGGACCTGATGGTCGAGGCCTTCGAGGAAGCGCTGGCCGACGCCGGCATCGAGCGCAAGCAGATCGAGGCCGCCTGGCTGGGCACGGCCATCGAGGAGCAGCACCTGGGCAAGTCGGCGGTGCCGCTGGCGATGACGCTGCGGCTGCCCTACATCCCGGT
>JAFLDH010000327.1 GCA_017302505.1 Burkholderiales bacterium
AGGCGTTCGGTGGGGCCGTACATGCGGTCGTTCAGCGGTCGGATGGCGTCCAGCTGCTCGCGCGCCAGCCGCGCCGCCAGCGGCGACAGCTGGCTGCCCTGGGTCGCCAGGCGGAATACCGGCAGGCGCTGCGCGTAGCGCGCCACGTAGCTGCGCACCAGCGCCTCCAGCGCGTCGGCGGCGTTGGTCGCGGCCTCGGTGGCCGCGTGCACCGCGTCGGCCGCGGCGGTCCATTCCTGCAGCGCCAGTTCGGCCAGCAGCGCTTCCTTCGACGGGTAGTGGTAGTAAAGCCCCTGCTTGGTCAGGCCCAGCTCGGCGGCAATGGCGTCCAGCGTCAGCGCATCCAGCCCCTCGCGCAGCAACACGCTTTCGGCGGCCTGCAGGATGGACTGGCGCGTCAGCGCGCGCAGCCGTTCGCGGTGCTGTTCGCGCGGGCTGGGCGCCCCGGCCGCCTTCAGGCGCGCAGGCCGGCCCACAGCGTTGCCACCGCCATGAAGATCATCACCAGCGAGCCCACGGTCCACAGTGCGGCGCGCCATTCGTGTGGCCGCGCGGTCAGATAGGCGGCAAAGTGCAGCAGCCGCGACAGCACATAGCCGTAGAGCAGGGCCAGGGCCACGGCCGGCGCGGGCTGGGTCATCACGTAGAGCCAGCCGATGGCGAGGAAGGGCAGCAGGTTCTCCTGGTCGTTCTGGTGGATGCGACGGATGCGTTCCACGTAATCCACCGGATCCAGCTGGCCGGGCCGCGGCCGCGGGTTGGCCAGGCCGGGGTTGGCGTCCTCCGGGTTGCGCATGCCCCCGTTGATGTGCAGCATGCGATAGACCGTCAGCCAGGACATCGCCGCCATCTTCAGCACCAGCAGCGCGGCGCACACCATGTAGGCAACGAACACCGGGTTCTTCAGGCTCAGGGCGTCCATGTCATGCTCCTCAGGTTGCCTTGAGAGCATGTTAACTTTACTCAAGGTAAAGTCAAGTCGACGTTTCCCCTGCGGTGTGCGCCGCACGCGCCTGCGCGCGCACCAGCAGCGCGTCTTCGGGCAGCTGCAGCGGCGGCAAGGGCAGGGCGCTGGCCTTGGCGGCGACCGCCCGGGGCACGCCCAGGGCCATCAGCACCGCCTGCGCCATCTGCTGCGGATAGTCCTCGGCAACCTTCTCGGTCTGCAGCGTGTGGAAGGCCGCCAGCACCGGCCCGGTGATCAGGTCGAAGGCCAGCCGCGGCGGCATGGCCGCGAAGCGCCCGGCGTCGAGGCCGGCCTGGATGTCGCGCGGCAGGTAGACCGTGGCCAGGCTCTGGGCACCCAGCGCCGGCGGCCCGACCTTGACCATGAAGCCGGCCAGATGCGGGTGCGCGCGCGCCACCATCAGCGCCAGCCGGATGCCGCAGGCCACGCGCGCGGCCGGGTCGGGCAGTTCGCGGATCACCGGGTCGACGATCTGCAGCAGCTGGTTGCCGACCTCGGCCGCCACCGCGGCCAGCAGTTCTTCGTTGGTGCGGAAGTAGTGATAGAAGGTGCCGCGCGAGACCTCGGCGGTGGTGATCACCTCGTCGATCACGCTGCCCTCGGCACCACGCCGCGCGAACACCAGCATCGCGCTCTCGATCAGGCGGGCGCGCATCTTCTCGCGGCGGTCGGCCGCCACGCGGGTGCGGTGGTCCTCGGGCTTCTTCTTCATCGGGGGTGGGTCCTCGGCGGGCATTGTCGCCGTGGCCGCATCGGCCAGGGTCTCGAAAAGATTCATATCGCCACTATTGTCAACATGACATTAATGGCGATATGATGCCGGCCATCGCGTCACCCCACAAGCCCGCCGACGCCCGGGCGCCACACCGGAGACCCCCGATGCCAGCCACCGTCACCCCCCTGCGCACCCCGCCCAGCCACCCGCAGTCGCGCCGCCCGGCGCACGTGCAGGCCCTGCAGCGCCCGCCGGCGCTGGTGAAGGTCTGCGAACTGGCTTTCCTGCGCTTCGAGGTACCCGATCTCGACGCCACCGAGGCCTTCTTGCTCGACTTCGGCATGCGCCGCACCGAGCGCACCGCCGACAGCCTGGTGATGCGCGGCACCGGCGCCTCGCCCTGCATCTACGCCGCCACGCGCGGTCCGAAGGCGCGCTTCGTCGGCAGCGCCTTCACCGTGCCCGCCGGCACCGACCTGGAACGGTTGGCCGAACGCTCGGGCGGCCGGCGGCTCGACCCGAAGGCCATCCCCGGCGGCGGGCAGGGCATCGAGCTGATCGACCCGGCCGGCCACAGCGTCTGGCTGCTGCGCGACCGCCCGGCGCTGGAGCCGCTGCCGGTGCGCGAGCCGCTGCTGGCGATGACCAACACCGTGTTGCACAAGCCGCGCATCAATGCCGGCGTGCGGGCGCCGGTGGAGCCGGCGGCCGTGGTGCGGCTGGGCCACGTGGCCATCCAGACGGCCGATTTCCCGACGATGTCGCAGTGGTACATGCGCCACCTGGGGCTGATCCCCACCGACGTGCAGTACCTGTCTGACGGCTCTCCGGCGCTGAGCTTCTTCCGCCTGGACCTGGGTGACGAGCCGGCCGACCACCACACTTTCGTCATCGTCGGCGGGCTGGAAGACAAGGTCGAGCACAGCGCCTACGAGGTGGTGGACCTGGACGCCGTGGGCCAGGGTCAGCAGGTGCTGCGCGCCAAGGGCCACAAGCACCTGTGGGGCATCGGCCGCCACGTGCTGGGCAGCCAAATCTTCGACTACTGGTTCGACCCGAACGGCCTGCAGTTCGAGCACTACACCGACGGCGACGTGTTCACCGCCGACTTCGAGACGCATTACTCCGAGTTCGACCTGGGCAGCATCTGGGCCTGGGGCGTGGACATCCCGCCGGCCATGAAGCCGCGCATGTCGCCGGCCGTGCTGTGGCGCGTGCTGAAGCTGGTGCTGGCCAAGAAGCTGGCGCCGCAGCGGCTGAAGCTCTTCGGCCAGGCCATCGGCATCCCGGCGCGGCCCTGGATGTAGCCGCTGAGCTATCGCCCGCCGGCAGCGTGATGCCGGCACCGAACCCCTCGTCTGACCCTCGCTTTACTGGAGGAAGCCCATGGCTTTGCCCGTCGTCCGCTTCGAACATGCCGGCCACACCGGCTGGGGCGTGCTGTTCAACGATCGCATCGCGCCGCTCGCCCAACATTTCGCCAGCACCGGCGACCTGATCGAGCATGCGATCCCGGCGCTGCGCGCGCTGACCGCCGCGCAGGCCACGCTGCCGCTGGCCGGCGTGCGGCTGCTGTCGCCGATCACTACCAACCAGCAGTTCGTCTGCCAGGGCATCAATTACGCCAGCCACGTGCGCGAATCGGGCATGGACCCGGCGAAGATCCCCTTCAACACCATCTTCACCAAGGCTTCGTCCTGCCTGGCTGGCCCGCACGACGACGTGGTGCGGCCCGCGCACGTGCAGCTGCTCGACTACGAGATCGAGCTCGGCCTGGTGATGAAGCGCAGCGTGACGAAGGCGCGCGCCGTCACGCCGGACCACCTGCACGAGGTGCTGGCCGGCGTGACCATCGTCAACGACGTCAGCGCGCGCGACGTGCAGCTGCCGCAGATGCAGTTCTACAAGGGCAAGAGCTACCGCAGCTTCGGCCCGGCCGGCCCGGTGCTGCTGCTGCTGGACGCGGCCGAATGGAAGCGCTGGCCCGAGCTGCGCATGCGCCTCACCGTCAACGGCCAGGTGCGGCAGGAGACGCTGTGCGGCGACATGCTGTTCGCACCGCACCAGACGCTGACCGAGCTGAGCGCGCTGCAGGACCTGCACGCCGGCGACCTGATCGCCACCGGCACACCGGCCGGCTGCGCGGCCAAGGCGCCGAACAAGCTCGTGTACTTCGTGATGAACCACCTGCTGTCGCCGGCGACGAAATGGAAGCTGTTCATCCAGAAGGGGCTGGCCAACCCGCTGTACCTGAAACCGGGCGACCAGATGACCGCGTCGATCCGCACCGACGACGGCGCGCTGGACCTCGGCGAGCAGCGCAACCGCATCGTCGCCGCCTGAACCACGACAAAACCTCGGAGACACACCATGCAAGAGATCAACCTGCCGCCCGTCGACGTGCTGATCGTCGGCTACGGCCCGGTCGGCGCCACGCTGGCCAATCTGCTGGGCCGCTACGGCGTGCGCACGCTGGTGGTGGACAAGGCCACCGAAATCTTCAAGGCGCCGCGCGCCATCGCGCTGGACAACGAGGCGCTGCGCATCCTGCAGATGGCCGGCCTGGAAGAAGGCGCCATCGACACCGTGGCCATCCCCGCGGTGCACATGCGCTCGCCGATGTTCGGCAACTACGCGCGCATCGCCGCGGCCGGGCAGATCGACGGCCACCCCAAGCTGGTCACTTTCTACCAGCCGCAACTGGAAGCCGTGCTGCGCGAGCGCCTCGCCAAGTACGACAGCGTGCAGGCGATGACCGGCGTGGAGTTGTTGGGCTTCGAGCCGCAGGCCGAGGGCGTGGCGGTGCGGCTGAAACTGGCCGATGGCGCCACGGCCAAGGTCTCGGCACGCTTCCTGGTCGGCGCCGACGGCGCCAACAGCAAGGTGCGGCAGGACCTGGGCCTGGGGTTTGGCGGCCGCACCTTCGCGCAGGACTGGCTGGTGGTGGACGCGAAGCGCGTGCCGAATCCGATCCACGACATCGAATTCATCTGCGACCCGGCGCGGCCCGTGCCGCACATGGTGGCGCCCGGCGACCGCCAACGCTGGGAGTTCATGCTGCGCCCCGGCGAGACCCGCGAGCAGATGGAGCTGCCCGAAGTGGTGCGCCAGCTGCTGGCGCCGTGGGCGCGCACCGAGGACATCGAAATCGAGCGCGTGGCCGTCTACCGCTTCCACGCCCGCGTGGCCGACCGCTTCAGCCAGGGGCGCGTGTTCCTGGTCGGCGATGCCGCGCACATCACCCCGCCCTTTGCCGGCCAGGGCCTGGTGGCCGGCCTGCGCGACGTGGCCAACCTGAGCTGGAAGCTGGCCTGGGTGGCGCAGGGCCGCGCCGACCCGCGCATCCTCGACAGCTACGACGTCGAGCGCCGGCCGCATGCCAAGGCCATCATCAACCTGGCGCTGTTCATGGGCAAGTTGGTGATGCCCAGCAACCGCATTGCCGCCTTCCTGACGCACGGCCTGATGCGCACGCTGGGTCTGGTGCCGCGGCTGCGTCGCGTGTTCGAAGAGCTTCAGATCAAGCCGCAGAACCGCTTTGCCCAGGGCCTGTTCGCAGAACGCGAACGTGGCGCGCGGCTGGACCGCGGTGGTCTGCTGCCGCAGGGCTGGGTGCGCTCGGTCGCCGATGGCCGCATCGCACTCAGCGACGACGCGATCGGCCCGCACCTGACGCTGATCGGCTTCGGCACTGATGCTGAAGGCAAGCTCAGCACCAAGCTGCGCGCCCAGTGGCGTGCCGCCGGCGGCCAGGTGCTGCAGATCACGCCGCGCGGCCGGCCCGCCGACG
>JAFLDH010000328.1 GCA_017302505.1 Burkholderiales bacterium
GGACTGGCCGGCGCTGCGCGAGGCGGTGGCCGGCTGCACCGCCTGCGGGCTGTGCAAAAGCCGCCGGCAGACGGTCTTCGGCGTCGGCCATCCGCAGGCCCACTGGATGATCGTCGGCGAGGCCCCGGGCGAGCAGGAAGACCTGAAGGGCGAGCCCTTCGTCGGCGCCGCCGGCCACCTGCTGGACAACATGCTGCACGCGCTGCAGCTGACGCGCGCCGAGGCGACGCCGCAGCGGCAGGTGTACATCGCCAACACGCTGAAGTGCCGGCCGCCGCGCAACCGCAACCCCGAGCCGGAAGAGATGGCGCAATGCGAGCCCTTCCTGCTGCGCCAGATCGAGTTGATCCAGCCGCGGCTGATCCTGGCGATGGGGCGCTTTGCGGTGCAGTCGCTGCTGCGCAGCAGCGAGCCGATCGGCAAGCTGCGCGGCCGCGCGCACCGCTACCAGGGAGTGCCGCTGGTGGTCACCTACCACCCGGCCTACCTGCTGCGCAACCTGCCGGACAAGGCCCGCGCCTGGGACGATCTGCTGCTGGCCGCGCAGATTGCCGACGGCGCTGGCGGCTGAACGCTGCTCAGCCCTTGGCGGGCTTCTTCGGCCGCTGCCAGCCTTCGATGATGACCTGGCGCGCGCGGGCTACCACCAGCTTGCCGGCGGGCACATCCTGCGACACGGTGGAGCCACCGCCCACGGTGGCGCCGTCGCCCAGCGTCACCGGCGCCACCAGCACACAGTTGGAGCCCACGTGCACGTCGGCACCGATCACGGTGCGGTACTTGTGGGCGCCGTCGTAGTTGGCGGTGATGCTGCCTGCGCCGTAGTTGACGCGTGGGCCCACCGTGGCATCGCCCAGGTAGGCCAGGTGGTTGGCCTTGGCGCCGGCGGCCAGCGTCGAGTTCTTCACCTCGACGAAGTTGCCGATGTGCACCTCTTCGCCCAGGTCGGCACCGGGCCGCAGCCGCGCGAAGGGACCGACCAGCGCGCCCGGACCCACGTGCGCCCCTTCCACGTGGGTGAAGGGGTGCAGCACGGCGCCGGCCTCGATGTCGGCATCGCGCACGACGCAGTTGGCGCCGATGCGCACGCCGTCGCCCAGCGTGACGCGGCCTTCGAACACGCAGTTGATGTCGATCTCCACGTCGCTGCCGCATTGCAGCGTGCCGCGCATATCGAAGCGCGCCGGGTCGGCCAGGCGCACGCCGGCTTCCATCAGCGTCTCGGCCTGCGCGCGCTGGAAGCGGCGCTCCAGGTCGGCCAGCTGCAGCGGACTGTTCACGCCCAGTACCTCGGTCTCGCCGGTGGCGGGCGTGGCCACCACCGGCACGCCCTCGGCCACCGCCATGGCGACGATGTCGGTCAGGTAGTACTCGCGCTGCGCGTTGTCGTTCTTCAGCGCCATCACCCAGCGTTTCAGCGCGGCAGTGGGCGCGGCCATCATGCCGGTATAGACCTCGCGGATCTGGCGCTGCGCGTCGCTGGCGTCCCTGTGCTCGACGATGCCGCGCACGCTGCCGTCGGCGGCGCGCACGATGCGGCCGTAGCCGGTGGGGTCGGCCAGCGCGATGGTCAGCAGCGCCAGCTTCTCGCCGCCGCAGGCCTGGGCCAGGGCCGCGGCGGTGGCGCTGCGGATCAGCGGCACGTCGCCGTTGAGGATCAGCGTTGTCGGCGCGGCGTCGTCCAGCGCCGGCACGGCCTGCTGAATGGCATGGCCGGTGCCCAGCTGTGGCTCCTGGCGCACGAAGCGCAGGCCTTCGCCGCGGGCAGCAGCTTCCACCTGCGCCGCGCCGTGTCCGGTGATGACCACGGTGCGCGCCGCCCCCAGGCCGGCGCAGCTGTCCAGAACATGCTGCAATAGGGAACGCCCTGCCAGACGGTGCAGCACCTTGGGGTGTGCGGACTTCATCCGGGTGCCCTTGCCGGCGGCCATGATCACGACGTTCAGTGCCATGCGGGTTTCCATCGCCAAAACGCGGATTATCGGCGTCGTACTGCTGTGCGCATGGCTGCTGGCGGGCTGCAGCGTGGTGCGTGTCGCATACAACCAGGCGCCGACGCTGGGCTGGTGGTGGCTGGACGGCTACCTGGACTTTCCCAGTGCCCAGGCGCCGCGCGCCAAGGCGGTGGTCAACGACTGGTTCGACTGGCACCGCCGCACCCAACTGCCCGACTATGCGGCGCTGCTGGCCGCCGCCCAGGTGCAGGTGATGCAACCGGCCACGCCCGAGCAGGTGTGCCGCTGGAACGACGAGCTGCGCGCCCGGGCCGCGGTGGCGCTGGCCGAAGGCCTGCAGCGCGTCGGGCCGGTGCTGGCGGCGCTGACGCCGGAGCAGCTGGCGCACCTGGAGAAGCGCTATCGCAAGTCGAACCTGGAGTTCCAGGAAGCCTTCATGCAGGAGCAGCCCGAGGAGCGGCAGAAGGCGGCGCTGAAGCGCACCGTCGACCGGGTGGAGATGCTCTACGGCAACATCGACGAGCGCCAGCGCCAGCTGCTGGCCGAGGGCATCGCGGCTTCGCCCTTCGACCCCTCGCAGTGGTATGGCGAGCGCCAGGTACTGCAGCGCGAAACGCTGCAGGTGCTGCGGCAGCTGTCGGCACCGGCCGCCAGCCGTTCCGAGCGCGAGGCGCAGCAGGCGCGGCTGGAAGCGCTGAGCGCCCGGCTGCTGCGTTCGCCGAACGCGGGGTACCGTGCCTACCAGCAGCGCCTGACCGACTACAACTGCACGCTGATCGCGCGGTTCCACAACAGCACCACGCCGGCGCAGCGCCAGGCGGCGCGCGCCCGGTTGAAAGGCTGGGAAGAAGACCTGCGCGCGCTGATGGCCCAGCCGGCGGGGGCGGCGCAGGCCGCCGAGCGGCTGCCCTAAGTCGCGCCGACGCGGGCAACGCGGATGGTCTGCGGCGCCGCCGGCGGCGCGCAGGCCTCGTCGGCGTCGAAGGCCTTGTCGCCTTCGGCATCGGGCCGGCCGGTGGCCTGCAGCGTGCGGAAGGGATGCAGCCGCGGGTCCATCAGGTGCGAGGGCACCACATGGCCCATCGCATGCAGCATGTTGTCGGTGCGCCCCGGGTACTTGCGCTCCCACTCGCGCACCATCGCGCGGATCTGCACGCGCTGCAGGTCGTCCTGGCTGCCGCACAGCGTGCAGGGGATGATCGGGAACTGCCGGTGCGCCGCCCAGCGCTCCAGGTCGGTCTCGGCCACGTAGGCCAGCGGGCGGATCACCACGTGCCGGCCGTCGTCGCTGGCCAGCTTGGGCGGCATGCCCTTCAGTCGGCCGCCGAAGAACATGTTCATCAGCAGCGTCACCACCATGTCGTCGCGGTGGTGGCCGAGCGCGATCTTGGTCGCGCCCAGTTCGCTGGCCACGCGATACAGGATGCCGCGGCGCAGCCGCGAGCACAGGCTGCACATCGTCTGGCCTTCCGGTACCAGTTTCTTGACGATGGAGTAGGTGTCCTGGTTCTCGATGTGGAAGGGCACGCCGCGCGAGCGCAGGTACTGCGGCAGCACCTCGGCCGGGAAGCCCGGCTGCTTCTGGTCCAGGTTGACGGCGATCAGCTCGAAATCGATGGGCGCGCGCTCGCGCAGCGACAGCAGCAGGTCGAGCAGCGCATGGCTGTCCTTGCCGCCGGACAGGCAGACCATCACCTTGTCGCCGGCCTCGATCATGTTGAAGTCGGCGATCGCCTGGCCCACCTGGCGGTGCAGCTTCTTGCTGAGCTTGTTGGCCTCGAAGGCCTGCTTGCGCAGGTCGGTGGCGGGGCGTTCGGCGCTGAGGGTGTCGGCTGCCATGTTCAATGTTCCTCGGGGCGCAGGCCGAAGACCTCGACACCGACCGCGTCGCAGTCGGGATAGACGTCGGGCTTCTCGGTGGACACGCGCGCGGCCCGCACCTGCGGGTGCGCCAGCATGCGGCGCAGCAGATCGTCGGCCAGCGTTTCCTGCAGATCGATGTGGCCGCGGGCCACGCGCTCGGCGATGGCGCCGCGGATGAAGTCGTAGTCCACCACCTCGTCCAGCGTGTCCCGGGTGGGCGTGGTCTGCGCCAGCGGCACGTACAGGTCGACATTGACGAACATGCGCTGCGCGGCCTGCTTCTCGAAGTCGTGCACGCCGATGCGCACCTGCACCTCGTAGTCGCGCAGGAACAGCCGGCGGCAATCGGCCAGGCGGGGGTGCATCAGCAGGCTGGACATCTCAATCCTCGGTCATGAACATCACGTCGCGGGCCTGGTGCGACAGGTGCTGGCCGCCGTCCACCAGCAGCGTGGTGCCGGTGATGGCGGGCGATTCGAGCAGGAAGCGCACCGCCCGGGCAATGTCCTCGGCGGTGGACGAGCGCTGCAGCGGCGTCAGCCGGTGGGCGCGCTCGAACGCGCCCTGGTCCATCGGGCCGGAGGGCAGCGTAACGCCCGGCGCCACGCCGCAGACCCGCAGCCGTGGCGCCAGGGCCTGCGCCAGCAGGGTATTGGCCGATTCCAGCGCCGCCTTCGACAGCGTGTAGGACAGGTAGTCCGGGTTCGGGTTCCAGAGCTTCTGGTCCAGCAGGTTGACGACGCAGCCCAGCGCATCGGCCGCCTGCAGGTGGGCGTGCAGCGCCTGCGCCAGCAGCACCGGCGCGGCCACGTTGGCACGCCAGTGGCGCTCCATTAGCGCATGGCCGAAGCTGTGCACGTCGTCGTATTCGAAGAGGGCCGCGTTGTTGACCACCGCGCGCAGCCGGCCGAACCGTTCCAGCACCGCCGGCACCAGCGCGCGGCAGGCGGCCTCGTCGCCCAGGTCGGCAGCGAAGGCGGCAGCCTGCGCACCTTGGGCCCGTAGTGCCTCTACGGTATGCGCGGCCTCGTCCTGCGAGCGGCCGAAATGCACCGCGACGTCCCAGCCGTGCGCGGCCAGGTCGAGCGCGATCGCGCGGCCCAGGCGACGGGCCGCGCCGGTGACCAACACGACGGGACGACGATCCATGCTTCCTACAATCCACCCATGACGGACGGCGAATCCGCGAGTTTATCGGCGCAGTTGGCGCAGCGGATCCGTGCGGCCATCGCGGCCGAAGGCGGCTGGCTGCCCTTCGACCGCTACATGGCGATGGCGCTGTACGAGCCCGGCCTGGGCTATTACGCCCACGGCGGGCGCAAGTTCGGCGCCATGCCCGGCTCGGGCAGCGATTTCGTCACCGCGCCGGAGATGTCGCCGCTGTTCGGCCGTGCGCTGGCGGTGCAGGTGGAGCAGGCCCTGGCGGCCTGCGGCAGCAGCGAGGTCTGGGAATTCGGCGCCGGCTCGGGCGCGCTGGCTGCGCAGCTGCTGCAGGCGCTGGGCAGCCGGGTGAGTGCCTATCACGTGGTGGAACTGTCGGCCGCCCTGCGCCAGCGCCAGGCCGAGCGGCTGGCGCCCTGGGCCGGCCGCGTGCACTGGCACGACTGGCT
>JAFLDH010000329.1 GCA_017302505.1 Burkholderiales bacterium
CCAGGCCGCCCGCGCCGCTGGCAGGCCCGCCCAGCGGGCCGCGCTCAGAGCCTCGGCTGCTGCCCAGCCAGCCGCTGTGTCGCGAATCGCCGGCGCCCGGCCCGGCCTCGTCCAGACCGACCGGACGGCTGGTGGTGTCGTAGCCCGAGCTGGTGCGCCCGAAGCCGGCGCCACGTTCCGAGCTGCGGAAGCTTGGCGACACCGGTTTCAGCCCGGCGGCGCGCATGTCGGCGACGATCGCCTTGTAGGTGTCGGCCATGGAAGCCGCCATGCACCGGGCCAGTTCGGCCACCAGCACCTTGCGCAGATCCGGGCGGTCGGTCACGGCATCCACGCTGCGCAGGATGGCGTTGCCGATGACCTCCGGGCGCAGCGGGTTGCGCGGCGTGTCGTCATGGCCATGCAACAGTGAACCGACGAAGCTGTCGAGCTCGCGCAGCTCGGCCTCGCAGCCCTCGGCAATCTGCATGCCGAAGCGTTCGGCACTGACCTGCAACTCGACTTCCTGGTTGTCGACCAGGCTGAGCGCATCCCAGCTGGTGGGCAGCGCCGCGCTGCCCTGGCCGCCGCGGCGGCCCAGGTCCCGCTCGATGCGCTGGTCGAGCTGCTCGTCGAAGCCGTTGCAGAAGACGCCCAGCTTGCGGTTCAGCTCGAACTGCGCGCCCAGCATGGCGTCGCGCTGGAACACGTTGGCCGAGGCCAGCGCAGCCACGCCCAGGCTGTCCACGGTTCGCTCCGCGGCCTGTCGGGCGGCCTGCTTCAGGCGCCGGAGGGCAGCTTCGATGGCTGCAGGCAGGCCGGAAGCGATGGTCGGGTTCATGGGACGGATCAGTATCTGGCAAGCATCGGCCTGCCGTCCGTCCGCTGGAGGCCCGCGGGTCGGGCCGGGCGTGCTATTTCCTCAATGCGTCACGAATCTCGCGCAGCAGCAGCACGTCTTCGGGGGTGGGCGGTTCCGGCGCGGGCGGCGGCGGCGGTGCCGAGGCGCGCAACTTGTTGATCTGCCGAACCATGATGAAGATGATGAAGGCCAGGATCGCGAAGTTCAGCGCCACGGTGATGAAGCTGCCGTAGGCGAACACGGCGCCGGCCTTCTTGGCGTCCGCCAGGTTGGTGGCCGTCTGCCCGGCCAGCGGGATGTAGTAGTTGTTGAAATCCAGGCCGCCGAGCACCCGGCCGACCAGCGGCATGATCAGGTCGCTGACCACCGAATCGACGATCTTGCCGAAAGCGCCTCCGATGATCACGCCCACGGCCAGGTCCACGACATTGCCCTTGAGCGCAAACTCCTTGAACTCGCTGGCGAAACTCATGCTGTACATCCCCCGTTGCTGTTCGCTGATGGCGGTGGCCCGCAGGCCCCCGGCGCCAGTTGTCGACCGCTGACGGCCTGCCACGACGCGGGCGCAGGGTAACCGCAGCCCAGGCGCGAGGCGGGGTGACGACGCTCGGCTAGAATCCCGGGTTGACCCGGACATTGAGTTCAAGCAGAGGAAAGCATGAGTGAGGCCAAAGTCGATTCAGGCCGGCGCACCTGGATCGCCATCACCTGCGGGGCCGGTGCCGTCGGCGGTGCCGCCGTGGCAGTGCCCTTCATTTCCAGCTTCGCGCCGTCTGAGCGGGCCAAGGCGGCCGGCGCTCCGGTGCAGGTGGACATCAGCAGCCTGCGTCCCGGCGAGAAGATGACCGTCGAATGGCGCGGCAAGCCGGTCTGGGTGGTGCGCCGCACCGAGGAGCAACTCGCTTCCCTGGGCAAGACCGAACCGTTCGTGGCGGACCCCTTTTCCAAGCGCAATCCGGCCGAATTGACGCCTGAATACGCGCGCAACGTGCCCCGATCGATCAAGCCCGAGGTTTTCGTCTGCGTGGGCATCTGTTCGCACCTGGGCTGCTCACCGGTAGACAAGTTCACCCCGGGCGCGCAGCCCTCGCTGCCAGACGACTGGCAGGGTGGCTTTCTGTGCCCTTGCCACGGGTCGACCTTCGACATGGCCGGACGGGTATTCAAGAACAAGCCCGCGCCGGACAACCTCGAAGTCCCGCCCCACATGTACGTTTCCGACACGGTCCTGCTGATCGGCGAGGACAGCAAGGGCTGAGCCGCCCGCCGCATTCATAGGGATAGCCATGGCTGAATTCAAGCAAGCTCCTGCAGGCGCGTCGGTGGCCGAGCAGGCCATGACCTGGGTGGACAACCGGTTCCCGGCCACCAAGCTCTACAAGGAGCACATGTCGGAGTACTACGCCCCCAAGGCGCAGAACTTCTGGTACTTCTTCGGCTCGCTGGCGCTGCTGGTGCTGGTGATCCAGATCGTCACCGGCATCTTCCTGGTGATGCACTACAAGCCCGACGCGGCGCTGGCCTTCGCCTCGGTCGAGTACATCATGCGCGACGTGCCCTGGGGTTGGCTGATCCGCTACATGCACTCCACCGGGGCCAGTGCGTTCTTCATCGTGGTCTACCTGCACATGTGGCGCGGGCTGATCTACGGCAGCTACCAGAAGCCGCGCGAGCTGATCTGGATCTTCGGCGTGGCGATCTTCCTGTGCCTGATGGCCGAGGCCTTCATGGGCTACCTGCTGCCCTGGGGCCAGATGTCCTTCTGGGGAGCACAGGTGATCATCAACCTGTTCGCCGCCATCCCCTTCATCGGGCCGGACCTGGCGCTGCTGATCCGCGGTGACTACGTCGTCGGCGACGCCACGCTGAACCGCTTCTTCGCCTTCCACGTGATTGCCGTGCCGCTGGTGCTGATCGGCCTGGTGGTGGCGCACATCATCGCGCTGCACGAGGTGGGCTCGAACAACCCGGACGGCATCGAAATCAAGGAGAAGAAGGATCCCAAGACCGGCATCCCGCTGGACGGCATCCCGTTCCATCCGTACTACACGGTGCACGACCTGATCGGCGTGGGCGTGTTCCTGTTCCTGTTCAGCGCGATCGTCTTCTTCGCGCCGGAGATGGGTGGCTACTTCCTCGAGTACAACAACTTCATCCCGGCCGACGCGCTGAAGACGCCGGCGCACATCGCCCCGGTCTGGTACTTCACGCCCTACTACTCGATGCTGCGTGCGGTGACCGACCAGATGGTCTACGTCTTCGTCGGCATCGTCGCCATCGGCGCGGTGCTGGCCGTGCTGCGCGGCCGGCTGTCGGGCGTGATGAAGGTCGGGGTGCTGGTCGCCGCGATCGTGGTCATCGCGTTGCTGATGGCCTTCGACGCCAAGTTCTGGGGCGTGGTGGTGATGGGCCTGGCGGTGATGATCCTGTTCCCGCTGCCCTGGCTGGACAAGAGCCCGGTCAAGTCGATCCGCTATCGCCCGGGCTGGAACAAGTGGCTGTACGGCATCTTCGTCGTCAACTTTCTGGTGCTGGGCTATCTCGGCATCAAGCCGCCCTCGGACATCGGCACGCTGGTGTCGCAGATCGGCACGCTGTTCTATTTCGGGTTCTTCCTGCTGATGCCCTGGTGGAGCCGTATCGGCACCTTCAAGCCGGTGCCCGAGCGTGTGACCTTCCACGCCCATTGAGCGCCCGCCGGAGCACAAACGACATGACCAAGAAACTGATCCTGGGCCTTCTGCTTTCGCTCGGCTTGATGGGCGGGGCGCTGGCCGCCGGCGGCGGGGCAGCGCTCGACCGCTTCCCGGCCGACCGCGCCACCAACCTGCCGGCGCTGCAGAACGGTGCCAAGCTGTTCGTCAACTACTGCCTGAACTGCCACTCGGCCAATTACATGCGCTACAACCGCATGCGCGACATCGGGCTGACGGACGAGCAGATCAAGAACAACCTGATGTTCGCCGCCAGCAAGGTGGGCGAGACGATGCACATCACGCTCGATCCGGTTCAGGCCAAGGATTTCTTCGGTGCCGCGCCGCCTGACCTGACGGTGGTCGCACGCTCGCGCTCCAGCGGCGCGGGCAGCGGGGCGGACTACCTGTACACCTACATGCGCACCTTCTACCGGGACGACAGCACCATCACCGGCTGGAACAACCTGGTCTTTCCGAACGCCGCCATGCCGCATGTGTTCTGGGAACTGCAGGGCCAGCAGCGGGCGGTCTTCGAGCAGCAGAAGGATGCGCACGACCCGAGCAAGTCGCACGCCGTCTTCAAGGGCTTCGAGCAGATCACGCCGGGCACGATGTCCGCCACCGAGTACAACGAGGCGGTGGCCGACCTGGTGGCCTTCATGCAGTGGATGGCCGAGCCCCACCAGAGCCAGCGTGTGCGGCTGGGCGTGTTCGTGCTGCTGTTCCTGGCCGTGTTCACCCTGATCGCCTGGCGGCTGAATGCCGCCTACTGGAAGGACGTCAAGTAAGACGCGCCGACCTCCCGACGCAGCGGGTGCCCCGTCGCCTGCTGCGTCTTCTGTCTTTCTGAAGGGAGCCCACCCCCATGATGGTGCTGTACTCCGGGACCACCTGCCCCTACTCGCATCGTTGCCGCTTCGTGCTGTTCGAGAAGGGCATGGATTTCGAGATCCGTGACGTCGACCTGTTCGCCAAGCCCGAGGACATCGCGCTGATGAACCCGTACAACGAGGTGCCGATCCTCGTCGAGCGGGACCTGATCCTGTACGAATCGCACATCATCAACGAGTACATCGACGAACGCTTCCCGCACCCGCAGTTGATGCCTGGGGACCCGGTGGCGCGTGCACGGGTGCGGCTGTTCCTGTTCAACTTCGAAAAGGAGTTGTTCGCGCACGTCAACCTGCTCGAGTCGCGTGGCGTCAAGGCCACCGACAAGCAACTGGAAAAAGCGCGCAGCCAGATCCGAGACCGGCTGACGCAGCTGGCGCCGATCTTCCTGAAGAACAAGTTCATGCTGGGCGACGACTTCTCGATGCTCGACGTGGCCATCGCACCGCTGCTGTGGCGCCTGGACTACTACGGCATCGATCTGTCGAAGAACGCGCTGCCGCTGCTGAAGTACGCCGAGCGCATCTTCTCGCGTCCGGCGTACATCGAAGCGCTGACGCCGTCCGAGAAGGTGATGCGCAAGTAGCCCGATTCGGGCGACGACGTCTCCGCATGAACAAGCCGTCCACCCCCGACGCGCAGGGCACCTCCACCCGGCCGTACCTGATCCGGGCGCTGCACGACTGGTGCACCGACAACGGCTTCACGCCCTATGTCGCGGTGTTTGTCGACGGCTCGGTGCAGGTGCCGATGGAGTACGTGAAGAACAACGAGATCGTGCTCAACGTCGGTTTCGAGGCCACCACCGGCCTGAAGCTCGGCAATGAGCTGATCGAGTTCAAGGCCCGCTTCGGCGGTGTGGCCCGCGAGATCATCGTGCCGGTGGACCATGTGGTGGCGATCTACGCCCGCGAAAATGGGCAGGGCATGGCCTTTCCGGTGCCCAGCACGCCGGGCGCGACGGCGGAAGGCGGCGCCGAGGCGGTGCCCAATGCC
>JAFLDH010000033.1 GCA_017302505.1 Burkholderiales bacterium
GGTGCCGCCGGGGCTGCGGGCCTTGCCACCGGAACCCTGACCAGCGGGGCCGGCGGCCTCGCCCGGCGGGGAGTCGCCTACGCCCGCACCGCCGCCTACAAACTCGCCGCCCTGCGCGGCCGGACCTGAACCCCACTTGCAACGGGAGCCTCGTATGAACAATGCGCTCAAGCCTGTCGTCGGAATGCTCATCGCCCTCGGTTGCACGGGCGTGCATGCCCAGGGCATCCCCGTCATCGATGCCGCCAACCTGGCGCAGACGGTGCAGCAGGTGATCAACGACATCACCAAGATCAACAACCAGGTCCAGCAGATCACGCAGCTGCAGGCCCAGCTGAACAGCATCAACGGCATGCGCAAGCTGGGCAACGTGTTCAACAGCCCGCTGCTGCACAACTACGTACCGCCGCAGGCCTTCAAACTGGTCAACGCGGTGCAGACCTCCGGCTACGCCGGCCTAGGCGGCACCGGCAAGCTGCTGCGCGACGCCGGCATGGTCTACAACTGCGCCGATCTTGCCGGCACGGCACGCACCGATTGCCAGGCGGCGCTGGCCCAGCCCTATCAGCACAAGGGCCTGCTGCAGGACGCCATGAGTTCTGCCGCCAACCGGCTGGCGCAGATCCAGTCGCTGATGGACCAGATCAACGCCACCACCGACCAGAAGTCGGTGCAGGAGATCCAGGCCCGCATCGGCGCCGAGAACGCACTGCTCGCCCATGAGGCCAGCCAGATCCAGATGCTGCAAGGCATGGCCGACAGCGAAGAGCGCATCGCACGGTCGCGCGACCGCGAGCGCCAGTACCAGATGCTCGGCCGCGCCGGCCGCATCGCCGACTACCTGCCGTAGCGCAACACCCCCATGAACGCCGTTCTCTTGCCGAGTAGAGCCGCTGCATTGCCCGACGAAAGGGTTGCAGCCGGCGCAGCCGCCCGTGGTGAGTCGCTCGACCACGCTGCCAACCGGGCCTGGGAAGTCGATCGCGCACTGATGCTGGAGCGTTCGGAGCGCCGCGCCTGGCGAGTGGGGTGCGCAGGTCTGGCGCTCGGGCTGATCGGCATCGCCGCGGTCTTCGTGCAGGGGCCGCTGCGCCGCGTGGTGGAGATTCCGATCGTCGTCGACCGGGTCACCGGCGAAGCCACAGTGCAGCAGCGCCTGAGCGTCGAGACCATTCCGCCGCTGGAGGCGCTGGACAAGCACAACCTGGCCACCTTCGTGCGGGCACGCGAGGGCTACAGCTGGATGTTCCTGCAGCGCGACTTCGACCAGGTGGCGCGCATGGCGGTGCCGGCGGTGTTCAGCGACTACAGCCGCCAGTTCGAAGGCGAGGCCGCGCTGCACAAGAAGATCGGCGCGGCCGAGCAGTGGCGCATCCAGGTCGTCGGCGTGCGCCTGGCGCCGAAAGGCCGCAACGGCAACCGCGGCGAAGCCACGGTGACCTACGACAAGACCGTGCAGCGGGTCGAACGCAACCTGCCCGACACCACCACGCGGCACGTGGCCAGCGTCGTCTACGAATACCAGCCAAAGGTGCTGGCCAAGGAGCGCGACCGGCTCGAGAACCCCTTCGGCTTCGTCGTCGTGGCCTATCGCTCCGACCCCGAAATCAACACTGTTCCTGCGGGAGCCAGGCCATGAAGCTTGCCGTGATCGTCGTGTGCCTTGCCGTCGCGGCGGCTTGCGCGCGCGCGCAGCCTGCCGACCCGCGCCTGCGCGAGCTGCAGTACGACGCGCACGCCGTGGTCACGGTGCCGGTCAAGCGCGGCGTGGTCACCCACGTGGTGCTCGACGCCGACGAGAGCATCACCGAGGTCGGCGCAGGCCTGGGCGGCGATTGCAGTAAGGCGGACGCCGCCTGGTGTGTGGCAGCACAGGCGGGAGGGCGCCACATCTTCGTCAAGCCGAAGTCCGGCGCCGATGCACCGAACAACCTGGCCGTGGTCACCGACCGGCGCACGCACGCATTTCGCTTCGTCGTGCTGCCGGACGGCGATGCGCGGCAGCCGGTGTACCGGCTGGTGGTCAGGGCCACGGCGCCGCGGCCGATGCCTGTATCCCCGCAGTTGCCGGCGAAGGCTGCGTTGCCCGAGTTGCCGGCGCTCGTCCCGCAGCCTTCGCCCGAGCAACTGATCGCCGAGCGACTGAAGGCTACGGCCCAGGTGCAGAACTCCGACTACTCGATCGCCGAAGGCGCGGCCTCGCAGGACATCGTGCCGGCGCTGATCTTCGACGACGGACGCTTCACCTACATGCGCTTCCCTGGTAACCGCGAGGTGCCCGCCGTCTTCCACGTACTGCCCGACGGCAACGAGACGCTGGTCAACACCCGCATGGAGGACGACCTGCTGGTCGTGGACCGTGTCAGCCGGCGGCTGATGTTGCGCGCCGGGCAGGCCGTCGTCGGCGTCTGGAACGAGGCCTTCGATCTCGACGGCTTGCCTCCGGCGGGTGGCACCACGGTGCCGGGCGTGCAGCGCCTGGTCCGGGGACCGGGTACTCCACCAACAGGGCCAGCGCGATGAACGCTCCATCGAATCGCGATCCGACGGGCCGGCCCGACGACTCGCCTTCGGACCCAGCCGACGACGGCGGCAATCACATCCAGCCGCTGCCCGGCGAAGCCGGCATTCCCAACGTCGCTGCGCCGCCGCGGCAGCCGATGTCGAAGAAGGGGCTGCTGGCCGCAGGGCTGTTCGCGCTGACGGTCATCGGGCTGATCGGGTTCTCGATCGCACGCTTCGCCGCGAGCGGCCAGAAGCCGGATGCGGACACCCGGCCTGCCGGCGGACGGCCCACCGCTGCCACGGCCGACCCTCGCAAGCTGGACATGACACCCGCATCGGCCGCCAGGCCGACGGCAGCGGCGTCGGCCGCGGCAATGACGCGCATCCCTGCGCTGGTGCCCACGCCGGAAGAGGCGGCCGAGCCGATCGGGGTGCGCCGCACGGGACAGGCATCGTCTTCCTCCGGCCCGAAGTCAATCCCCCCGGAGGATGCCCCCGTCATGCTGCTCTCCGGCCGGCCGGGCCTGGCGGGCGGCCAGACAGCGTCAAAGCGCACACAGCCCGGCGCGGACGCCGCTGTCGAGGCGGACGCTGACATGCCCGATGGCGCGCTCGACGAGACTCGCCGCAACCTGGAGGGCTACCAGCGCCAGCTACAGGGCCTGCTGGACACCCTCACGCGCAGCACGGCCGCGGCCATGGGTGCATCCCCCGCAACGCCACCCTCTGGGGTGCCCCCCGTTGGTGTGCCCCCATTGGGGGTGGCAGCGCCGGGCACGGCATCCCCCATCGGGGGTGGCCTGTTCGGGGGACAGCTGCAGGGCTCGGCGACACCACGCGCCACCGCCGGCCTTCTCGGCAACCGCAGCCTGACGCTGCCCAAGGGCACGGCCTTCACCTGCGCGCTGAAGACCAAGGTCATCAGCGCGACCTCGGGCTTCATCGGCTGCCAGGTGCTGCGCAATGTGTTCAGCGACGACGGCCGCATGCTGCTGGTCGAACGCGGCTCGCACATGGACGGCGAGTACCGGGCCGCGTCGGTCCGACCCGGCACGGTGCGCATCCCGGTGCTGTGGACGCGCATCCGCACGCCGAACGGCGTCACCGTGGATATCGACTCGCCCGGTACCGGCCCACTCGGGGAATCCGGCATCGACGGCTACGTCGACAACCGCTGGCCCGAGCGCATTGGGGCAGCGATGCTAGTGTCGCTGATCAACGATGCGGTGCAGCTGGTCATCCAGAACCAGGCCAACGACGTGCAGGGCGACACCATCATCCTGCCCTCCACCACCTCAAGCACCAGCAAGCTCGCCGAGAAGGTGCTGGAAAGCACGATCAACATCCCGCCGCTGATCTACCAGAACCAGGGGGGCATCGTAGGCATCTACGTCGCGCGCGACGTGGACTTCTCGTCGGTGTACGAGTTGAAGCCGGTGACGCGATGAGTGATCTCTTCGGCCCCACCGACGAAACGCGCGACAACGCGTGGCACGGAGAAGCCACCTCGGTCATCGAGTTCCTGCGCCCGCTGCGCGAGCAGCTCGACGCGCCCGGCGTGCTGGAGGTCTGCGTCAACCGCCCCTGCGAACTGCTGGTGGAGACGGTGCGCGGCTGGCAGACCGTCGCCGCGCCCGAGATGACGCAGGAGCGCTGCCTGTCGTTGGCGACTGCGGTGGCTACCTACTGCGACCAGCAGGTCAACCAGGAACGCCCGCTGCTCTCGGCCACGCTGCCCAGCGGGGAGCGCATCCAGTTCGTCATCCCGCCGGCGGTGCCGCGTGGCACGGTGTCGATCACGGTGCGCAAGCCCTCGCAGCTGATCAAGCGCCTCGACGACTTCGAGCGCGAAGGCCTGTTCGAGCGCACCGCCACGGTGACGCGCGCGTCGAATGCCGAACTGCTGCCCTTTGAGCGCGAGCTGGTCGCCCTGAAGGAAGCCGGCCGCTACGCCGACTTCCTGCGCCTGTCCGTGCGCAAGCACCAGACCATCGTCGTCAGCGGCAAGACCGGCTCGGGCAAGACCACCTTCATGAAAGGCCTGGTCGAGGAGGTGCCGAAGCACGAGCGGTTGATCACGATCCAGGACACGGCCGAGCTGACGCTGCCGAACCACCCGAACGTCGTCCATCTCTTCTACAGCAAGGATGCGCAGGGCACGGCCAAGGTGACGGCCAAGTCTCTGCTCGAAGCCTGCCTACGCATGAAGCCCGACCGCATCTTCCTGGCCGAGGTGCGCGGCGACGAATGCTTCTACTTTGTGCGCCTCGCGGCATCGGGCCATCCCGGCAGCATCACCAGCGTGCATGCGGGCAGCTGCGCGCTCGCCCTGGAACAAATGGCGTTGATGATCCGCGAGAGCGGCGGCGGTCATGGTCTGCACATGGACGAGATCAAGAGGCTGCTCGGCATCGTCATTGACGTCATCGTGCAGTTCGACCGCGACGAGCGCGGGCGCTTCATCTCCGAGATCCAGTACGAACCTCGCCGCCTGCGGCTCGCGCATCGGGAGGCTGCGGTATGAGCAGCAGCACCGCCCTGCCTTTCTCGGCCTGGCCGACGGGCCGCAAGGTCGCGGCGGGCGTGTTCGCGCTGGGCGGCTACGTCGCGCTGGCGTGCACCGCTGTCTATCTGGCCGGCGTCCTGTTCCTGGTGCTCAACAAGGCCCATCCGGGTCAGGCGCAGTTCGCCAGCATCGTGCACTACTGGCAGCTGTATGCCGACGACCCGGGCTTGCGGCGCAGGCTGGTGGCCGCCATCGCGCTGTCCGGCGTGGGGCTGCTGATCGTCCTGCCCGGCGCGTTGGTCGCCGCGGCCCATCCGCGCCGCGCGCTCCATGGCGATGCCCGGTTCGCCAATACCGCCGAAATGACCCGCGCAGGGCTGCTGGGGAAAGGAGGCACCGGGCCGGCCATCCTGATCGGCCGGCACCGCGGCCGATTCCTCTCGCTGCCCGGCCAGCTCTCGGTGATGCTTTCCGCGCCCACCCGCAGCGGCAAGGGTGTCGGCGTCGTCATCCCGAACCTGCTGAACTGGCCGGACTCGGTCGTCGTGCTCGACATCAAGGGCGAGAACTACGACGTCACGGCCGGCTACCGCGCCAGGCACGGCCAGGCGGTCTATGCCTTCTCGCCCTTCGATGAAGGCGCGCGCAGCCACCGCTGGAACCCGCTGACCGCGGTGCGCAACAGCCCGCTGCACCGCGTCGGCGACCTGCTGACCATCGGCCAGGTCTTCTTCCCCAACGACGGTGGAGGCACATCCTCGGAAGCCTTCTTCAACGACCAGGCGCGCAACCTGTTCCTCGGCCTGGGCCTTGTCCTGCTCGAAACCCCCGCTCTTCCCCGCACGATCGGCGAGATGCTGCGCCAGTCGTCGGGCAAGGGCCGATCGCTAAAGGAGCACCTGAACGGCCTGATCACGCAGCGCCGGGACGAAGGCAAGCCACTGTCCGACGAATGCATCGACGCGCTGCACCGCCTGCTGTCCAACTCGGAGAACACGCTGTCCAGCATCGTCGCCACCTTCAACGCGCCGCTGACGATCTTTGCGGACGCGGTGGTCGATGCGGCCACCAGCGCCGACGACTTCAGCCTCGAGGACGTGCGCCGCCGCCGCATGTCGATCTACGTGCGCATCCCGCCGAACCGGCTGGCCAATGCGCGACCGCTCCTGAACCTGTTCTTCTCGCAGCTGGTCAGCCTGAACACGCAGGCCCTGCCCGAGCAGGATCCGACGCTGAAGCTGCAGTGCCTGCTGGTCAACGACGAGTTCACCGCCATGGGCCGGGTCGGCGTCATCACCAGCGCTGCGGCCTTCCTGGCCGGCTACAACCTGCGGCTGCTGACCGTGGTGCAGGCGATGTCGCAGCTCGACGCCGTCTACGGCGACAAGGAGGCGCGCACCTTCGCCACCAACCACGGGCTGCAGATACTCTACGCGCCGCGCGAGCAGCGCGACGCCGACGAGTACAGCGCCATGCTCGGCCACTTCACCGAGCGGGCCACCTCGCGCGGGCGCAGCCGCTCCTTCAGCGGCCGCGGGTCGAGCACGGTCAGCCGCAACGAAAGCGAACAGCGCCGCGCGCTGCTGCTGCCGCAGGAGTTCAAGGAACTGGGCAGCGAGCGCCTGGTGGTGATCGTCGAGAACTGCAAGCCGATCCTGGGCGAGAAGATCCGCTACCACCGCGACAAGGCTTTCACGCCGCGGCTGCTGAGCCCGCCCGCCGTGTCGCGCATGGACATGGACCTGCACCTGGCCCGCGTGCAGCAGCGCTGGCGCTACGCCGACGACGAGCTGGCCCCGGGCGAGACCCTGAAGGTTGAAGCGCTGGCCCACGACTTCAACCTGCCGCCGGAAACCTTCCAGGGTCCGCCGGACAAGGTCGCCGACGTGATGCTCGGCTTCTTCGGCGCAGAGCCATCCGGCGCCGGGGGCACGGTCGAAGCCGTTGCCGACGAGGACGGCGCCCTGCCCTCCGACGACGACAAGGCGTTGGCGCCGGCCGATGAGCGTGCGCTCGATATCGCGGACCTTGACACACCGGGAGAAGCACCATGCACACCGTCGCTCCCTTGATCCCCGGGTTGCTTCTGCTGCTGGCGTCGTGCAGCTCACCGCCGAAGCCGCCGACCGTGGACGAATCGCAGAAGCGGCCCGTCAACTCGCAGATGGCCGTCGAGTTGCAGGTCTGCAGGAACGACCTGCAGAACACTCGCATCCTGGCAGCCGAATCCGGCCGGCTGGCCGAATCGACGACGGCCACGCTCGCCAACCTGGCCGCGCGGCAGCAGATCATCGCGGCGATGCAGGCGCCGGCGGACAAGCCGCCGCTGCAGGCGAACAGCGTCTTCAGCGTGCGCTTCGACTTTGGCAGCACCCGGGTCGCGGTTCCGGCGGACATCGCGGCGCCGCTGGTTGCGGATGCAAAGGCGGCGCCGCTGGTGCTGCTGCGCGGGCGCACCGACGGCAGCACCGACGCACCCGCCGAAAGCCGCATCGCCCGCGAGCGTGCGGCCGCCGTGCGCGACTTCCTGGTCGCCGCGGGCGTGGACCCGGCACGCATCCGCGCCACGTACCAACCCGTCGGCGACCACGTGGCCGACAACAGCAGCGACAGCGGACGCGGCCTGAACCGCCGCGTCGAGATCGAGCTGTACCGCGCGCTGCCCGTCGGCATGGCGGGCACGTCACCCGCGGCCCAGCCTTGAGCCGCTGCCGCACCCAACCCTCGTGAGGTTGCCATGGATGCAGACAACTCCCCCGCGCGCCTTCCGGCCCCCACCCAAGGCGGCACCGTCGAACCCGCCAACCACGCCACGGTGGCCAGGGAGCGCTTCCAGACGCCGGTTGATACAGCCGGCGAACGCTACGAGCTGTACGACCCCTTTGCCGAAGTGACGTACCGCAGCAGGAACCTGCAGGAGATGAGGGCCAAGGCCGAGCAGCTGGGCAGCAGCCGCTTCGTCGCGGTGGCCGAGGACGGTAAGCGCACGATGCTGCAGAAGGTCGGCAACGAGTGGCAGCGCGGGCTGCAGCGCCCGCCTTTGCCCGAGCGCCCTCTGGACCCCGGCCCCGAGCGCGACGAAGTGCCCGAGCCCGCCAAGGTCGTCGCGATGCCCGGCGTCGGCAAACTGGTCGTGCCGGCCGAAGCCGGCGATGCCAAGGCCGTGGCAAGAATCGACGCCCAGGCCGAGCGCGCCGCGCTCGTCGCCCGCCTGGAAGCCGCGCTGATGGAGCGCTACGTCATCAAGCGCGCGCCGGTGACCGTCGGCGACGTGACCATCGGCCGCACCGAGTACCGCTTCCGCGGCGACACCTCGCGCGTAGCCTTCACCGAATCGACCTTCCGGCTGGCCACCGATACCAACAGCCCGTCGGTCGCCCGGTCGATGGTGGACGTGGCCGAGGCGCGCAACTGGAAGGCGCTGCGCGTGTCGGGCAACGAGGACTTCAAGCGTTTGGTCTGGCTCGAAGCCTCGGTGCGCGGCGTGAAGACGCTGGGCTACGAGCCGAACCCGGGCGACCTGGAAGTGCTGAAGCGCGAGCGCGAAGCCCGGCTGGTGAACCGCATCGAGCCGGCGCGGGACGCGGGCACAGGTGTGCCGACGCCGCCGGCCGAGAAGGCATCGGCCCGCGGCGGTGGCGGGCGCAAGGCGGTGCTGGCCGCCATCGAGGCGGTGCTGATCGCCAAGCGCGTGCCGGAGAAGCAGCGCGAGGCCGTGATGGCCGCAGCAACGGAGAAGCTGGCGCAACGCCTGCGCGAAGGCCAGGCGCCGAAGGTCAAGATCTACGACAAGGCGGCCCCTTCACAGCGGCCGGTGGTGGCGCCCGTACCCGAAGTGCAACGCACGCGCGAGCGCGCCGCGCCGGTGCGTTGATGCCGGACGGGCCGGTCGATGAAGGTCCTTGCCGGCGGTGGGCATCAAGGCGACGAGCCCAGCGGGCACGGTGCGGCCTACCTGATCGGCGGCCAGCGGTTCGAGGCCGGAACGCCGCGCCTGGCCGATGCCGTCGCCGAGGCCCACGGCGCCCGCCAGCGGCCACGCTGCCTGTGCCTGGCCGAAGGCATCGAGATGTACATCGCCCGGCTCGCCGGCGCGCAAGACGGCTACGTCGTCAAGCGCATGCCCGGAACCGGCAGCCAGCATGCGCCGGACTGCCCTGCCTACGAGCCGCCGCCCGAAGCCACCGGCCTGGGGCAGGTGCTGGGCTCGGCAATCAGCGAAGACCCGGCCACCGGCGAGACGACGCTGAAGCTCGACTTCCCGCTGTCGAAGATCGCGGGCCGCTCGGCGGCACCGGCAGCCGGGGGTGAGAGCGACAGCGTCGCCAGCAGCGGCACCCGCCTGTCGCTGCGCGCTCTGCTGCACTACCTGTGGGACCAGGCCGAACTGACGCGCTGGCATCCCGGCTTTGCCGGCAAGCGCAGCTGGGGCACGGTGCGCGGCCACCTGCTGCGCGCCGCCGAACACAAGATCGCGCGCGGCGACGCGCTGCGCGGCCGGCTCTACGTGCCCGAGATGTTCTCGGTGGAGGAGCGCGCCGCGATCAACGCACGGCGCCTGGCGCAGTGGCAGCACGCAGTGGCGGCGCCGAGCCGGCCGCAGCAGCTGATGCTGCTGATCGGCGAAGTGAAGGAGATCCTGCCGGCGCGCTACGGCTACAGGTGCGTGATCAAGCACGTGCCCGACCAGGCCTTCGCGATCGACGAGCCGCTGTACCGCCGGCTCGGCCGGCGCTTCGACGCCGAGCTGGCGCTGTGGGGGTCGGCGAACAGCGTGCACATGGTGACGATCGCCACTTTCGGGGTCAGCGAGGCCGGCATCCCGGCCATCGCCGAGATGTCGCTGATGCCGGTCACGCCGCAGTGGCTGCCGATCGAAGACTCGTTCGAGCGCCAGCTCGTCGAGCGGCTGGTGGCGCAGGGCCGGTCCTTCATCAAGGGCCTGCGCTACAACCTGCGCCGCGACCAATGCCTGGCGACGGCCACGCTGACCGACATGGGCAGCCCTGGACCGCTGCTGTTCATCGTCCCGCGCGGGCTGGACGGCACGTCAGAGCCGGAGGGCCTGCACGACGTGATCGGCCGTTGCGAGGCGCCGGCCTGGACCTGGCGGCCCACGTCGGAAGGCATGCCGCAGCTTCCGACGCCGACGCGTCTCCGCCTTGAAACCGACATGAAAACGACCTAGAATCCAAGGCATCGAGACCATGCTGACTGCCGAGATGGAAGCGGATGCCGGGTTCCAGACCTTCGCAGACGAGTTGCGCAGCCCAGGCCAGCCGGTGATCGCGCCCGAGCGTTTTGCCGCGGCCATGCACCTGCGCCAGCAGGACCTAGCGCAGCTGGCCCACGTGCACCGCACCACCGTGGCCGAGGCGCCAACCAACGCCAAGCTGCAGACCTTCATGCGCGACACGCTGCGCGTGCTGTCGGCCGCGATGGGCGTGGCCGGGGATCGTGACCGCGCGATCTACTGGTACCGCAACACGCCGATCCCCGAGTTCCAGCACCGGACTGCGGAGCACCTGGTCTCGACCGGCAAGACCGACGCAGTCGTCTCCTACCTGCTGTCGATCGAGTCCGGCTCAACCGGATGATCCTCACGTCAATCGGGCCGGACGCGCCGTTCCATCGCGCGTTCACACCGCGCTGGGCGCATGCGCCGGAGAGCGGCGCCGGTGCGGCGCTGGCCGGCGGGCGCTTCAATCGGCCGGGCGTCGAGGCCCGCTACCTGGCCGCCACGCCCGAGACCGCGCTGGCCGAGTACCAGGGCGAGTCGCCGCTGCTGCCGCCGGCAACGCTGGTCACGTTTCTGGTGACGGCGAAGAACGTCGTGGATTTCAGCGGCGGCTACGACCCGGCGCATTGGACGCCGATCTGGGCCGAGGCGCACGGCAACTGGAAGGGCATGGCGTTCCTGGAGGGTGTCGAGCCGCCGAGCTGGGTCATCGGTGACATCGTTCGGGATGCCGGGCACCCAGGGATCCTGTATCGATCGGCGAGGCATGCCGACGGACTCTGCCTGGTGCTCTTCCCGGAAATGCTGGTGGTTTCGGGATCCACTGCTCGAACCCATGACCCAGCGGGCGCGCTACCTCGCGATGACACTTCTTGGAAATAGGGCACCGCGACAGCGGCGCGAACGCTGGAAGCATCGCTACGGAGACCTCAAGGGCGATGCAACTATGTTGAAACTCTGCAGGGCAATGCCGCCGAAGCGGCAGCTGCACCGGGCACGCAGTCGGGACAGCATAGAAGACAGCGGCAACAACACGAAGGGAGCACAGACATGTTCGGCAGCATCGACAAGAGCAAGGGGCTTCTGTTCGTGACGCACGATCTCGATCATTCCCTGCGCTCGACGATGCAAAGCATGCGGCACGAGCTTGAGGCCCTGGACGAAAACCGGCTTCTCAACACGGCCCCTGATGACCTCAAGCGCTACCTCGTCGAGAAGCACAGCGTCACACCGATAACGCTGCTGCGCGATCAGTGGTACGCAGATCACGAGGACGTACCGGTCGATGTCCGACACGATCCCATGCGCTGGATCGACGACAGAAGCCGTCCGGCCATAGTGGCAGGCGAGCGAATTGACGTGCGCATCCCGTTCGACGGCGAGGCAGAGCTGTTCTACGCGAAGGCCAACACCTTCACGATGAACCCGCCACGGGCGGTCATCGAGAAGAACGAGCTTTTGCTGCGCTTCGAATCTCCCGCGGATCAGCCGCGCGATGTGCGGGCGCTGGTGGACCGAACCCTTGCCGATATTGAGCAGCACCTCGGATGGCAACGTCCGATGATCGACGCGCACAACGCCGCGCTTCCGGGGGCGGCGGAGCAGGCCATCAGTGAGCGGCGGAACCGCCTGTTGGCGCGATCGCAGCGCGCGGAGGCGCTAGGCATCCCGATCCGGCGGCGCGCCGATGCGCCGAAGACGTACGCCCTGCCGACAGTGAAGCGAAAAGCGGTCCCCACCTTGCCGCCTGCGACGACGGCGCAATTCAAGCCTGAACCGGCGCTTGCAATGGAACTGTACGAACACATTCTGAAAGTCGTGCAGGACATGGCACTCGTGATGGAGCGCAGTCCCGACGCCTTTAAGGCGATGAACGAGGAAGCACTGCGGCAGCACTTCCTCGTGCAACTCAACGGCCAGTTCGAGGGCAAGGCGACGGGCGAGACCTTCAACATGGCCGGCAAGACCGACATCCTGCTGCGCGAGGGTGACCGAAACGTCTTCATCGCCGAATGCAAGTTCTGGAAGGGTCCGAAGGCCTTCGGCGAGGCCATCGACCAGCTTCTGGGCTACGCCACCTGGCGTGATGGCAAGACAGCAATTCTCGTATTCAACCGGGGCGTCGAAACCTCAACGGTCCTGACAGGCATCGAAGCCGTTGCCAAGGCGCACGCCAACTTCAAACGCGCCATGGACTGGCCGCACGAAAGCGGATTCCGGTATGCCTTGCACAGCAGCGGTGACAAGAACCGCGAGCTTGTCTTGACCGTGCTGGTGTTTCACGTTCCGCAGTGACTGAGAATGGCAAAGGCTGCGTCATCGCCCACTACTGGCTATCGACTAAGCCCTTCGGAGCCCAGTGTTTCGCAGTACGGATGTCGAACCAGTCGCAGTACAACTCCAGGCGAATCTCAACGTCGCCGCGAGGCACTATGAAGCGTTCAAGCGGAGCGGGAACTGGGAAGTAGAGCCCACCGTACATTTCCTGCAAGGAACGTTCGAGTTGAACTGCACCTTCCGCGCGGATGGTTCCGTTGACGGTAGTGGCAACAACCTCGTCCAGTCTGATTTCGTATTTGAACGCAGCGCTGACGGCGTCGGAGATCACATACTCGATCTTGTTGCCCGCCCAGACCACGCCACGGCTTTCGCACTCTGGAAGCAGGTCCCCGTAGGCGTTGAATGCCGAGTCAGGAAGCCGGATGTAGAAGCCGCCAAGTCCGGTCGCACCATGATCGTCCACGACATGCAAGATTCTGGGCTGAGCCTTCCCTGACTCGGGTTGCGCCGGTGGGGACTGTCCTGCGCCGACATTGACGACACGGACATCAGATCGTGTCACGACCTGTCGCTGCCCGCGACCACCATTTCGGACGACACCGATGTCGTCCTTGAGCAAGACCCACAGTTCCGAACGCCGCTTCGACAACAGATCGAGATTCAGCGCACCGTTACCGAAGAAGCGTGGGCTCCATCTCTTGAGGGACGGACCAAGGTACTCATGGCAGAACGTGGCGATCAGCGAATAGAGAATCTGCGTATACCCCAGTTCTTCAAGCTTCGAGATCTCTGGGTGGCGAACATCGACAAAAATGTCCAGGCCTTGGCTGCCCGCAGGCTCACGAACGAATACCGGAATGTCCTCTGTCAGCTTGCCGGGAGTCAGCCGAAGGGCGCGAACTTCGTATGACTTCGTAATGCTGAGTTCCAGCTCGCTGAGGAAAACTTTCTCGAAGCGGCTCAAGTTACCGTAGTGTTCGACGATATCGATCATCCCGTCGAAAGCCTTGGCAGCACAAAACTGCTCAAGATAGCGGCGCTCAGCTTCGCGCCGATGTGAGTCTGCGGACAACAGCACGACGATGTGACCGCGCGCCTGCATGATCTGATTCAATGCCTGCTTCTGCGCGGTGCCGTAGTACACCCCGACGCTACCGCCTGAAGCGCGCCGCCTTATGTCGCTCAGGCTGCTCTCCGACCCGTCGGCCAGATTCACTTTCACCTTGCCCAGTTTCTCGATAAGCCCGCGCTTTACGACGTACCTGAATATACGTGTGTGCTGGGCAATCCGTTCTGGCGACTCCAGCACCGCATCGACGGCGACCCGCTCAAGAAGTTGAGCGATCCGGCCGAGGAGCGACGTAGTTGCGCTGTCGAGGGAGTCTCGTCCGGCTGTTGGGATGAACCGATCACAGTCCAACCGTCCAGACATGCCGATGATGGTCGGCACGGATGTGGCGCACAACTTGAAGCCGCGCTTGAAGACGTCAACTGAGCCTCCTTCCAGTCTGACCTGACCAGATAGGGTGACGTTCTCACCGCCAATGGCAAGAGCTGTGATTGAACTGACGAGCGTGTGACCTCGATCCTCGTAGAGGCGGCCGGTTACGGCGAGATCTCCATCGCGCCACTCCTGCGATGAAGGGGACACGTCGCGCAGGTTTTCCCTGTCGTCGAGATCGCTGAACTTGGTCTGCGAGACCTTTTCGCCATTGAAGTAGATGGCGATCGGCACGAAGCGGACGAAGTCACGCAGGTACTGCCTCAACTCCTCAACGTTGGCACTGCCACGAAGGTACCCGACGACAATAGTTCCGCGGGGTGCTGAGGCGTCGGACTTTTCGACAGTGACGGACGGGATGGTCGCTCCCGCACTTCGAATGTCGGCTTCAGAGAGGCGCGTCAGAGTGCCATGGGGCGCGCTTTCCGTCTTTGAAATCACCTCCAACTTGTCGCAGACGCCGAAGTTGGCGAACCCGCCGATCCCGAAGGTTCCAACGCAACCGGCAGCCGCCGCCTCTTGAGTTCTCTTGCCGCTGGCGCCGATTGTCCAGAACAGGCTCGCGAGTTCGGCCGGGGTCATTCCGATACCGTTGTCGCGAACGGTGACCTCTTTCCCGCCTGCGGTGATTTCGATGCGATAACGTTCGTCGGACGGCTCGATCTCTTCGCGGTAAGCCTGGATGCGGACTGCATCGACGGCGTTCTGGACGTTCTCTCGAATGAACGCCAACGGCGTTTCGTAGATCTGCTTTGAGATGATCCGCAGGACGCTCTCGAAGTCGATGCCGGCCGGAAAGGAAATCGGCTGGTCAGTCATGGTTGCCTCTCCTCGCCTTCGCCGTTTCCAGAAGCTGTCTGAGCGCTCGGTCTCCTGTCTCAGCCACAAGCCTTTGGCCAAGCTCCACCAACGTGGCAAAGACACCAGGCGGCGCCACTTCAAGCGACTCACGCAGAAGTTGCTTCGCCGCGTCAAGCTCTCCCAAGCCGTGCAGCAGCGCGGCTAGGCGCGCACTATCCGCGGGTTCCGCCAAGCCTTCTGCCACAAGCGCCTGATACTGCCGAACGGCATTTCTCCTGTCCGCCTCCTCCGGCGCGTGCGCCATCGCCAACGCCAACATCTGGCGCGCGCGTCGGACGACTACGGGGTTGGGCGAAGCAAGTTGGCGCTCGGCCTGCTCACGCAGCAGCTCCCACTCGTGGGCCGCGGCGAGGTCAGCAAAGAGGTCAGCCGCAAACGTCTCCTGGGGCTGTACCCCGCAGAGGCTCCTTACGTCCGCGTCCTGTCGTGCAAGGCGCTCGGCGAGCACTTGATCGGACTTGCAGCGCGTGACGAGCTCCGCGCCGTACACGCTGACAGCTTGGCCGTGCTGTGAAAGGATGTCGGTCAAGGGGCGTCTTCCGGAGAAAACGGCCAGTGCGTTCTTGAAGCGGAGAAAGGCAACCGTCTTGCGGTGGAAGTCATCCTCTGGCAGTCCCTGCAGCACAGCAAACGTCCCAAATACATGACCACCTTGCCCAGGAAGCGGCACCTCTGCTTTCTGCTCCAGCAGGAGCGCCGCGAGGTAGTACGAATGTGGCTTCGTGGCTAGATCAAACGCTGCGATGGCCTCGCCCAGCTCGCCAACGGTGCAGGCGGACGCCGGGCTAAGGCGGATGGGGAAGGTTTCTTCCTTGCTGAACACGAATCCGCCTTGCCCGGGGTTGTACTGCACGGTCGTGAGTTTCCGAGTTCCTCCCAGCAGGTGCAGCGTCACGATCGAATAGGCGTTCTGTGACTCGCGAGTCTCGAAGGACGCGCCCGCCGCGACCATCAGGCACGCCGAAGCATCAAAGCCGACGCCCCGTGCTTCGGGCTGGTGAAGATGCCCGCAATGGAAGAAGTCGCAGCATTCGGCGATGTGGCGCGTGACTGCATTGCGGTCGAACTCGCGAAGCAGGTGCAAGGGGTGGTGTGCCATGCCGATCACGATGTGCGGACGAAGGCTGTTTGCTGCTCCCAAGGCGTTGATCACCTGTCGTTCACCGACAACCAAGTTGCCGTGATCACTATCTCCGCCCTCCGACAGCCATGCCGAGTTGAGGCCGACTACCGCGATGGTTATGTCGTCGAGAGCAAGCTTGGATACGTAGGCAAGCCCGTCCTGCGTGGCAATTCGCTCTTGCGCACCGAAGTAGACCTCCTGGAATTCGCGATAGGCCTCCTGCCGCGTCGTCAGCGTCGCGAGGTTGTCGTCCGGCGCAAGCAGCGGATCAACCGCATTGGGGCTGGTAAGCGCTGATCGAGCGCCTTGAAAACACAATCGCTGCCGTTCGCGGTCTACGTCGTGATTGCCGGGAATGCAGAAGATGCGTTCCTTCGGCACATCGGTGGCGTCGGCCAGTTCATCGAAGAAGCTGGCTACCAGCTTGTACTCGTTCGGATTGCCGGAGAACGCAAGGTCGCCCGTCGCCAATATGAAATCGAGCGCTACTCCTTGCGCTCGCATCCGTCGAACCGAGGCAGCCATGGCGCCCAGTACGACATCCTGCTGCCACTTGCTTCGCGGCCGCATGTGGATGTCTGAAACTTGTAGCCAGCTTATCTCGCGCAAGTGCCACTCCCACAATTCAGTGCGACATTCTTCATGCGACGGCCTCCTCCTGGTCGCGCTCGTTGGCGGTCAATTCGCCCGCGAACGCGCGGGCGAGGATGGAACGGAAGATGGCCTCGGCCTTTGCCGCTGCTAGGCTCTGCTGCGTTGCGATGGACTCCACCGAGGTAACGTGCTGCGCAAACTCTTCCTGGACTTCGATGGGTGGAATGACGACAGGGAACGCGCTCAACTGCGTCTTGTTTATCGATGCGATGCCCGTCGTCTTCTTTGCCACGCTGAGGAAGTAGGCTTTCCCGTAGCTGCTGCCAGCAAGAGCGCCCAAGTAGGTGGGCAGGACCCGGCAACGATTGCTGCGCACCTTGAAAACGTGGTTCTGGTGGATGCATGCGTCGATCTCTCCGGACCAGAGTGCGGCGCGGCCCAGCTTGTCAGGGTCTCCACCTTCCGTCATCAGCAAGTCGCCGGGCCGAATCAGGAGCTTCTCGACCTCGGTGCGCTTGATTTCAATGGTCTTGATCTCGGAGAGGTCGAGATAGCCGTCCTTGACGTTGGCAACCCGCATGTACGGCAATTCGACGCCCTCGCCGGGGGCGAGTTTCCGGCCACCCTTTGCAACGCCGGAAATCACCTCGGCAACCTCAGACAGCGGCGCCATCGGCCACCCTTTCGGGTTCGTAGCGGGGTTGCCGAACCTGTCGAGGAAAAGCGCGGGGATGATGGCCTTCGCCTTCGCCTGCGCTTCGTTACGCAGGCGGACGATGCCCTCAGCGCGGGATAGAAGGTCAACGATCCAGCGCTGTTCGCCGAGCGGTGGGAAGCCGATCTCGAACTTGCGAAGCGTACCCCGCGCGATCTCCTTGAAGGTCGTTCCGCCTGCGTGCTGGAGCATCTTGTCCTTCTGTGTGCGTAGCCAGTACGCCAAGAACTCAGGTAGGACGGCATCACCGCAGACGAAGTTCACGAAGCCCTGATTGGTGCAGATAGGAATCTTGGAGACGGCGGTGAAGCCAATGGTGGCGCGGCTCGTTAGAAGAACAGCACCGGGGGGCATGAGCTTTGTCGAACTTCCCTGTAGTCCTGCCTCGGTAATGCTCTCTTTCGTCGCTGCGATGTAGAGGCCATCCAATGCGGTTACGTCAGTCGGTGTTGCCCACGCGATGCCGCCGCCGAAGTACGTGGGTTCCGTCCGTGACGGTGTGCCACCGCCCAAGACCTGCGCCACATCTTCAAGCCGTGCCGTCCGCCAGTTCATGCCACCTCACTGAGTGCGAGGCGCAGGGCGTCGACTTCCTCGGCGATCTCGGCCTCGATGGCGGCGAGTTCGTCGAGCAGTTCGCGCGGGTCCTGGTGCTCGACCTGCGCCTGACTCATCGGGCGATAGCGGCCGGCAGACAGGTTGAAGTCATTGGCGCGAAGGGACGCCGCATCGGCAAACCACCACAGCGCCGTCCACTCCATCTTCGTATCGCGCGTCTCCCAAGCGGCAAGGCTGGCCTCGCGCGCGCGGTAGGCCGCAATCAATCCCGGCAAGTCGTCCTGCTCGATGGCGGCGTCGTGGTTGGCGTCGAGCTTGTAGCCGTCGTTGTCGGCGTGCAGGAAGAGCACGTTTTCCGTCGTCCCGCCCCTGCGGAAGAAGAGCACGGAGGTCTTGACGCCCGAATAGGGCTGGAACACGCCGCCCGGCAGGCTCATGACGGCTTCGACCCGGTTGTTCTCGATGAGTTGACGGCGCAGTTCCTTGTGCGCGCCGGTCGAGCCAAAGAGCACACCCTCCGGCACGACGACGCCGCAGCGCCCGCCGGGGCGAAGGGAGTCCATCATGTACTTGAGGAAGAGAAGCTCCGTCGCCGTCGTGGTGCCCACCTTCACGTCATCGACGATGCGGTCGCGGTCTACGCGGCCGGAGAAGGGTGGGTTCGCAAGAACGACGTGATAGCCCTCCTGCGGCAGGCTCAGCTCGGCTTTGCGGTCGTTGTCGAGCGTGGTGGTCAGAACGTTGCGCAACAGGATGCGCACGTTGGGCAGCCCGCGCAGCGTCAGGTTCATCGTGGCAAGGCGGACCATCTTCGGGTCAACGTCGTTGCCGAAGAAGGTCTTGCTCTGCAGGGCGGTGGTCTGGGCCGCCGAGAGTTGGTCACCGAGTCCACGCGTGATCGTCTTGCCGTCGATCTCGACGCTCTGGGTGCCGCGCGGCGAGGAGTTGGCGAGCCGGATGTGGTTGTAGGCGGCGACCAGGAAGCCCGCTGTACCCGCCGCCGGGTCGTAGATGGTTTCGCCGATCCTGGGGTCGATGATCTCGACAATGGCGCGGATGATGTGGCGCGGCGTGCGGAACTGCCCCAGCTCGCCCGCCTGCTTGATCTGCTTCAGGACGTGCTCGAACAGGTCGCCCTTGGTGTCGGCGTCGGCGCGGTCGAGGCGCAGGCCATCGACCAGCGTGACCACCTGCGTCAGCACCGTCGGCTCGTCGATGACCAGACGGGCGCCGTGCATGAAGTTGACGGCCGACGCGCCCGCCACCTCATCGAAGAACGCGAAGACCTCGTCACGCACGAAGCGCACAAGCGACTCGCCCGACAGACCCTTGGCCCACACGGACCAGCGGAAGCGGTCACGCGGGATGGCGGTCTGCCCCTTCTCGGTGGCGTTCAGCGGGTTCTTGAGCGTCCAGTTCCCCTTGAACATGCTCTCGTAGGGCTGCTTCAGGACCTTGGCGCGCGCCTCGTTCTCGGCGTCGATGCCTTCGACCAGATAGAAGAAGAACAGGAACGAAAGCTGCTCCGCGTTGCTGACCGGGTCGGGGTAGCCGCCGCCGAACAGATAGTCTCTGATCTGCTCGATCGCGCGGCGCATGTCAGGGGTCAGGGGCATCGTTCTGGTCGCTTCGTGTGGTGCTACTGCAGTGCGGGGGGCTGGTCGGGCGTGGTGTCGCCGCAGCCGTCGTCCTTGGGGCCGAAGACCGCGTCGTTCAGGCTGTTGAGTAGGTCATCGAGCCTGTCCTCGCCGCCGAAGACCCGCAGCGCCTCCGGCAACCCGCCCATCAGGGTGAAGGGCGGGAATGCGAAGTGACCCGCCGTGAACTCGTCCCAGGCGTCGGCGTTGGCCCGAAGCTGGCTGCCCACGGTGCGCAGCCAACGCTCCTGGTCGGGGGTGAGTTCATCCTCGCGTTCCAGGAACCAGGCCTCGAAGCGCGCGCCGACCTCGGCACGTTTCTGCTCCGAGGCCTCGGGGAAGACCATGTTGCCGTTCTCGTCGATGGTGACCCACTCACGCGTCGCCGGGTCGATGTGGTCATTGATGTCGAGCGAAAGCAGCCTGCGGGGTTCGCCTCGCTTGTACTTGGCCGGCGTCTCCTTGATGACGCCACCCTCGCCGGCGGGCTCGTCGTCACCGTGGAAGTCGGTGACACCAACGAAGTCGAACATCGTGAAGATCGGCTTGCCTTTGGCCTTGCGCGTGCCGCGGCCGCGCATCTGCTGGTAGAGGATGGTCGACTTGGTGAACCTGGCGAACACCAGGTTCACGACCTCGGGGCAGTCGAAGCCCGTGTCGAGCATGTTCACCGACACCAAAATCTGCGGGAACGGCTCCTTCTTGAAGCGCTTGATCTTGGTCATACCGTCCACGGTGTCGTCGGCCCCCATGCCTGAGACGACATAGTCGGCGTAGCGCACCTCCGGCGAGGGCTTCTGGTCAGCGAAGGCGGCATCGAAGAGCTGGGCCAGCGCCTCAGCGTGGCGCTTGGTGACGGCGAAGACGATGGTCTTGCCGATGAGCGGCTTGCGGACCATGCCCTTTGCGTCGATGTAGCCGTTGGTCAACACCTCGCGGAACTCACGCACGATGGCCCGGTTGCGCTCGGGGATCGTGAACTTGCGCTCCAGCGCCGCTGGGTCGATGTTGATGCTTTTGGCCTCGCCGAACAGCGCCTCGAACTCGGTGCGCGTGGCGGCATCCATCGCCGACCAGTCCAGTTCGTCGCGCCTGACCTCGAAGCCGCCCTCGGCCGCCGTCTTCACGGTCTTGGCCTTGTAGATCTGGTACGGAACGAGGTAGCCGTCGCGGATCGCGTCCTTCATCTTGTAGCTGAAGGTCGGGTGGTCCACCTCGAAGAATCGCAGCGTGTCGCGCACGAAGAGCTTGTCCTCCTCGTCGCCGAAGTCTTCGGGGTTGGCGATGCAGGGCGTGGCGGTGAGGCCGACCTGGATGCCGTCGAAGTGCTTGAGGACGCCGCTCCACTTGCCGTAGATGGAGCGATGGCATTCGTCCGAGATGACGAGGTCGAAGTAACCCGCCGAGTAGTCGCGGTAGATGTTCACCATGCTCTGCAGCGTGGTGATGGTGATGACCTTCTCGTCCTGGAAGCGGCGCCCGGCGCGCAGCACGTAGGCCGGGTAGTCCTTGAGGTGCTCGGCGAAGGCATCCTCGGTCTGCTTGGCCAGCGGAATGCGGTCCACGAGGAAGAGGACGCGGGTGACGGTGTTGGCCTCGAACAAGCGCTTGATGAAGGCGGCGGCGGTACGCGTCTTGCCCGTGCCGGTGGCCATCTCGACCAGGAGCTTGCGGCGGCCGCCGGCGATCTCGCGGCAGAGCGTGTCGATGCAGGCGGTCTGGTAGTCGCGCTCGACGATGCGTCTGTCGATGGGCACGGCCAGCGGGTCGCGCTTGACCTGTGCCGTCGCCGCCCGGCGCTCGAGGTCCCCTTGTGCGTAGAAGGTCTTGACCGGGCGTGGGAAGGCCTCGCGCTGCCACTCCCAGAACCTGACCTCGTCGCCGTTGGCTAGGAAGATGTACGGCACCTTGAGCTGCGCGGCATAGGCCTTGGCCTGCGCCTCGGCCTCGGCCGGGTTGATCGCGGCCTTCTTGGCCTCGATGACGGCGAGCGCGCGGCCGTTGCGGTCGCACAGGACGTAGTCCGCCTTGGTCTTGTCGGGCAGAACGTACTCGAAGCGGACGGCGTTGATGTCCAGCACGTCCCAGCCCTGGTCCTTGAGCTGGGCGTCGATCTTGACGCGGGATAAGGCTTCGTTCGTTCCTGCCATGTGCCCTGCCCTACGCGGCCCGCGCTTGTTCTTGGCGTTGTCGACGGTGCTTCTTCGCCCGCGTAGGAAGGGCATTGATCTCCTCACCGGCTTCTTGCTCGGCAAGGCTCAGGTCGTGGCGCGCCTGCAGGCTCATCCAGAACTCGGGCGCATTGCCGAACCAGTGAGCGAGGCGCAGCGCGGAATCGCCCGTGACGGCGCGCTGGCCGTGAATGATCTGAGTGATGCGGTTGGCGGGGACGTGCAGCTGACGGGCCAGCTCGGTCGGCGTGACGCCGAGCGCCTCCAGCTCTTGGGAGAGCACGGTGCCGGGATGGGGGGCCGATGTCGTCATTCGTCTGCCTGGTTGCTGGCGGGCGCGCTGGGTGCGCCGGCAGCTGGAGGCGAAGCGTAGATACCCTGACGGTTTACGTCAACCGTAAATGCCCGCGGCACTGGGATGCTGAGAAAGTGAATGCCGATGTTGAGCATCCGTGCAGAAGTTGGCGAACGGACGTACAAGGGCCGTGCCTCCCGAGCATGCTGGCGCTGGCATGATCTTGGCCAGAACATGGAGGGCGCAATTGCTGCTGAAATCCGCGGACGACAAGGCCAAGAGGCTGACCCTTCTGGAGGAGCTGCAGCGATCGCCGCTGCTGGACCGTCGGCAGCGGGACTGGCTGCGCGACGAATACCACCGCACCAAGCGAGGCATCGCCGGAGAGCGCGACGCGGCACATTACCTCGACAACTATCTGAAGGACGACCCGGACCGCGCGCTGCTGCACGACCTGCGCTTCAAGGTCGACGGCGACGTCGTGCAGATCGACCACATGGTCATTACTCGCAGCCTGTACGTCTACCTGCTCGAGACCAAGAACTTCAACGGCAACTTGCGCATCAACGAGTTCGGCGAGTTCTCGGTCGAATACCCAGGTGAGCGCGTTTTCGGCATCCCCTCACCGTTGGAGCAAAGCCGGCGCCATGAAGGCCCGCTGAAGAAGCTCTTTGAGACCCTCGGGATCCAGGGCCGCAACGGCGGCGCAGCCCACATCCACCACTGTGTGCTGGTGCATCCGTCTTCGATCATCCACCGGCCATCTGCGACGAAGCTGGACACGCGCAACGTGATCAAGGCCGATCAGTTCCGTGCCTGGCACGAACGCTTCCAGGATCAGATGTCGGGCGGCGTGGGGGCGGTCTTCGGCTCGCTGCTCAACATCCGCGGTGCCGACACGATCAAAGACTTTGCCCAGAAGCTGATCCGTCAACATCGTCCCGCCGACCTGTTGGCGCTGCCTGAGTTCATGCAGCCGAAGGCCGCTGTCGCGACCCCATCTGTGCCGGCGCGCTCGCAGGTGACCCGGGTCGAAGCCACACCACCACCGATGCCTTCGCATCCGCCCGCGGAGCGACGCAAGCTGGTCTGCGCCACCTGCAGCGCCAAGATCAGCTTCGCTGAAGGCAAGTACTGCTGGAACAACGAACGTCGGTTCGGCGGATTGCAATACTGTCGCGAGCATCAAGCGGCCTTCTGACCGCTCGCAATGGGCAGGGCCGTCGCCACGCAGCCGGGCGATTGGCCGCAAAGGCGGCGGAAGATCGCCGTAAAGCCCCGGGCGGACGGTGGCCCGTCCGGACGACACGCGCAGCACCCGACAGGAATCGGCTGCCCGAGCCATGGATGCCTGCCCCATCTCGTCGGCTGACTCGGGTAGGCACTCAGCCCACTTGACGTTTTCGCTTTCCTCCGCGCTGGGCTGTACTTGTGCCCGGCCGGCCATTGGCTCTTCGCCGAGCGGGAAGCTGCGACCTTTCAGTACAACCGAATCAGGGCCGGACCGGGGTAGCCGACGGCACTGGCCGGGCTAACATGCTCCGCCGCAACTAACAAGAATCGACCGGGAGCCCAATGAGTGCTGTACCGACCGCCGAGAAGGAGCCGTCCGCTACCCGTGAGCAGGTGGTGGATGTACTGCAGCTGCTTTCCACGCGCTTGCAGTGGAAGCACGCCAGGCCATTGATCTCTGCTACCAGCCTTCACACGAGCAGAGGCTGGTCCGAGACTCTGGGTGGCGTTCGCGAGGATGTCTACAGCGACGCGATCTGGACCGCCGCCTACAAGTCCCTTGCCACTGTCGCCGAGCAGCATACCTACGTCGGCAACAAGCGCGTCAGCTTCTTCGCTCTGCGCGCGCAGAGCGAGGAAGACCGCGCCCGCATCCTTGAGTGGGCCCGCGGCTCGGCAGTCTCCGATTTTGCTGGTGTCTTGCGGCGTCGCCCCTTCTCGATCCTGGCGGCACCGACCAGCGAAGCGGGGCTCGAACCGTACAAGGGATCGGCGCCCAGGCTGATTGCAGCTGACTTCGAGGGCGGTAAGTTGTATCTCCAGTATTTCAGCACCCGCGCCTACACGCACCGCGAGCCGCTGGACATCTCGAAGATGACGGCGTCGCAACAGAAAGTCTTCGCAGAATACGATGAACTCATCGGCGTTCGCACGCGGTCGGTGCCGTGTTTCGACACCGCCGTTATCGACACCAAGACCGATTTGGTTGAAGTCCGAGTCGACTTCCAGCCCGGCATGACGGAGGACAAGGCGACTCCTGCTTTCGAGCGGGTGGTCGGTGAACTCAACCGCGCCGCCGAGAAGTTCGTCGGACATGGCGCCGTCGGCGCCGGCCTCATGAACCTCCACCCTGCCATCAACCCCATGTATCTCGACGAGAAGTGCGGGCGCGTCACCGCGCTTGGGTTCGTGGCCACGGGGAAGGACTCGTCCTCGAACAACCGCGGTCAGCTCCATCGAAACAAGACCAAGGACTTTCGCAAGGATGCGTTCCACGTTGGCGGCAAGCAGCACGTCGACCGCATCGATCCCTACGCGATCGGGATCACCTGGGCGGCGAATCCTCCGAAGACCGAACTGGACCTGGAGGTCAGAGGCAACGCCCGCGCGATCTATTCGGGCAGGCTTGGTGCTGTCACTGAGGCGGAGATCGTCGGGTGCACCGACGATGCGGACTTCGACTTCGTCACCGGCCAAGTGTTGCACCACATCAAGCGCGGGAACAAGTGAACGTGGACGATCTCATCCAGGACGACTGGGCGACAGAGCCCAGCGTGATGCGGGCGTGCCTGCACGTCTGGCACGCCCTGTCGAATCGGCCTTACCAGCTGGACCACTACTCGTTCGCCGAACTGGCGCAGCTCGCCGATGCGAACGACGAGTCCCTCGTGTCCAAGGCACTTCTGTACCTGGCAAATCCCAAACTCAAGGTTCTCAAGACCTGTCTGATGTACGAGTTCGACGGCCAGCTCATCGAGCTCCCTGACGACGAAGTCGCCCACTACTCAAAGGGCGAGGCGGTGATTCACCCGCAGTTCGGTGAGCCTATCCCCGAGTCTGGAATCCTGATGTGCTTTACGCCTGGCGTGCGGCTCCAGAGCAAGGACGCCGCGTGACGCAACAGACGACGCTTGAGCAGTTCCAGCGCTTCGCCGGCAAGCCCACCGTCCAGGCGGCACTGCGCCGTGAATGGATCAGTGAGGAAGGCACCTACGAGGACTTCGTTTCACAGCTGTACGCCGACCTCGACGAGTCGATCTATGCGCTGCAAGCCACGCCTGAGCTGCGACAAGCGGACGGCGAAGACCGCATCAGCCAGGACATCCTGATCGGGTTGAATCAGAAGGGATACCACGCGACCCACGACACGAAGACGGGTGGGCACGTTGACTTGTCGGTCCGGCTCGGCGATCACTCCTGGATCGGCGAGGCGAAGAAGGACGGCAACTTCCAGGAAGGGTTCCTGCAGCTGGCAACGCGGTACGTTCAGGCCTCCGGCAACTTCGCGCACGACCAGGGCGGCCTGCTCTTCTACATGGTGCAAACGGCGGACGCGCTTGGCAAGCTCAATGGATGGCGCACGAAGCTGACCGCTGACGGTCACATGTGCGTCGACTGCACGAAGAACAAGCTCGCCTTCTACTCGACCCACAAGCTCGAAGGCCCAGGAACGGACTTCACAGTCCGCACGATGGCCGTGTCTCTGTACCACCGGCCGAAGGACAAATCGGCGAGAGCTTCCGCGGCAAAGAAAGCCGCCAAGACGAAGCCGTAGCGCTGATTAGGGACCGCTGACAACCTGGGGCCAGGAGCCGGACCGAACATCAACGAGATGAACGAACGCCGCCTGACGTGAGGCTGTTGTTGAAGGCTAGTCGAGTGCGCAAGTTCGGGTCGGCGCCATGCAGTCAGCGGCACGATGCTGACTTCCACGCGCGCGGCCTAAGGCCGGTGATCTCTTAGAGCTGACCTTTGTGCTTCTGGCGGTCTACAGGTCCCAGCGTCAGCTTGATGGCGGCCAGCGTGAGCCAGCCAGCGAGGGTAATGGACCGCAATCGCTGCAGAGCCCACCAACAACTGCGCCAACCGTGCTCAGCTTGACACTGGCCCCGAGTCGTCGTCTCAGAATCACACCTCGCCGCCTGCTGCATTGCCATCGGCACTCACCGGGACCGGTCCACTTCGGGTCCCGGCTGCCGACCGTGGATTTGCGCTGGCGGCTCACGCTGGCCGGACGGCGCCATCTCCCGGCTGAAGCGATCGATGGCCGCTGCGAGCTTGCGGTCGCCGGCGTCGCCCGACTGCGCCAATGCGGCAGCGATCGTCTGCCAGGCGCGCCGGGCGTCGGCGCGGCTGGCGCTCACCGCCGCACCGC
>JAFLDH010000330.1 GCA_017302505.1 Burkholderiales bacterium
GACGAAGTGGCGCGCCTGGCCGGCGTGGCGCCGATCGGCCTGCAGCCCAAACGCCGCTCGGCCTTCACCTTCGCGCCGCCGGCGGGGCTGGACGTGACGCGCTGGCCCAGCGTGGTCGGCGCCGACGAGTCCTGGTACATCAAGCCCGATGCCGGCGTGCTGCTGGGCTCGCCGGCCAATGCCGACCCGGTGCCGCCGCACGACGTGCAGCCCGAGGAGCTGGACATCGCCATCGCCATCGACCGCATCGAGACCGCCACCACGCTGCAGATCCGTCGGCCGATCCGCACCTGGGCCGGGCTGCGCAGCTTCGTCGCCGATGGCGACCTGGTCGGCGGCTTCGATGCGCGGGTGCCGGGCTTCTTCTGGGTGGCGGCGCAGGGCGGCTACGGCATCCAGACTTCGGCCGCGATGGGTCAGGCCTGCGCCGCGCTGCTGCTGGGCCACGCAATGCCGTCGCACCTGGCCGACTTCGGCCTGACGCCGGCGATGCTGTCGCCGGCGCGGCTACGCCCCACCTGAGGAAAAGCATGCGCGTCTTCTCCGCCACGCTGGCCACCGAGACCAACACCTTCGCGCCGATGCCCACCGGGCTGGCCGGCTTCAAGGAGCGCGGCTACTACAAGGCCGGCCAGCACCCCGACCACATGAGTTTCTTCGCCGGCCCGCTGTGGGCGGCGCGGCTGCGCGGCAAGGCGCAGGGCTGGACCTTGTGCGAAGGCATGGTCGCCGCGGCGCAACCGAGCGGCACGACGACGCGCGCCGCCTACGAGGCGTTGCGCGACGAGCTGCTGGCCGACCTGCGCGCCGCGCTGCCGGTAGACATGGTGCTGCTGGGCCTGCACGGCGCGATGGTCGCCGACGGCTACGACGATTGCGAAGGCGACCTGCTGCAGCGCGTGCGCGCGATCGTTGGCCCGCAGGTGGTGGTGGGTGCCGAGCTCGACCCGCACAACCATTTGAGCGAAGCGATGGTGCAAAACGCCGATGTGTTGATCGCCTTCAAGGAGTATCCGCACACCGACATCCTGGAGCGCGCGCTGGAGCTGGTGGACCTGTGCCAGGCGGAGGCCGAAGGCCGCGTACAGCCGCGGGCCGCGGTGGCCGACACCGGCGGCCTGGTGGTGATGCACACCAGCCGCCAGCCGGCGCGCGGCTTCGTCGACCGCATCCAGGCGCTGGAAGGGAAGGACGGCATCCTGTCGATCTCGATCAGCCACGGCTTCCCCTGGGGCGACGTGCCCGACATGGGCACGAAGGTGTTGGTCTACAGCGATGCCCGCGTGGATGCCGACGGCGCGCGCGGCGCCGCGCTGGCGCGCCAGCTGGCCGACGAACTGACCGCCCTGCGCCACGAACTGGAAGTGCCGATGCCCGGCATCGACCAGGCGCTGGACGAGGCGCTGGCCTTCGACGGCGGCCCGGTGGTGCTGGCCGACGGTGCCGACAACCCCGGCGGCGGCGCGCCGGGCGACTCCACCTTCATCCTGCAACGGTTGCTGGAGCGCGGCATCGGCAATGCCTGCATCGGCCCGCTGTGGGACCCGGTGGCCGCGCGCATCGCCTTCGAGGCCGGCGCCGGCGCGACGCTGAACCTGCGCATTGGCGGCAAGATCGGCCCGCTGTCGGGCGCGCCGCTGGACCTGCGCGTCACCGTGCAGGCCGTGCAGCCCGAGCTGATGATGACCGGCCTGGCCGACACGCCCACTGCCATGGGCGACAGCGCCGTCGTGCGCTGCCAGGGCGTGGACATCCTGCTGTGCAGCATGCGCAACCAGGCGATGGGCAGCGACGTGTTCACGAACATCGGCGTCGACCTGGCCGCGAAGAAGATCATCGTCGTCAAGTCCTCGCAGCACTTCTACGCCTCGTTCTCGAAGCTGGCGAAGAAGGTGATCTACGTCGCCGCGCCGGGCGCGGTGACGGTGGACCTGAAGACCCTGCCCTACCAGAAGATCCGCCGGCCGAAGTGGCCGATCGATTGACGGCCCCGGGGAAAGCTCAGCCCTTGGCCAGCCCGGCCTTCACCAGCAGCGGCTTCACGCTGACGAAATAGCTCTCGGCAAAGGCGCGGTACTCGGTGGGATTGCGGTTCCACGGCACCTGCACATAGCGCGCCAGCAGCTCCACGGTGGCCGGGTCGTTGTTGGCGGCGTTGAAGGCTTCGTACAGTGTCTGCACGATGTTCGGCGGCAGCCCCTTCGGGCCGACCAGGCCGTAGGGGCTCTGGCCCACCGCGTCGATGCCGAGTTCGCGCAGCGTCGGCACGTTCGGATACTTGGGCAGGCGGGCCTCGGTCACCATGGCCAGGATGCGCGCGCGGCCGTCGTCGACGAAGGGGCCCCACTGCGAGGCGTCGGCGATGAAGTCGATCTGCCCGGCCATCAGCGCCTGCATCCACTCGGCACCCCCCTTGTAGGGCACATGGGTGAAGCGCGCGCCGGTCTTCTGCTCGATCTCGATCATCATCAGATGGCCCGAGCCGCCGATGCCGCTGGTGCCGAAAGTGTGCTTCTCGGGGCTGGCCTTGCCGGCGGCCAGCAGGTCCTGCACCGTCTTCCACGGCGAGTCGGCGCGCACCACCAGCGCGAAGGTGTAGGACGACAGCCCCGTGATGAAGGTGAAGTCGTTCAGCGGATGCCAGTTGACCTGCTGATAGTGCGGGTATCGCAGGCTGTTGATGGTGTAGACAGCCAGCTGGTAGCCGTCGGGCTTGGCCGTCATCAGCGTCGCCGGGGCCAGCGTGCCGGCGGCGCCGGGCTTGGCATCGATCAGCACCTGCTGGCCGAGCATCTTGCCGACCTTCTCGCCCACCAGACGCATGTGCAGGTCGGTGATGCCGCCCACGGCAAACGGGTTGTAGACGGTGATCGGACGCTCGGGCTTCCACGCCGCCTGGGCGCGGACCAGGCCCGGCGCAGCGATCAAGCTGCCCAGGCCGGCAGCCACCACGGCGCGGCGGCGCGGGGAGAAGGTCGTCGGGTCGGTCATCGGGCGCTCCTCGAAGATCGGACCATTGGACCCGCGCCACGGCGGGCCGGCTATCGGGGATAACCTGCCGGAGCGTAGCGTGCGACGACGCTGCACGGCGCCGTGCCGGGCCGGGATCGGCTCACTCAGGCTCCGCCGGCTTTCGGCGGCCACTGGTCCCAGGCGGTAGCTGCCGCCGGCCGGCCGTACAGATCGATCTGCACTGGCGTGCCACGGTGCACGCGCCGCGCGGCGTCGCCGCGCACATAGCCCAGCGCTACGCAGGCAGACGCCTTCGGGCTCCAGCCCGCCGACGACAACTCGCCCACCGCCTGCCCGTCGATGGACACCGCATCACCGCCCCAGGCGTAGGCCTGCGGGTCTTCGAAGACGAAGGTCAGCAGCTTCTTGTTCAGCGGCTGATCGCGCAAGCCCAACAAGGCGTCGCGCCCAATGAAGGCCGCGGGCTTGTCCAGCTTCACCGCAAACTGCAGCCCGGCCTCGAAGGGCGTCTCGTCGGGGCCCAGTTCGGCGCCCCAGGCGCGGCGGCCGGCTTCGATGCGCAGCGCGTCGATCGCGTAGTAGCCGGCGTCCACCAGGCCGCGGCTGCGGCCTGATTGGTCGGGCAGCCCGAGGCCGGCGCCGGCTTCGTGCAGCGCCAGGTACACATGCCGCGCCATCTCCACCGGCACGTACAGCTCGTATCCCGGCCCGCCCACGTAGGCCATGCGCGCGGCGCGCACCCGCGCGTGACCCAGGTCGATCTCCTTCGTGTGGCTGAAGGGCAGGCCGGCGGGAGACAGGTCGTCCGGGCTCACGCGGCCCAGCAGCTCGCGCGAGCGCGGGCCCATCACCGACAGCACGCTCCACTGCGTGCCGACATCGGTCAGCACCGCGAAGGCGTCGCCGATGTGGCGCTGGATCCAGTCGGCATCCCTCACCGGCTGTGCCGAGCCGGTGACGATCAGGAAGCGGTCCGTGGCCAGCCGCATCACCGTCAGGTCGCTTTCGAAACCGCCGCGCTCGCTCAGCATCGCGGTGTAGACCATGCGGCCGATGGGCACGTCGATCTCGTTCGCACACAAGCGCTGCAGCACGGCCAGCGCATCGCGGCCCTGCAGCAGCAGCTTGCCAAAGCTGCTCTGGTCGTACAGGGCCACCGCCTCGCGCGTGGCGCGCTGCTCTTCGATCACCCAGTCCAGCCAGCCGGGGCGACCCAGCGTGTAGGCCGGCTCGGCCGCACCGACTGGCTTGAAGTAGTTGGCGCGCTCCCAGCCGAACTTCGAGCCCCAGCTGGCGCCCTGGGCGCCCAGCAGGTCGTACAGCGGCGACGTGCGCAGCGGCCGCGCAGTCTGCAGTTCCTGCCGCGGCCAGCGCATCGCGTAGTGCAGGCCCAGCGTCTCGCCAGTGCGTTCGGCCAGCGCCTTGCGGTTGGCGTGGAAGTTCCCGAAGCGGCGGATGTCCACGTCCCAAAGGTCCATCGGCGCCTCGCCGCCAGCGATCCATTCGGCCATCAGCCGGCCGGCGCCGCCGCTGTTGGCGATGCCCGAGGAATTGAAGCCCGCGCAGACGAAGTAGCCGCGCAGGGACGGCGCCTCGCCCAGGATGAAGTTGCCGTCGGGCGTGAAGCTCTCCGGTCCGTTCAGCAGCATCTTGATCTTCGCCGTCTCCAGGCAGGGCGTGCGGTGGATCGCCGCGGTCATCAGCGGCTCGAACTGGTCCCAGTCCTCGTCGAGCAGCTGGAACTGGAAGTCCGCCGGAATCGGGTCCACGCGCCAGGGCTTGGCCTGCGGCTCGAAGCCGCCCATCAGCAGGCCGCCCACCTCTTCCTTGTAGTAGATGTAGCCGTCGGGGTCGCGCATCACCGGCAGCATCGGGTGCACGCCTTCGATGCGGTCGGTGACGATATAGAAGTGCTCAGCCGAGTACAGCGGCACCGTCACGCCCGCCAGCGCACCGAACTGCCGCGCCCACTGGCCGGCGCAGTTGACGACCACCTCGCAGCGCACCTCGCCCTGTGCCGTGCGCACGCCCACCGCGTGCCCGTTCTCGACGATCACGCCAGTGACTTCGATGCCTTCGAGCAGCTTCGCGCCACGCTGCCGCGCCCCCTTGGCCAGGCTCATGCACAGGTCGGCCGGGTTGGCCTTGCCGTCGCCGGGCACCCACTGCGCGCCCTGCAGATCGTCGGTGCGCAGCAGCGGGTACAGGTCGCCCGCTTCCTTGGGCGTGATCAGCTGCACCTCGACGCCGAAGCCGCGCGCCAGCGCCGCCTGCCGCTGCAGCACCTGCCAGCGCTCGGGCGTGCGCGCCACGTTGACACTGCCGCAGGGTTTCCAGCCAGTGGCCAGGCCGGTCTCGGCCTCCAGCGTGGCATAGAGCTCGATGCCGTACTTGCTCATGCGCGTCATCGTGCGGTTGGGCCGCA
>JAFLDH010000331.1 GCA_017302505.1 Burkholderiales bacterium
TGGCCGGGTGGGCGTGCCCTACCTGCTGTGTGCGCTGGCCGAAGCCCATCTGGCCGCCGGCCAGCCGCAGGCGGCGATGCAGGTGCTGGCCGAAGCCGATGCGCTGGTGCGGGACACCGGCAACGCGCTCTATGCGGCCGAAGGCCTGCGCCTGCAGGGCGAGGTGGCGCTGGCCAGCGGCCGTCGGGCTACGCAGGCCGAAGAGGCACGGCGCTGCTTCAGCGCCGCGGTGGATCTGGCGCGGCGCCAGGGTGCGCGCGCGTTGGAGCAGCGGGCGCTGGACAGCCTGGCCGTGCTGAAGGCCGAGGCGCCGGGCGGGGTGCGCTGAGGCGGGAAACGAAAAAGGCCGCCCCAAAGGGCGGCCTTCGCGCGAAGCGATGTCGACGTCAGTTGGTCTGCGCCAACTGATCCAGGATGGCCGGATTCTGGTGCTCGCTCACATCGCTGGCGCGATATGAGCGAGCCCCGAACCCGGCATCGCGGCTGAGGCCGCGCGGCGCCTTGCGGCGCCGCCTCGATCAATTGGTCTGCGCCAATTGCTCGAGGATCGCCGGGTTCTCCAACGTGCTGGTGTCCTGCGTGATCGTCTCGCCCTTGGCCAGCGAGCGCAGCAGGCGGCGCATGATCTTGCCGCTGCGCGTCTTCGGCAGGTTGTCGCCGAAGCGGATGTCCTTGGGCTTGGCGATCGGGCCGATCTCCTTGGCCACCCAGTTGCGCAGTTCGTTGGCGATCTTCTTCGCTTCCTCGCCGGTCGGGCGCGAACGCTTCAGCACGACGAAGGCGCAGATCGCCTCGCCGGTGGTCTCGTCCGGGCGGCCCACCACCGCGGCCTCGGCCACCAGCTCGGTGCAGCTGACCAGCGCCGACTCGATCTCCATCGTGCCCATGCGGTGGCCCGAGACGTTCAGCACGTCGTCGATGCGGCCGGTGATGGTGAAGTAGCCGGTCTTGGCGTCGCGGATCGCGCCGTCGCCCGCCAGGTAGTAGCGGCCCTGGAAGTCCTCGGGGTAGTAGCTCTTCTTGAAGCGCTCGGGGTCGCCCCAGATCGTGCGGATCATGCTGGGCCACGGCTTCTTCACGACCAGGATGCCGCCCTGCCCCCACGGCACGTCCTTGCCGGTCTCGTCCACCACCGCGGCCTGGATGCCCGGGAAGGGCAGCGTGCACGAGCCCGGCACCAGCGGCGTGGCGCCCGGCAGCGGCGTGATCATGTGGCCGCCGGTCTCGGTCTGCCAGAAGGTGTCGACGATCGGGCAGCGGCCGCCGCCCACGTGCTTGTGGTACCACTCCCAGGCGGCCGGGTTGATGGGCTCGCCCACCGAGCCCAGGATGCGCAGGCTGCTCAGGTCGTAGCTCTTCGGATGCACCTTGTCGTTGGCCTCGGCGGCCTTGATCAGGCTGCGGATGGCGGTGGGCGCGGTGTAGAAGACGGTGACCTTGTGGTCCTGGATCATCTTCCAGAAGCGGCCGGCGTCCGGATAGGTGGGCACACCCTCGAAGACGATCTCGGTGCCGCCCAGCGCCAGCGGGCCGTAGGTGATGTAGGTGTGGCCGGTGACCCAGCCGATGTCGGCGGTGCACCAGAAGATGTCACTGTCCTTCAGGTCGAAGGTCCACTTGGTGGTCAGCGCCGCATGCAGCAGGTAGCCGCCGGTGCTGTGCTGCACGCCCTTGGGCTTGCCGGTGGAGCCGCTGGTGTACAGCAGGAACAGCGGGTGCTCGGCCTCGACCCACTCGGGCTCGCAGGTCGCGGCGGCGGCGGCCGTCAGCTCATGCATCCAGCGGTCGCGGCTGGCGTCCCAGGCGACCTTGCCGCCGGTGCGCTGGTAGACGATGACGTCCTTGATGGTCTCGCAGCCACCGAGTGCGATGGCCTCGTCGACGATGGCCTTCAGCGGCAGGTGCTTGCCGCCGCGGGCCTGCTCGTCGGCGGTGATGATCATCACCGCGCCGGCGTCCTGCACGCGGTCGCGCACCGACTGCGCCGAGAAGCCGCCGAACACCACCGAGTGGATGGCGCCGATGCGCGCGCAGGCCTGCATGGCCACCACGCCTTCGATGCTCATGGGCATGTAGATGACGACGCGGTCGCCCTTCTTGACGCCGCGCGCCTTCAGCGCGTTGGCCATGCGGCAGGTGCGCTCCAGCAGGTCGGCGTACGTAACCTTGGTGACCTTGCCGTCGTCGGCCTCGAAGACGATGGCCGTCTTGCCGCCCTTGCCGGCCTCGACGTTGCGGTCCAGGCAGTTGTAGGAGACGTTCAGCGTGCCGTCCTCGAACCACTTGAAGAAGGGCGCACCGCTGCTGTTGAGCGTCTGCGTGAACGGCTTCTTCCAGCTGACGAACTCGCGCGCCAGGTCGGCCCAGTAGCCGGCGTAGTCGGCTTCGGCCTTGTCGCACAAGGCCTGGTAGGCCGCCATGCCGGACACATGGGCTCCTTGGGTGGCGGCTTCGCTGGGCGTGTAGACCTTCGGGGCGGCGGGGCTCTGCGTCTCGGACATGTCTGTCTCCTCTGGATGTGGCCTGCTGGCGGGCGTTTTGGGGATGCCCGAAAGTTAAGCGGGCGCTCTGACGTTGGCCTTACTCGGCCCCCCGGCCGGGCGAAATGGTCGCCCATCTACAATTTGCGGCAACCGGGCTATCCCCGAGAAAAGTCCCTACAGGCAGCCATGTCCAACCGACCGACTCCCGCCGCACAACGACTGCCTCCCCTGCCCAACCTGATCTTCGCCAGCCGCTGGCTGCAGCTGCCGCTGTACCTGGGCCTGATCCTGGCGCAGGCGGTGTACGTCTTCCACTTCTGGGTGGAGCTGACGCACCTGATCGAGGCCGCCTTCGGCAACAACGCGGCGCTGGACAAGCTGGTCACCAGCATCGGCTACAAGAGCGCCGCGCCGATCACCAGCCTGAACGAAACCATCATCATGCTGGTGGTGCTGGCGCTGATCGACGTGGTGATGATCAGCAACCTGCTGATCATGGTCATCGTCGGCGGCTACGAGACCTTCGTCTCGCGCATGCGCCTGGAAAGCCACCCCGACCAGCCCGAGTGGCTGAGCCACGTGAATGCCTCGGTGCTGAAGGTCAAGCTGGCCACCGCGATCATCGGCATCAGTTCGATCCACCTGCTGAAGACCTTCATCAATGCCGAGAACTACACCGAGAAGGTGCTGCTCTGGCAGACGCTGATCCACGTCACCTTCCTGCTGTCGGCGCTGGCCATCGCCGCCACCGACCGACTGATGCCGCACACCCGGCGCGGCGGCGATCACTGAGCTCGGGCCCGGCATGACGCTGCTCGCCTTCCTGGCCGGGCTGGTCGCGTTGGTCGCCGGCGCCGAGCTGCTGGTGCGTGGTGCGTCGAAGCTGGCGTTGTCCTTCGGCATCTCGCCGCTGGTGGTGGGGCTGACGGTGGTCTCCTTCGGCACCAGCGCGCCGGAGGTGGCCGTGTCGGTGGGCGCGGTGCTCAACGGCACCACCGACATCGCGTTGGGCAACGTGGTCGGCAGCAACATCTTCAACGTGCTGTTTATCCTGGGCTTGTCGGCGCTGATCACGCCGCTGGTGGTGAACATCCAGCTGATCCGCCAGGAGGTGCCGATCATGATCGGCGCGTCGCTGCTGCTGCTGGCGCTGTCGCTGGACGGCAAGCTGGGCACCTTGGACGCTGCGCTGCTGTTTGGGTTGATGCTGGCCTACACCGTGTTCCTGGTGCGCCAGTCGCGCCACGAGACCCAGGCGGCACAGGACGAGTTCGCGGCCGAGGCCAAGCCGGCCGCCCCGGGCGACTGGGACAGCAGGCTGCCGGTGCAGTTGCTGCTGATCGTCGTCGGCCTGGGGCTGCTGGTGGTGGGTTCGGAGTGGCTGGTGTCCTCGGCAGTGAGCTTTGCCAAGACGCTGGGCGTCAGCGACGTGGTCATCGGCCTGACCATCGTGGCCGCCGGCACCTCGATGCCCGAGGTGGCCACCTCGGTGATGGCCGCCGTCAAGGGCGAGCGCGACATCGCGGTCGGCAACGTGGTGGGCAGCAACACCTTCAACATCCTGGGTTGCCTGGGCATCTCGGGCCTGGCGGCCGGCAGCGCCGGCCTGGGCGTGCCGGCCGCGGTGCTGAACTTCGACATCTGGGTGATGCTGGCCGTGGCGCTGGCCTGCCTGCCGGTGTTCGTCACCGGCCGCGAGATCGCGCGCTGGGAAGGCAGCGTGTTCCTGCTGTATTACGTGGCCTATGTGGCCTACCTGATCCTGGCGGCACAGAAGCATGATGCACTGGGCGCCTTCTCCAGCGCGATGCTGGGCTTCGTGATCCCGATCACCGTGGTCACGCTGGTGGTGGTGATGCTGCGACGCCCCACCAGCCCGAAGGGCCCTGGAGCCTGAAGCGGGCTTCGCCTTGCCGCCATCTGCGCCTCAGCGCACTGCGCTTTGGCCATTAGCGGGCGCTGCGCTGCAAGGCGCGCGCGGGTCAGGCGGCGCGCCAGGCGGCCGTGAAGGCCTGAGCCGCGGCGGCCACGGTTGCGGCTGGCATGCCAGGCTTGTACAGCGCCGAACCCAGGCCGAAGCCGCTGGCCCCGGCCGCGCGGTAGGCCGGCAGGTTCTGCGGCGTGATGCCACCCACCGGCAGGAACAGCACCTGCGGTGGGAACACCGCGCGCAGCGCCTTCAGCACCGCGGGCGTCAGCAGCTCGGCCGGGAACAGCTTCAGCGCATCGGCACCGGCCGCCAGCGCGGCAAAGCCTTCGGTCGGCGTGGCGATGCCCGGCGCGCACCACAGGCCGCGCGCCTTGGCGGCGCGAATCACCTCCGGGTCGCCGTGCGGCATCACGATCAGCCGGCCGCCGGCCGCGGCCACCTCGTCCACCTGCGCCGGGCTCAGCACCGTGCCGGCGCCGATCAGGCAGCGGTCGCCGAAGGCACCGGCCAGCGCCTGGATGCTGCGCAACGGCCGTGGCGAATTCAGCGGCACCTCGATGATGCGGAAGCCCGCGTCGACCAGCGCCTGGCCGACAGGCAGCGCCTCCTCGGGCGTGATGCCGCGCAGGATGGCCACCAGCGGCAGTGGCTCCAGGTAGTCACGCATCGGCCGTCTCCCCAAGGCACAAACCGGCACGCACGGCCACCTGCCACAGCCCGGCGGCTGCGGCGTCGTCACCCACGCGCTGCACACTGCGTCCGAACAGCGCCAGCGCACGGCGGTAGCGCTCGCACAGCGCCGCATCGCCCACCAGTTGCAGCGCCGCGCTGCCGGCCCCTGGCAGCAGGCTGCGCAGCTCTTCGCCGATCAGCAAGCCGGACAGGTAGTCCAGGCTGTGCGCGGCCGGCAGTTCGCCGGCCAGCACCCGCGCGCGGGCCGAGAACAGCAGCGC
>JAFLDH010000332.1 GCA_017302505.1 Burkholderiales bacterium
GTCCACGCGCAGCGGGCCGCGGCGCTGCAGTTCGGCGAACAGCGCCGCGCAACGATCGGCATCGGGTGCCAGGCCCTGCATGTAGCTGAACAGCGGCATGCGCAGCAGCGTCTGCAGCCGGGCGGCATCGGCATCGGGTGCCAGCGCCACGCGGTGGGCCGGGCCCAGCACCTGGCTGGGGTAGCTGGCAAAGGCGCGGTACGGGTCCATGCGCGCCGGCTGCGGCGTCTGCCCGTCGGTCAGCGGCGCGCTCTCGGCCGCGCGCTGCCGCTGCTCGGCCAGCTGCTGCCACAGCGCCTGGTAGCGCGCGATGATCACCCGCCAGTCGAACTGCGCCAGCGCCCGTTGCCGCGCGGCCGCACCCATCTGCCGGCGCAGCGCGGCATCGGTCACCAGCCGTTGGTAGGCCGCGGCGGCAGCGTCCATGTCCACCGCCACGAACTGGCTGGCGCGCGCGCAGTACAGGTCGTAGCTGTCGATGCCGGCCGCATGGCGGTCGGCCAGGTCGATGCCCAGGCCGGCGCGCGGCATCACCGTGGGCACGCGCAGGCCGTCGATGCCGTCGCGCAGCGTGTCGCGGTAGCCGTTCCAGTCGCTGACCACGCCCGGCAGGCCGGCGGCCATGGCCTCCACCGGCGTCAGGCCGAAGGTCTCCTGGATGTTGTCGGACAGCGAGGTGAACAGGTCCGCCGCCTGCCAGGCCATGCGTCGCAGCTCGGGTTTGCGGCCGTCGACAAAATGGCAGGCCACGTCGGGGCACAGCGTGGCGGCGCCCTCGCGCATCGCCTTCTCGATGTGCTCGTTGGCAAACCAGCCGGCCTGCACCAGGTGCAGCCGTGCCCCGGGAAGCGCCTGCGCGGCACGCTGCAGGCCCAGGTACATCGGCAGCGGATGCGCCTTGCCATGGAAGGACAGCCGGCCCACGAACAGCACCGCCACGTCTTCGGGGCCGATGCCGAAGGCGCGGCGGCCGGCGGCGCGCACCGCCTCGTCGAGCGCGAAGGCCGCGCCGTCCACGCCCAGCGGGATCAGCGCCAGCTGCGGCCGCACGAAGCGCGTCGCCCCCAGCCGGCTGGCCAGGTAGTCCTGCTGTGCGTCGAGCACCTGCTCGACGGTGTCACGCACCACGGTCGAGGTGCAGACCAGCGCGTCCCAGGGCTGCACCGGCGCGCTGACCAGGCCGCTCAGCAGGTCCATCGCGCCGGCCGAGGCGGTGGTGTGGGTGACGCCGGTGATCGAGTACAGCCGCTGCCCCACCGCGCGGCGCCGCCAGGCGGCGGCCACCAGGTTCGGGTCGGCCAGATGCAGTGCGCCGGCCCGCCGTGGCGTGCTGGGGTCGTCGCTGTGCATCCACACCACCGGCCGGCGGTTGCCGAAGCCGGCGCACAGCCGCTCGAAATGCAGCGCGTGCTCGCGCGTGTCGGTGTAGGCGTACAGCGTGTCCAGCTGGCCGTACTGCACCAGACCCTTCAGGAAGCCCTCGCTGGCCGCGTGCCGGCCCATCAGCTTCTCGCGGTGCGTGTCGAAGCCTTCGGGCTGGTAGTACAGGGCGGCGTAGGCGGGCATCGGCGGGTCTCGGCGGCCATGCTAGCGACGGCCCGCGGCCGCCCCCATCCCCAAAGCGGGTGGACCTACCAGCGCAGCGTGCGCGCGTGCTCGGGCAGGTACTCAGCCAACGGTCCCAGGTGCGGGCCGGGGCCGTCCAGCAGGGCGGGGTCTTGCAGGTAGACGAAGGCTTCGTGCAGGGTCGGCGTCGGCAGGTCGATGCGTTCTACCGCGATGCGCGCGCGCTGGTAGCCGCCGGGCTCGCCGATACGCTCCAGCCGGTCCATCTTAGCCAGCGCCACGTCGTCCACCCGGAACAGCTGCCCGCGCACCCGGAGGCCCTGGCCGGGCAGCGGCAGCAGGCAGGGCAGGCGGCCGCCCACCACGTAGAGCGGGTGCGGCTGCAGCGTACGGTAGTCGCCGGGCAGCCGCTGCCCACGGTTGACGTGGAAGTTCGGGAAGCCTTCCTTCAGCGAGCCGTAGACGAAGAGCAGGTGCACGGGCTGCAGTCTGGCATGCCGGCGCGCCGCCGTAGACTGGGGCGCTTCGACGGGCCGCGGGAGACAGCAGACATGAGCGGGGCGATGAGCTGGGACGAATGGGTGGCGCACGACGCGGTGGCGCTGGCCGCCAGGGTGCGCGCCGGCGATCTGAGTGCGGCCGAGGTCGCCGCCCAGGCGGCGGCCGCGGTGCAGGCGCTGAACCCGCGCATCGCGGCGGTGGTCGAGCTCTTCGACGATGCGCTGGCCGAACCCTATTCCGCCGGCGCGCGGCGCGACGGCTTCTTCGCCGGCGTACCCATGTTGCTGAAGGACCTGGGCCCGACGATGCGCGGCCGGCTGCAGGAGATGGGCTCGCTGTTCATGCGCGGGCAGCGCGCCGGCGAGGACAGCTTCCTTACCGGCAAGATGCGCCAGGCCGGGCTGAACCTGATCGGCCGCACCACCACGCCGGAATTCGGCCTGTGCTCGTCGGCCGAGAACCCGGCGGTCTACGTGACGCGCAACCCGTGGAACCTGGACTACACCACGCTGGGCTCGTCGGCCGGCTCGGCCGCGGCGGTGGCCGCCGGCATCCTGCCGCTGGCCCATGCCACCGACGGCGGCGGCTCGATCCGCATTCCGGCCGGGGCCAACGGGCTGATCGGGCTGAAGCCCTCGCGCGGCGTGTTCTCGATCGCGCCCAAGCTGTCCGACCTGTCGGGCCTGGTGTCGGCGCAGGGCTGCGTCAGCCGCACGGTGCGCGACACCGCGGCCTTCTTCGACCAGTGCCGCGGCGGGGCGCCCGGCGAGTTCATGCCCTACTGGACGCCGGCCGAGCCCTACCTGCAGCTGATCGAGCGCGACCCGCCGCCGCTGCGCATCGCACTGTCGCATGAGTGGGGCGAGTACCGCGCCATGCCGCACTACGTGGCCGAGCTGGAGCGTGCCGGCCGGCTGCTGCAGGGCCTGGGCCACCACGTCGAATGGGCCCAGCCGGCCATCGACTACCGCGCCGCCTTCGCCGCGCAGACCACCTGCTACATCAGCAACTTCGCGCAGACCATCGCCAACCTGCTGGCCGCGCGCGGCCTGGACACGCCGCCCGAGGACCTGATCGAGCCGATTTGCCGGCGCGTCTGGGCGATGGGCATGCGCACCAGCTTCACCGAGCGGGCGCAGATGCAGGCGGTGTTCAACACCACCTCGCGCGCCTTCGGCCAGTTCTTCGAGCAGTGGGACATCGTGCTGACGCCGATCACCGCGCTGCCCACGCCGCGGGTGGGCACCACCGAATACCTGACGATCAGCGACAACCCCTCGGTGCTGGACTGGTTCCAGAACCTGTGGCGCAACTTCGCCTACACGCCGCTGACCAACCTGTGCGGCATCCCCGGCCTGTCGATGCCGCTGGGCACGCAGGAATCCGGCCTGCCGCTGGGCATCCACGCGCAGGCCCGCCAGGCGCAGGACGGGCTGCTGCTGCAGCTGGCCGCGCAGGTGGAAAGGGCGCTGGGCGGCCGCTGGAACGGCGGCCGGGTGGCCACGCACCACGTCACGCGGCTGTAGGCGCTCAGCGCGTCAGCGCCGGGAACACCGCGCGCAGGCTGGTCAGCATCATGTCCACCGCGATCGCGGCTAGGATCATGCCCATCAGCCGCTGCGTGATGGCGGCCACGCGCGGCGACAAGTGCCGGGCCAGCGAGGGCGCGGCCAGCAGCGCCACCGCCAGCAGCGCCAGGAAGGCCAGCAGCCCGGCCGCGAAAGCCAGCTCGTGGCCGTTGGCCATCGCGCCGTGGCCCATGACGATCATCGTGGCGATGCTGCCCGGGCCCAGCAGCATGGGAATGGCCAGCGGGTAGATCGCCACGCTGTCGGCGCGGTCCACGTCGGCGCGCTCCTGCGCGGTGGACGCATGCTGCGCGCTGGGCGCGCCGTGCAGCATCGACAGCGCGATCAGCAGCACCAGCAGCCCGCCGGCCAGGCGAAAGTCGTTGATGCTGACGCCAAACAACGCCAGGATCTGCGCGCCGGCCACGGCCGACAGCACGCAGCCGATGGCCACCGCGATCAGCGCGGTGCTGGCCACGCGACGGCGCTGCGCCGGCGTGGCGCCATCGGTCAGCGCCAGGAACATCGGCACGTTGACCACCGGGTTCATGATCGCGAACAGCGCCGAGAACACCTTGATCGAGAAGGCCAGGTCGAAGCCCATCGGCCCACTCTAGCGCAGCGGCCGTGCCGCCTCGGCGGCGATCCAGGCGTCGATCTCGGCCTCCAGCACCGGCAGCGGCAGCGCGCCCTGGTCCAGCACCGCGTTGTGGAAGCGGCGCAGGTCGAAGCGCTCGCCCAGCTTGGCCTGCGCGCGCTGGCGCAGCGCGATGATCTGCAGCTGCCCGGTCATGTAGGCCAGCGCCTGGCCGGGCGACGAGGTGTAGCGGTCGACCTCGCTGGCGCAATGGCCGCGGTCCAGCCCGCTGGCGGCTTCCAGGTAGTCGATGGCCTGCTCGCGCGTCCAGCCGAAGGCATGCAGGCCCGTGTCCACCACCAGCCGCGCCGCGCGGAAGGCCTGCATCTGCAGGTAGCCGAAGCGGCTGGCCGGATCGGGGTACAGGCCGATCTCCAGGCCCAGCGTCTCGGCATACAGCGCCCAGCCCTCGACGTAAGCCGTGTAGCCCAGATCACGCCGAAAGGCCGGCAGCGCGCCCAGCTCCAGCGCACGCGCCACCTGCAGATGGTGGCCGGGCACCGCCTCGTGCGCCACCAGCGCCGGCATCGCCCAGCGCGGCTTCCGCTGGTAGCCCAGCAGGTTGGCGTTGAACCAGCCTGGCCGGCTGCCATCCATGGAGGGAGCCTCGTAGTACTCGGCCTTCTGCGGGCCGTGGTAGTCGGGCATCGACCGCACGCCGTAGGCCGTGCGCGGCAGCTCGGCAAACAGCTTCGGCAGCTCGGGGTCGATGCGCCGCGCGATCGCGCGATAGCCCTCCAGCAGGGCCGCGCCGCTGGCGTAGTACTGGCCCGGGTCGTCGTGCAGATGCCGGATCCAGGCGTCCAGCCGGCCGCCATAGCCGGCCTCGCGCGCGGCCGCTTCCATCTCGGCGCGCAGGCGGGCCACCTCGCGCAGGCCGGTTTCGTGCAGCGCGCGGGCTTCCAGCGGCAGCGTCGTGTGATGCGCGATCAGCAGCGCATAGACCCGCGCGCCCTCGGGATAGCCACTGAGCGCACCGCTGGCCGGGGCCGCCGCCAGGTAGGGGCCGGCGACGAAGTCGCGCAGCCGCTGCAGGGCCGGGCGCAGCTGCT
>JAFLDH010000333.1 GCA_017302505.1 Burkholderiales bacterium
CGGCGCGGACGGTCGCCGTACTCGCGGCGCGGCGGGCGCTCGCGCTCCTCTTCCATGCCTTCCGGCCGCTCGAGCAGCGCCTTCATCGACAGCTTGATGCGGCCCTTCTCATCGGTCTCCAGCACCTTGACCTTGACCAACTGGCCTTCCTCGAGGAAATCGGTGACCTTCTCGACGCGCTGGTGCGCGATCTGGCTGATATGCAGCAGGCCGTCCTTGCCGGGAAGGATGTTGATCAGCGCACCGAAGTCCAGGATCTTGGTGACCGGGCCTTCGTAGACCTTGCCCACCTCGGCTTCGGCGGTGATCTCCTCGATGCGCTTGCGCGCGAAGGCCGCCTTGTCGCTGTCGGTGGAGGCGATGGTGATGGTGCCGTCCTCGCCGATGTCGATCACGCAGCCGGTCTCCTCGGTCAGCGCACGGATCACCGCGCCGCCCTTGCCGATGACGTCGCGGATCTTCTCCGGGTTGATCTTCATCGTGTACAGGCGCGGCGCGAACTGCGACACCTCGGCCTTGGCCTCGCCCATCGCTTCCTGCATCTTGCCCAGGATGTGCAGGCGCGCTTCCTTGGCCTGCGCCAGCGCCACCTGCATGATCTCCTTGGTGATGCCCTGGATCTTGATGTCCATCTGCAGCGCGGTGATGCCGCTGGTGGTGCCGGCCACCTTGAAGTCCATGTCGCCCAGGTGGTCCTCGTCGCCGAGGATGTCGGTCAGCACGGCGAAGCGGTTGCCGTCCTTGATCAGGCCCATCGCGATGCCGGCCACGTGCGCCTTCATCGGCACGCCGGCGTCCATCAGCGCCAGGCAGCCGCCGCACACCGAGGCCATCGACGACGAGCCGTTCGATTCGGTGATCTCGCTGACCACGCGCATCGTGTACGGGAAGTCTTCCTTCTTCGGCAGCGCGGCCACCAGCGCGCGCTTGGCCAGACGGCCGTGTCCGATTTCTCGGCGCTTCGGGCTGCCGAAGCGGCCGGCCTCGCCAGTGGCGAAGGGCGGCATGTTGTAGTGGAGCATGAAGGTGTCGGTGAACTCGCCGGCCAGCGCGTCGATGCGCTGCGCGTCGCGTTCGGTGCCCAGCGTGGCCACCACCAGCGCCTGCGTCTCGCCGCGGGTGAACAGCGCCGAACCGTGGGTGCGCGGCAGCACGCCGTTGCGGATCTCGATCGGCCGCACGGTGCGGGTGTCGCGGCCGTCGATGCGCGGCTCGCCGGCCAGGATCTGGCTGCGCACGATGCGCGCTTCGATGTCGAACAACTGGGCCTCGACCTTGACGGCGTCGAACTCCGATCCTTCGGCCTTCAGCGCGGCCAGCACGTTGGCATAGGCTTCGCGGCAGGCCTGGGTGCGCGCCTGCTTGCTGCGGATCTGGTAAGCCGCGCGCAGCGGCTCTTCGGCCAGCGCGTTCAGCTTGGCGATGAAGGCCTCGTCCTTGGCCGGGGCCTTCCAGTCCCACTCGGGCTTGCCGGCATCCCGCACCAGCTCGTTGATGGCATTGATGGCGATCTTGCCCTGCTCGTGGCCGAAGACCACCGCGCCCAGCATCACCTCTTCGGACAGCATGTCGGCTTCGGACTCCACCATCAGCACGGCCGCCTCGGTGCCGGCGACCACCAGGTCCAGCTTCGATTCGCTCAGCTGGGTCTGGCCGGGGTTCAGCACGTATTCGCCGTTGACGTAGCCGACACGGGCAGCGCCGATCGGGCCGTCGAAGGGGATGCCGCTGATCGCCAGCGCGGCGCTGGTGCCGATCATGGCGGCGATGTCGGCCTGCACCTCGGGGTTCAGGCTCATCACGTGCACGATGACCTGCACCTCGTTGTAGAAGCCCTCGGGGAACAGCGGCCGGATCGGCCTGTCGATCAGCCGGCAGGTCAGGATCTCGTGCTCGCTGGGCCTACCCTCGCGCTTGAAGAAGCTGCCCGGGATCTTGCCGGCGGCATAGGTCTTCTCGGTGTAGTCCACCGTCAGCGGGAAGAAGTCCTGGCCCGGCTTGGCGCTCTTCGAAGCCACCACGGTGGCCAGCACCACGGTGTCGTCGATGTTGACGACGACGGCGCCGCTGGACTGGCGGGCGATCTCGCCGGTTTCCAGCGTGACGGTGTGGGGGCCCCACTGGAAGGTCTTGCTGACCTTGTTGAAAAGGCTCATGGGAAAGTCTCCTATGCGAATGCGGCACGCCTCAAGCGGTGCCTGGAACCAGGAGCACGGTTCCGCTGGCGGCATGCCATTCCAGTGAAGCCAGCATCCTGGCGTCGGTGGAATGACACAGCAGCGTTCAACGGGGGGCCCTGCTCCGGATGAGCCCGCGCGGCGACGGCCGCACGGGCCCGGTGAACCGGTCTGCGGCTTACTTGCGCAGGCCGAGCTTGCCGATCAGCGCGGTGTAGCGCTCGGCGTCCTTGTCCTTCAGGTAGGCCAGCAGGCGCTTACGCTGGTTCACCAGCTTCAGCAGGCCGCGGCGGCCGTGGTGGTCCTTCAGGTGGAGCTTGAAGTGCGGGGTCAGCTCGTTGATGCGGGCGGTCAGCAGGGCCACCTGCACTTCCGGCGAGCCGGTATCCGACGCGCTGCGCGCGTGGGACTTGATGATTTCAGCGACTTGCGCGCTTGCCATGGTCATGGGAGTTCCTCAGGTTGGAATCCGCCCACGCCAGGCTGCGGCGCTGCGACGGTTTCCGGTTCGACTTGCGACTACAGGTGAAACCGACCCGTAGCGTGCTGTGCACCGCCAGGCACCAGCGCCCGGCAGAACGCGCGGATTATAGCCCCAGCGCGCCGGCCAGCCGGGCCAGCCCCTGGTCCAGGCGCTGCAGGTCGCGCGTGGCAAAGCACCAGCGCAGCCAGCCTTCGCCCTCGTCGCCGAAGGCCGCCCCGGGCGCCAGCCCCAGCCCGTGACGGGCCACCAGCTGCTGCGCGAAGGCCAGCGAATCGCCCTGCCCCGCCACCTGGAAGAAGGCGTACATGCCACCCTCCGGCCGGGCCACCGTCACGCCCGGCAGGGCCAGCAGGCCGTCGACCAGCCGGTCGCGGCCGGCGCGCATGCGCTGCACCAGCGCCGGCACGAACTGCGGCGCGATGTCCAGCGCCGCCAGCCCGCCGCGCTGCACGAACACCGGCGCGCAGGAGGTGTTGAATTCCACCAGCTTGGCGGCGGCGTCCTGATGGCCGCGCGGCAGCACCAGCCAGCCCAGCCGCCAGCCGGTCATCAGGAAGCTCTTCGAGAAGCTGTGCGTCACCATCAGCCGGTCGTCGTCGGCGGCGATGTCCAGGAAGCTGGGCGCCGCCGGCGCGTCGCCGTAGTACAGCCGTTCGTACACCTCGTCGGCCACGATCCAGGTGCCGGTGCGCCGGCAATGCGCCAGGATGGCCTGCTGCTCGGCGCGGGTCAGCGTCCAGCCGGTGGGGTTGCCCGGCGCGTTCAGCAGCAGCGCGCGGGTGGCCGGCGTGACGGCCGCGCACAGCGCGTCCACATCCAGCGTCCAGCGGCCCTGGCGCGGCTGCAGCGCAATGCGCCGCACCCGGCCGCCCAGGATCTGCGCCTGCGCCGTCAGGTTGGGCCACAACGGCACCACGGCGGCCACTTCGTCGCCGGCATCCACCAGCATCTGCATCGCCAGCATCAGCGCGTTGACGCCCGACGAGGTGACGGCGATGCGCTCCATGGCCACCGGCGCATGCAGTGCCGACAGGTAGTCGGCCAGCCCCTGGCGCAGCGGCTCCAGCCCCAGGTTGTGCGAATAGAAGGTCTCGCCGTCGCGCAGCGACCGGGCGGCGGCCTCGCGCACCGCCTCCGGCGTGGGTTCGTCGCTTTCACCGAACCAGAAGGCCAGCACGTCGTCGCGGCCCATCGCGGCGTTGGCCACCTGGCGGATCTTCGAGGCGGGCAGGGAGGCGATGGTGTCGCGCATGGCAGTGGGAGGCGTCGGCAGGGGTGGGGCTTGAAACGCACACCACGGCGCCCATCTGCGGTGCATGGGCGCCTGCATCGGACCGCGGACGCCGCCAACGATTCTAGGAGTGACCATGTTTCTCGTTCCCTTGACCCGCAGCGCCTCCGATCTGGCGCGCAGCTTCGACCGCCTGTTCGACGACAGCTTCGAACGCTTCTTCGCACCGGCCGCGCAGAACGGCACCGGCGCGCGCATCCCGGCACTGGACGTGTCGGAATCCGAGCGTGCCTACACCGTCAAGCTCGACCTGCCGGGCGTGGCCAAGGAAGACGTCAAGGTAGCCATCGAGGGCCGCCGCGTCACCATCGAGGCGCAGACCCGCAAGGACGAAGAAAAGAAGGAAGGCGACCGCGTCGTCTACCGCGAGCGTTCGAGCGCCAGCTTCGCGCGCAGCTTCACGGTGTCGGCCGAGGTGGACCAGGCCGAATCCAGCGCCAAGCTGGAACATGGCGTGCTGACCCTGACGCTGGCCAAGCGCGGCGTGCCGGCCAGCACCCGCATCGCCGTCAACTGACGGCAGCGGCGCCCGCGCTCAGGCTTCGGCCAGATCCCAGCGCGGGCGCACGCTGAAGCCACCGCCGCGCTCGGCGGTGGCCAGGCCGGCCTGCCAGCGCATGGCGGCGGCCAGCGCGATCATCGCGCCGTTGTCGGTGCACAGCGCCGGCTCCGGATAGTGCACGCGCACGCCGAGCCGGCCGCAGGCCGCATCCAGCCGCTGCCGCAGGCTGCGGTTGGCCCCTACCCCGCCGGCCACCACCAGCCGCTGCAGCTGCGTGTCCTTCAGCGCCCGCAGCGCCTTCGCGCACAGCACTTCGACGATCGCTTCCTGCACGCTGGCCGCCATGTCGGCGCGCTGCGTGTCGTCGATGGCGGCGCCCAGCCGCTGCAGCCGTGTGGCCACCGCCGTCTTCAGGCCGGCGAAGGAGAAATCCAGGTTCGGCCGGTGCAGCAGCGGCCGCGGCAGGTCGAAGGCATCGGCACGGCCCTGCCGCGCCAGCGCCGACAGCGCCGGTCCGCCCGGGTAGCCCAGGCCCAGCAGCTTGGCGCTCTTGTCGAAGGCCTCGCCGGCAGCGTCGTCGATGGTCTCGCCCAGCAGCGCATAGCGGCCCACGCCCTCCACCCGCATCAGCTGCGTGTGCCCGCCGGAGACCAGCAGCGCCACGAAGGGAAAGGCCGGCGGGTCGGCCGACAGGAAGGGCGACAGCAGATGCCCCTCGAGGTGGTGCACGCCCAGCGCCGGCCGGTCCAGCGCCTCGGCCAGCGCCACCGCCACGCCGG
>JAFLDH010000334.1 GCA_017302505.1 Burkholderiales bacterium
TGCCAAGCTAATGTTGTTTATCTTGGTATCACTGTCGATGAACATGCTCGCCAGCGAACTCTCACCGCGGTGAGAGTCTCGGCTGCCCAGGAGGCAGGTGCAGCCAAGATTGAGGCTCCATAAAGCTGCCGCTCGCGAAGACCAGCCATCGGCCAATTCCTGCCGCTGGTGGCAGGCAGCTTTCTTGCACGCAAAGGCGATCCCGACCAGATCGAACCGGTTCACAACCGCAGGCGCCACTCGCAGAGATCGGGGCACAGCTGGCGCCTGGCGGCTTTCCGAGGGCACTACCTCGCTCCTCGGTTGCTCCCATCGGCTGTTCCCGACGGACCGCCATGCGTGTGTGTCGTTGCCACCGGCAGCCCGCAGGCCTGACGCACGCGCCCCGAATAGGCGGACAAGGCGGGCCGCAGGGCAAGCGCCGCCGCACCCGCGGCTGCGAACCCTATGAAGCGCAGTTGCCCGAAGAGGGCGAAGTCGCAGAGCCACGGTCGATCGCTCAGCAGGAAGTCGCGCGAATCGAGCAGCGCTTCGGCGGCGTCGAGGTGCCGGCGTAGGTCGGCCTCAATGTGGGCGTCGGACTTGCGGCCGGTTCCCTGGCCCCGCACCTGCGTACAGATCAGGCGCCGATAGCCGCGCCAGGCCAGCCAGCCCACCGGCCCGGGCGCGAAGCGCCGGCGCACCATCTTCGTGTTGGCGGGATCCAGCCACACGTGGCGGAGACCGATGAAATACAGCGACTCGTCGCACCACTCCTCGATCGCATGGCACAGCGCACGCTCGCGCGGGTCCGGCGGAATCACGGGTCGCTGCGGGAACAGCGCGTCCAGCGCATGGCAGATGTCGGTGGAGTCGACCACCATGCGGCCATCGATCTCCAGCGCGGGCACCTTTCCGGTGCCGTGGCGGCGCAGCGCTAGCCATCGGCGGGGCGCGAGCGCGTTCACGGTCGTGAACTCGGCGCGTTGATACATGAGTACCGATCTCACCTTGGCGCAGAAGGGCGAGGTGGGAAAGTCGTAGTAGACGAGGCTCGGCAAGTTCGTGTCGGGCATGTGCGGGCTCCAATGGACGCCAGTATCGGATTCGCGTGCCGTGCCGGCCCAGGGACCGAAGTCCCGGGCTGCTGCGCGGCCCACGCCCACCGGCCAAAGCCCGGGACTTTCGACCCGCGACGCCCAGAGGCGCGCTTCCGACACTGGCTCCATCGTCAAAACGAATGGAGCCAGTCTTGTCAACCGATCTTCCGCGTGCGCTGCTGGCAGCGCTGCTGTGTGCTGCCGCGGGCACCGCCACCGCCGCCGGCGGCGCCGGCTTGAAGCTGGGCTATGCCCACATCGGATTCAACACCCGGTCCGCAGACCTGTCGGGTCCCGCCGGCACCACGCCGCCCGGGGTTCAGGCCTCGATCGAAGACACGCGCACGCTGGCGCTGGTGGCCGATGTCCCGCTGAGCGATCAGTGGGGCATCGTGCTCCAACTCGGTACACCCCCTGTCGTACGGTTCAACGGCGCAGGCGCTGGTGCCGCTCTTGGTGAAGTGGGCAGCGCCAGGGCGTGGTTCCCTGCACTGCTGGCGCGCTGGCAGCCAGCCCCGTGGGGCCGTTTGCAGCCCTATGCGGCTGTCGGTCTGAACTACACCTTCTTCACCGACAAGCGCATCACCGATGCCTACACCGCGGCCTTTGGCGGCAGCGCCAGCCGCTCCAGCCTGAAGAAGAGCCACGGCCCGGTGCTGAAGATCGGTGCCGAATGGCAGCTCGATCCGCACTGGGCCGTTGACCTGGCCTATGCGCGCTACGGCATCCGCACGACGGCGACCATCACCACCACCACGCTCGGGCTCGGAGATGTGGTGCGCACGGTCGACGTGAAGGCCGACCCCGATGTGCTCAGCCTCATGCTGGGCTACCGCTTCTGAGGGGGCCGCGATGCAGACCACCCTGCACCGCGGGCCCGCGAGCGCGGCATTGCCCGCCGTTGCGACAGCCCGCGAGATCGCCGACCTGCCGTCGCCGCCCGGCCTGCCCTGGATCGGCAACGCACACCAGGTGCGTCCATCCACCCTGCACCTGACGCTCGAGCGCTGGTTCGCCGAACTCGGCGGGCCCTACGCCATGCGCCTGGGCCCTCGCCGCGTGGTCGTGATGGCCAACGCCGGCGCGTTGCAGACGGCGCTGCGCAGCAGGCCTGAGCAGTTCCGACGCTCGTCGCCGATCGAATCGGTGTTCGCGGAGATGGGCGCCAACGGCGTGTTTTCCGTCGAGGGCCCGGCCTGGAACGCGCAGCGACGTCTGGTGATGCAGGCGTTGTCGCCGGCGCAACTGCGGGGCTTCCATCCGACGCTCATGGCCATCACGAGACGGTTGCTGAAGCGCTGGTCCGAGTCGGCCGCGGCCGGCCGTGTGGTCGAGATGACCGATGACCTGACGCGCTACACGGTCGACGTGACCACCGCGCTGGCCTTCGGCGAGGACCCGAACACGCTGGAAAGCGACGGTGACGTGATCCAGCGCCATCTGGCGCAGGTGTTCCCGACCATCATGCGTCGCGTCAACGCGCCCTTCCCGTGGTGGCGCCACGTCCGCCTGCCAGCCGACCGGCGCTTCGACGCGTCGATGGCGGCGGTTCACGCGCATGTACGCGGCCTCATCGAACGCGCCCGCGAGCGCCTGAAGAGCGAGCCCGCCACCGCGCCGCGCAACGTGCTTGAGGCCATGCTGGTGCAGGCCGTCTCGCCCGACAGCCCGCTGGCCGATGCCGACGTGCAGGCCAACGTCATCACGCTGCTGCTCGCGGGCGAGGACACCACCGCCCACACGCTGGCCTGGACGCTGCACCACCTGGCCCTGCACCCGCAGTGGCAGGACCACCTGCACGACAAGGCGCGCGCGGTGCTGGGCGACGCCGACGTGTGCCCGACGCTGGAGCAGCTGGCGGAGCTCGACGCCTTCGAGGCCTGCGCCACCGAGGCGACGCGCCTGAAGCCCATCGTGCCGCTGTTCTACATGGAGACACGCACCGAGGTCGTGCTCGACGGCGTGCGCCTGCCGGCCGCCACGCCGCTGATCTGCGTGCTGCGGCCGCCCATGCTCGACGAGCGCCACTTCTGGCGCGCCGCCGAGTACCGGCCAGAGCGCTGGCTGGCCGCGGCTGCCGGCTGCCCCGTGCACGAGGGCCGGGCGCACGACAGCCGGGCCTGGGCGCAGTTCGGTGCCGGCCCTCGGGTGTGCCCCGGCCGCCACCTGGCCGGCAACGAGATCCGACTGGTGCTGTCGATGCTGATGCGGCACTTCCGTATCGAGCACGGGGTGGACCCGGCGTCGATCCGCGAACGCAACGCCTTCACCATGGCCCCGGAGCGCATGCCGCTGCGCCTGGTGCCCCGGCAACCCCAACCGAACCTGGAGCAGCGGGCATGAACACGGACCACGCACACGAGGCCGACTTCGTCATCGTCGGCGGCGGCTCCGCGGGCTGCGTGCTGGCCGCGCGGTTGAGCGAAGACCCGCGCTGCCGCGTGCTGCTCATCGAAGCCGGCGGCGGTGGCAGCGGGCTACTGATCGACACGCCCGCCGCCCTGGCGGTGACGGTGCCCACGCCGCTGCACAACTGGGCCTTCCAGACGGTGCCGCAACCCGGCCTGAACGGGCGTCGCGGCTACCAGCCGCGCGGCAAGGCGCTGGGCGGCAGCTCGGCGATCAACGCCATGGTCTACATGCGCGGCCATCGCAGCGACTACGACCGCTGGGCTGCCGCCGGCAACGCCGGCTGGAGCTATGACGACGTGCTGCCGTATTTCAAGCGCGCCGAGCACAACGAGCAGTTCGACGACGAGTTCCATGGCCAGGGCGGGCCGCTGAATGTGGCCCGGCTGCGCACCGACAACCCTTTCCACCAGCACTTCCTGCAGGCGGCGCGCGAGGCCGGCCACGCCATCAACACCGATTTCAATGGCGCCGAGCAGGAGGGCATGGGCCTGAACCAGGTCACGCAGAAGGACGGCCAGCGCTGCAGCACTTACCGCGCCTATCTGGCGCCGGCGCTGAAGCGGCCCAACCTGCAGGTGCTGACCGGCGCCGCCGCGCAGCGCGTGCTGTTCGATGGGCGGCGCGCCGTGGGTGTGCAGGTGCTGCAGGGCGGGCGCCTTCTCAGTGTGAAGGCCCGCGCCGAGGTGATCCTGAGCGCAGGCGCCTTCCAGTCGCCGCAGCTGTTGATGGTGTCGGGGGTGGGTGATCCTTCCGACCTCGCACCCCAGGGCGTGGCGGTGCACCACCCGCTAAGCGGCGTGGGCCGCAACCTGCACGACCACATCGACTTCGTGTTCGGCTGGCGCATGCGCGGCACCGACCTGCTCGGCGTGTCCTTGCCCGGCACCTGGCGGTTGCTGCAGGAAATCCGGCGCTGGCGGCACCACCGACGTGGGCAGCTGGCCACCAACTTCGCCGAGATGGGCGGCTTCTTCCGCATGGGGCCGCAGTCCCCGGCCCCTGAGTTCCAGATCATGGTGGTCACCGCGCTGCTGGACGACCACGCTCGCAAGCCGCACTGGGGCCACGGGCTGTCTTGCCACCTGGTGCTGCTGCGTCCGCGCAGCCGCGGCACGGTGACGCTGGCCGGGCCGACGATGCAGACCGCCCCGCGCATCGACCCACAGTTCTACGCCGACCCGCGCGACCTGGACGACATGGTCTTCGGGTTCAAGCGGGCGCGGCAGCTGATGACGCAGCCCTCGTTGGCGCGCCACATGCTGAAGGACTTGTTCACTGCGGGCGTCGAGAGCGACGAGGACATCCGCGCCGCCTTGCGCCAGCGCAGCGACACCGTCTACCACCCGGTGGGCACCTGCCGCATGGGCCCTCGCCACGACGACATGGCCGTGGTCGACGCCGACCTGCGCGTGCGGGGCCTGCAGGGCCTGCGCGTGGTGGACGCCTCGGTGATGCCCGCCATCCCCGGTGGCAACACGAACGCGCCCACCGTGATGGTGGCGGAGAAGGCCGCCGACCTGATCCGCGGCCGGCTCCCGCTGCCAGCGGTGCGGGCGGGCGAATCGCTCAAGATGACCTTGTAGGCCACCCCGTCTGCGGCAACCCGCTCAGCACCACCCCCGTACCAGCAGGCTGCCGCGGCCGACCTCTCCAACCCGGTGCCCTCGGGCGCCAACCACTGCCCCTGAAAGACCGACATGAACCAACGACTTCTCCGCAAGACCCTGACCCATGCGCCCCTGCTGCTGGGCCTGCTGTCCCAGACGGCCTACCTGGCCCACGCGGCCGACACCTCGCCC